>NZ_SLYV01000002.1:316693-529127 GCF_004342035.1 Sphingobacterium sp. JUb20 | reverse complement strand
GTCTTGGAGTCTGTGTCTTTCAACAGACTCTTTTAGTAGCGGGAATCAGACTCGAACTGATGACCTTCGGGTTATGAGCCCGACGAGCTACCAACTGCTCCATCCCGCAATATATTTTTAGTTCAATCGTCCTTTTTGTGTTAAAAAGCAAGATATCTTTACCTCCGAATTGGAGCACAAAGATATATTTTGTTTCTTTGTAATCCTAATTAAATTAAAAAAAATGTCGCATAAAGCAGGATTCGTAAGCATCATCGGTAAACCTAATGCAGGTAAGTCTACGCTAATGAACGCTTTAGTGGGTGAAAAGATGTCTATCATCACTCCTAAAGCTCAAACAACAAGACACCGCATTATTGGAATAGTCAATGATGAGGAGCACCAAATTGTCTTTTCAGACACACCTGGTATCATCAAACCAAACTATTCGTTACAAGAATCAATGATGAATTTTGTCCAAGGATCGCTGATCGATGCGGACATTATTTTACTTGTTACAGATATCAATGAAAAATATGATGAAAATGATGTTATTGAGAAATTAAAAAAAACAAGTTCTCCAGTAGCTGTTCTTATCAATAAAATTGACAAGTCTAACGAAGCAGAAGTGATGGCTAAAGTAGAGTTCTGGAAAGAAACGATCAACCCAGAAGTTATTTTTGCGGTATCAGCACTTCTTAATCATAATATCACTGGAGTAATGGACTATATCAAGGAAAAACTTCCTGTACATGCTCCTTACTATGAAAAAGATGAATTAACAGACAAATCAATGCGTTTCTTTGTTTCGGAAATGATTCGCGAAAAAATATTCAAACTGTATGACAAGGAAATTCCTTACAGTACTGAAGTAGTTGTTACATCTTATAAAGAAGAACCTAAGATCACTCGTATCGCTGCAGAAATCATTGTGGAGCGTGATTCACAAAAGAATATCATCATCGGTACCGGTGGATCAATGATTAAAAAAGTCGGCACGTACGCTCGCCAGGATATTGAGGCATTTATTGACAAAAAAGTCTTTCTTGAGGTTTTCGTAAAAGTAATTCCAGATTGGAGAAGTAAGAAAAATTACTTAAAAAGATTTGGTTATGACGACTAATGCTAGAAAATAGTTTTAAGTACAAATGTTAACCAGCATACAAAAGCCCCATTAGTGATCAACTTATTGGGGCTTTTCTCTTAATAAAAAATGCAAGACAAACGCGCTTAATTTCGCTTAAAATATGTTAAAAGTGCCTGTAGCTGTTTTAAGTTCAACACTTTTCTCAACTCTTCTTCTGGAGCCTCTTTAATTTTCTTAACAGATTTAAAGGTAGTCAGTAATTTCTCTACCGTAGTCTTACCTATGCCAGGAATATCTTCGAGTTCAGATACAAAAGTTTTTCGGCTACGTTGATTTCTGTGAAAAGTAATTCCGAACCGATGGGCTTCATCCCGCAAGTGTTGGATGATTTTAAGAGTTTCCGATTTTTTATCCAAATAAAGAGGATATTGATCACCCGGATAATACAGCTCCTCCAGCCGCTTGGCAATACCAATTACTGTAACTTGTTTCTCTATCCCTAATAATCGCAAGCTTTTCAAAGCGGCCCCTAATTGTCCCTTACCCCCATCAATAATGATCAACTGAGGCAAATCACCATCTTCTTCCAAAACCCGCTTATATCGCCTATATACAGCCTCCTCCATCGTGGCAAAATCATTTGGACCTACTACTGTTTTAACATTGAAGTGTCGGTAATCCTTTTTTGATGGCTTACCATCTTTAAAGACTACAATAGCAGATACAGGATAGCTACCTTGAATATTAGAGTTATCAAAACATTCAATATGCTGAGGCAAGACATTTAACCGCAAATCTTTCTTCATCTGCGTTAAAATACGATCTACTCGTACATCTGGATTCAATTTCTCATAATGTAGCAATCGTTCTTTTTTAAAGAACGCTACGTTCTTCAACGATAGATCCAATAATTTTCTCTTTTCCCCTAGTTTTGGAACCGTAAATTTGATCTGATCATTTTCCTGAATATCCAGTTCAAATGGAACGATAATTTCTCGTGATAAGCTTTTAAACCGATCCCGGATCTCAGGAATCGCTAAAGCAAGAAGTTCTTGTTCAGTCTCATCCAGTCGCCGCTTCATTTCAACAGTCTGCGTTTGAATGATCACTCCGTTCATCACTTTTAAATAATTAACAAAAGCATAACTTTCATCCGATGCAATACTGAAAACATCAACATTCGTGATAGATGAATTAACAACCGTAGACTTACTCTGATACAAATCCAGTTTATCTAATTTCATCTTAAAGGAATGCGCCTTTTCGAAATTCATTTCCGATACTGCTGCAGACATCTGCTCTTTAATCCGATTCGTGACAACAGAAATTTTACCATTTAAAATATCTTTAATATCACTCAGATTCTGATCATAATCTTCTTCAGATTGATAACCTTCACATGGACCTTTACAGTTGCCAATCTGATATTCAAGGCAAATTTTGAATTTACCCCTAGCAATATTCTCCTGAGTCAGTGCCAAATTACACGTCCTTAGCGGAAAAAGATCCCGGATTACGTCCAATACAATGTGCATCATCCCTACAGAGGCATAAGGACCATAATACCGAGAGCCATCTTTAATATATTTACGTGTCCAAAAAACTCGGGGAAAGCGTTCATTTTTAATGACAATCCAAGGATAAGTTTTATCATCTTTTAATAATACATTATACTTGGGCTTATGTTTCTTAATCAATGAATTTTCCAGCAACCATGCATCAATCTCCGTATCTACAATAGTAAAAGAAATACGGTTGATCTGACGAACTAATACACGCGTCTTACCGTTATGTTGCGTTTCATTCACAAAATAAGAACCAACCCGATTCCTCAGATCTTTAGCTTTACCGATATAAATCAGGACATCATGTTTATCAAAATACTGATAAACCCCAGGCTTATGTGGAATTCTTTTAAGCTCCTCTTTATAATCAAACACGCTCATATATAACAAATAAGCCAGATAACAAATTTCGAAAAACTCAATTATCTGGCTTTATATCTTTATTTAATAAAATTTAAAAACCTAATCGATCATCATTTAAGTTTGATTCGGAACCTGTACTGTCTGCTCCGGAGCTTCCGCCCCCTCCCCAGTACTTAGAACAGTCAACTACTCGCGTTAGCCCACCTTCAGGAAGTTCAAAATCGCCTTTCGTATACTTGAGGTTTTTATCTGCATATACCTTCTGCATATAGAGTGCAAATACAGGCATTGCTGCTGCAGCTCCCTGCCCGTCTTGCATATTCGCAAAACTAATACTACGATCTTCAGCTCCTGTCCAGACACCTGACACCAGTTCAGGAGTGATCCCGATAAACCAAGCATCAGCATTATCATTGGTTGTACCCGTCTTTCCTCCGATTGGATTCGTCAAATGATATTTCCATTGAATTCGTCTTCCTGTACCTTTCGAGACAACAGATTTTAACATATCTACAATAATATAAGCAGACTCACTGTTCAAAGCCTTAACAACTTTAGGTGCCTTTTCATAAATAGGAGTTCCATTCTTATCTTCGATCCTCAAGATCGCATTAGGTTCAATCCAAGTACCATGATTTACAAATGCCGAATAAGCACCAACCATATCAAATACAGAAGCTTCATATGCTCCAAGTGAAATGGATGGATAGTTCGGGACATCACTGGTAATACCCATACGTTTCGTCAATGCAGCAACCGCCTCCGGTGTAACTTGATTCACCAAATAGGCAGTCGCATAATTCTGAGACAACGCCAATGCATTAGCTAAAGTAATCGGATTCCCACCTTCAGCTGTACCCCTTGGTGTCCAATTTCCATAAGTCTGTTGATAATTTGGAATACTGTAACATGGAGAGTAGCCATTATCAACTGCGACAGCATAAGTAAATGGCTTGGCAGTTGAACCGACCTGTCTCGTCCCCATTTTTACTTGATCATACTTGAAATGCTCAAAATTTATTCCACCGACCCAAGCCTTGATATGTCCAGTTTTTGGTTCCATCGACATCATTGCATTACGTAACATCAATTTATTGTATTTGATAGAATCAATCGGAGCCATAACAGTATCCACAGAACCCTTCCAAGTGAAAATAGACATCGGAACTTTTACCTGAAATGCTTTCTTGATCTCATCTTCAGAAAGTCCATTCTCCTTCAAAACACGGTAGCGTTCAGAACGTCGCATACCTGTCGTCAGTAACTTGGCTTTATCTCCTTTAAAAGGATCCTTATTCTTCCATTGTACAGCAAACTTACCCTGTAAAGATTTCATCCATTCTTTCTGGGCATCTTCAGCATATTGCTGCATGGACATATTAATTGTTGTATAAATTTTCAACCCATCACGATCCAGATCATAAGGTGTACCATCCGATTTGGTAATCGATAACTTTGAAAATTCTTTCTTGATTTCTTCTTTTAATACCGCACGAAAATAAGGTGCTAAACCTTCCCCATAATTGGCGATTTTCAATTGTAATCCCAATGGTTTAGCTTGTGCACTAGCCTCTTCCTCTGTAGAAATGAAATTTGCCTTATTCATATTGTCCAAGACTGTATTTCTGCGCGCTAATGCGTTTTGCGGATACCTGACAGGAGAATAAACGCCCGGACCTTTCAGCATACCCACTAATAAAGCAGCTTGGTCTGCAGTAAGTTTATCAGGAGTTGTATTGAAATAAGTACGTGCGGCTGATTTAATACCATAGGTATTATATGCTCCAAAGTCCACTGTATTGAAATACATGGTGATAATCTCTTCTTTGGTATAATTACGCTCTAAACGAACAGCAGTTATCCATTCCTGAAACTTTTGAATGATACGCTTAGGAGCACTTTTAGCACGACCGTCTGAAAATAAATTAAGAGCTAATTGCTGTGTAATCGTACTCCCTCCTTGTTTATTTCCAGTTAAAGTGTGGAAAATGACCGTAAAAGTACGTGTATAATCAATACCGGAGTGATCGTAAAAACGCTTATCCTCTGTTGAGATCAAGGCATGTATCAAGTAAGGTGACAACTCACTATACTTCACATTTGACCTATTTTGAATATAATAAGTACCTAAAACCTTATTATCTTCCGTTATAACTTCCGAAGCTAAATTACTCTTAGGATTTTCTAAATCACTAAAAGATGGTAACTTTCCAAATAACCCCAGGCGAACACTAAATATAAATAGAAACCCAAAAGCTATTATTCCAATAATAAATTTCCAGAAATTACGTGTGTACCGCTTAATATCTTCTGGTTGCAGTTGGTTTTTTTTTGATTCTCTCTTCATTGAACCTTATTCTTTCTCGATTTGATCATTATAAAATATGATGACATATGCCTCCGCTACAATATCAGATAATGTGCCAAAGATTATGTGCATGACAACAAAGATATTACAAATATTTTGAGGAATCTTCATTCGATACAACATCCGTTAAAAAAACACTGAAAAAGAATCAATTACTACAAAAAAGAAACTTTAAACCAATCGCACATTTCAGTCTTTAAAACCATTTTCTAAATAAAACAGATCGCCTTTGATTGGTTCAAAAACAATCCTTAGGGTATGATCCTAATTTTTCAATATCGCTAAAGCTTGGTATTTCAGAAATTTAGTTTAGATTTAAAAACAAATCAATTGTCTGTCATTCGTGACAGGCAAAAACATATAGATTATTAAAATAAATGATAAAGCTATAGGCCAGTAAATCGTTTAAAAGCCTATCTAAAAAATAAAAAACAGTAAAATATGCAAGTCAACACTTCAAAAAGTCTATTTTTCATTTTTTTAACCGTACTAATTGACGTCATTGGTTTAGGTATTATTATACCTGTAATGCCTAAATTAATTGAAGAATTGATTGGCGGCACATTAAGTGATGCATCGCGATATGGTGGTTTGCTCATGTTTTGTTATGCATTAACTCAATTCTTCTTTGCATCTGTGTTAGGTAATCTCAGTGACCGATTTGGTAGAAGACCCATCCTGTTAATATCACTCTTAGGCTTTTCTATCAACTATTTACTCATGGGGTTAGCTCCAACCATCCTGTGGTTATTCATCGGTAGGTTTATAGCAGGTATTACAGGAGCCAGCTACACAGTAGCTGCTGCATTTATAGCAGATATCAGTTCGCACGAGAAAAAAGCTCAGAATTTCGGATTATTGGGAGCTGCATTTGGCTTAGGTTTTATAGTAGGTCCATTGCTAGGTGGGTTATTAGGGCATTATGGTGCCAGAATACCTTTTTTCGCCGCAGCATTATTAAGTTTTTTAAATTTCTTATATGGTTATTTTTTCATTCCAGAATCATTAAAAAAAGAAAACAGAAGACCTTTCAGATGGAAAAATGCAAATCCGGTAGGTGCTTTCAAGCAACTTGCGAAATACCCGCATCTAAAACAATTATTTTTTTGCATCTTTCTGATAAACATCTCTTCTCATGCCGTACAAAGTACTTGGTCATATTACACCATGGAAAGATATCAATGGGATGAAAGAATGGTTGGTATCTCTTTGGGTTTTATAGGTATGTTGTTGGCTATAGTTCAAGCCGGATTGATTCGAATTATTATTCCAAAATTGGGATTAGAAAAAAGTATTTTAATCGGATCTGGACTCTACGTGATATCGATGCCCTTAATGGGGATGGCATACGCTCCATGGTTAATTTTCCTAGCCGTAATACCATATGTATTTGCGGGAATCGCAGGTCCAGCTATCCAGAGCCTTGTATCCAACGAAACGCCATCGAATGAGCAGGGACAGATACAAGGTGGATTAACAAGTATTATTAGCTTAACAGCCATTATAGGCCCTCCCGTCATGAGCTGGTTGTTTGCTCACTTTACAGATAAAAAAGAAGCTCTCTATTTACCAGGAGCTCCTTTCTATCTAGGATTCGTACTTACAGCAATCAGTTTTATTGTTGCCTGCTTCTTTTTTAAAAAGAAACAGAAAGTTTAAGCTTTTTCGATCAAACAAACAGCATATGCTACTACCCCCTCTTGTCTTCCGACAAATCCCATGGATTCATTGGTCGTTGCTTTGATCGAAATATCATCAACGTCCAAACCTGAGGCCTCCGATATTTTGGCCTTCATCTGTCCGATATACGGTTTAATTTTAGGAGCTTCCAGGCATAACATAGCATCAATGTTGCCTATGGTATACCCCTTATCTCCAATTAGCTTAACACAATGTTTCAGTAAAACAAGACTGCTAATACCTCTCCATTGCTCATCTGTATTTGGGAAATGATAACCAATATCCTCTAAATTTGCGGCCCCCAGGAGCGCATCACAAATGGCATGAGCCAAAACATCCGCATCCGAATGGCCGAATGCACCAGCATGATGATCCAATTCCACTCCACCTACTATAAATGGATGCCCCTCTTCTAATTGATGGACATCAAAGCCAAAACCAACTTTAATTTTCATAATAAAGCTAAGGTAACATTTTAAATTATCATCCTGCCATTAAATCACCGCAAGACCTATTTGTTAACTATCAGATTTTAATCTAATATAGAAGAAGCCCTCACTGATGATATATCACAAAAAAAGCGTCTAATTTCTTAGACGCTTTTTAAATACGTTTAATTTCTACATTAAACCGTTGTTTCTTCTTCTACAGGAGCAAATTGATCAAAAAGATCATTGAAAGCTTCATAATCTTCATCACCATTAGGTTCAAAGACCTGAATTCCTTTTTCTTTTGCATATGCTAAAATTTCTGGATTAACACCCTCCTCAGCTACAACCGCTACATCGGTGAAGTCCAAAGCACCTTTATAGATGTTGACATAACTACCGTCACCATAACTAGCAACATCATCTTTTGTCAATGCACCTTCAGGGGCAATTTCTCTGTATTTATCGCCTAAAGTTCCGGAGAACTCTTCGTTATACAACGAATACATCACTTTGGCACCTTTAAAAGTAGGATCATCTTTATATGTCGTCTTTAAATAAGCCGGCACTAATGCTGAAAACCAACCGTGGCAATGTACCACATCTGGTGACCAACCTAACTTCTTAACCGTTTCCAGTGCTCCTTTACAGAAGAACACAGAGCGCTCATTGTTATCATTAAAAAATTCTCCATTCTCGTCACGAAAAACTTTTTTCCGCTGAAAATAGTCTTCATTATCCAAGAAGTAAACCTGCATGCGTGCCGCAGGCAATGAAGCTACCTTAATGATTAGCGGATTGTCATTGTTATCCACCACAATGTTTAAGCCTGACAGACGAATTACCTCATGCAATCTATTTCTACGCTCATTAATATTACCAAAACGAGGCATAAGAATACGGATTTCAAATCCTTTCTCTTGCATAGCCTGCGGCAATTGACGCGTGATTTCAGAAATTTTAGTTAATTCGAGGAAAGGCGACATCTCGTGGGTTATAAACAATATCTTCGTTTTTGCCATCTCCAGTTTTTATTTATTTTATTTTTATTAGAACAGTAAAATCGGTCTACAAAGATACAAAAAATATCCCGACAATACAATTCCTTACAAATCATCGTTTTATATTCACAAATATATTCCCCACTTTTGCCCTGTATTAAAATTTCTAAAAGTGAGAATTTTCGAGACTAAAAAAGAGCTCCAAGATTACCTGGAAACAGCACGAATCAACAAACAAAAAATAGCTCTTATCCCAACAATGGGTGCACTGCATGAAGGACATATCTCTTTACTGAATTATGCAAAACCTTTATCAGATGTCACCGTTTGCAGTATCTTTGTCAACCCGACACAATTTAACGATCCAAAGGATTTAGAAAAGTATCCAAGGCCCATCGAGCATGATATCGCATTATTAGAAGCTGCTCATTGTGATGCCTTATTCTTACCTACCGTAGAAGAGATGTACCCTGATCCAAATGAAAAATGGCACATCGATCTAAACGGATTAGATGCAATATGGGAAGGGAAAATGAGACCGGGGCACTTTCAAGGTGTAACGCAAGTCGTTTATAAATTATTCGCCTTAGTGCAACCAGATATTGCATGCTTTGGACAGAAAGACTTCCAACAGGTCATGGTTATTGAACATATGATCAAAGTAAAGCAATTACCGATCACCATTGCATTATGCCCAATCATCCGAGATGAAAATGGTCTCGCTTTAAGTTCAAGAAACATGCGCCTCTCATCAAATGGTAAAATACAAGCGTTAGCTTTGTCCAAAACACTTCTGTATATCAAAAATAACTTTGGAAAGATACCCTTACTTCAATTAAATAAACAGGCAACAGAACTATTGAACTCCAGCGAAGGTATTACCTTAGAATATCTCGCTATTTGCGAAACAACGACATTGAAAGAAATCAAAACAATTGAACAAGATAAACAATATGTAGCACTTGTCACTGCGTGGGTCGAAGATGTACGTCTTATTGATAACATGATTTTGAATTAAATGTCACATTATACTTATTAACTTTACATTTTTACAAGAAAAATCTAACTTTGCCACATGTTTATAGAGGTAATGAAATCTAAAATCCACCGTGTTCGGGTTACACAGGCCGAGCTTAATTACGTTGGTAGTATCACAATTGATGAGGATTTAATGGATGCAGCAAATATTATTGCAAACGAAAAAGTTCAAATCGTTAACAATAACAATGGCGCTCGTTTAGAAACATATGTTATTCCTGGAAAAAGAGCTTCCGGTACCATCTGCTTAAATGGCGCTGCAGCAAGATTAGTTCAAGTGGGTGATATTGTGATCATCATATCGTATGCACAAATGGAAATGGAGCAAGCTAAAAAACATATTCCTAGCTTGGTTTTTCCAGATGACAACAATCAACTGATAAAATAATATTTAAATAATACACTTTCAATAGAAAGCTACGTTTATTTTCAATAATTTAGCACTCGTATTAAGCGGGTGCTTTTTTATTACCTACATGTCAAAGAATATACATATCAGAAAAATCTTAGCATCAATGCAATTGGCATTGATCAGCTTGATCATTATTTCTGGTGTTATTTTCATGCACAAAGAGGTAAAATCAAACGGAGAGATTGTCATGCACAATCACCCTTACGATTTTACAAACGATCAGCCCAGACCGCAAGAATCCGACGATCAAATTGATTTCCTCAATGTCGTCTACAATCAAAACTTTGTTCAAAGTGAATTTATCGTTTTTGAACAGCCCATTCGAACTATCGTTCATATCTACAGTTATCAAGTCTACACACCAGTTGTCACCAATCGTGTCGTCGATCACGCTTTCTTAAGGGGTCCCCCAGATTTTGCTTAAAATAAAATTAGTTATTGCATTCATCCTTATTATCAAGACGAATGCTATTCGCCGTGCGATAGCAAATCGCATTGCGTCGTGCTGTAATTTATTAATTATTTCAAGCAAATAATGTAACCATAGTGGGCATAGCTAGTATGAAAATATTCATGGAGCAGGCATTCGCCTTGCTTCGTACTGATATTTTACACCTCCCATGATAGGTTCATTACAATTAAAAGGACAAATACACTCCAATGAGAAATATCAATCTACTGATCATCATGATGATGATCAGTATGCATACATATGCGCAACATACATTAAAAGGTAAAATCAGTAACAATGACGGTAAAGGTATAGTTGGAGCAACTATCAACATCGAAAATGGTCTTCACTCGACCGTTTCTGATACCGCAGGTTATTTTGAATTTCAAAAACTAACTAAACAAAAACAAAATATACAGATTACCGCTGTTGGCTATCAAACCCTCAAACAGCTGATATTGCTGACAGATTCCACCGTACACTTTAAATTAAATACAGACAACCTGCATTTGAATGAAGTCGTTGTAAGCGCAACCCGATATGGTGTCAGTAAAAAGGAAGCACCAGTTATTGTGCAGGTATTAGGCCCTAAACTTTTTCAGGCTACACAATCTGTAGCTATGTCCGAAACACTAAACTATCAACCAGGAGTAAGGGTAGAGAACAACTGTCAAAACTGCGGTTTTTCACAAGTCCGCCTTAACGGTTTAGAAGGTGCCTATTCACAGATCTTGATCAACAGCAGATCCGTATTCAGCGCACTAAACAGTGTATATGGTTTAGACCAACTTCCAACCAGTATGATCGACCGCATCGAAGTCATTCGAAGTGGAGGTTCTGCCCTATTTGGAGCAAATGCAATTGCCGGTACCATTAATATCATTACTAAAGATCCTGTCGAAAATGATTGGCAGATTAAATCTACCAACTCGTTAATCGGCGGTAGCAGTTGGGATAATACGGTAGACTTCAACACCTCTTACGTAGATGAAGACCTTAAAACAGGTGTTACCTTTTATGGTATGCATCGGAATCGTCAACCATTTGATAAAAATAAGGACGGATTTTCGGAGATAACAGAACTTAACAATACCACATTCGGAACAAAAGCATTTTTCAAACCTTCCGATGTCAATAAAATAACAGTAGATTTCAGTACCATACAGGAATTTAGAAGAGGAGGAGACCAATTTAACAAATCACCCCATTTTACAGCCATCACAGAACAACTGGAAACCAATTCATTGATTGGTGGTATCACTTACGATCATTATTTAGCAGACTATAAACAAAAAATCTCCGTGTATGCTTCCGGCCAAAAAACAAAACGTAAAAGTTTTTACGGGGGACTGGGCGAAGCGCCCACTGCAACAGATAGTTTAAGAGCCGCAAATTCTTATGGAGACACAGATGATTTGTCTTTTGTTACAGGAACACAGTACACAAACAATTTTGAGGATGATGTCTTTACCAGCGGTATTGAGTTCAACTACAACAAAACAAATGATCAGATTCCCGGATATCAACGTATCATCGATCAAAAAACAAAAGGAATAGGAACTTATGCCCAATACGAATGGAAGCCAGTATCCTCTTTCAAAGCATTAATAGGAATGCGATACGACTACATCTTCGTCGACGGAAATTATCAGCTCCAACAAGTGGAACGTAGCAGTCAGAAGAATTTTGGATCTTGGAACCCACGATTAACCATCTTATACGATATCAATAGTAATATTCAATTTCGTGGCGGCTATGCACGCGGCTTCCGTGCCCCACAAGCTTTCAATGAAGATATGCATGTGACTTCCATCGGAGGAAAACAGGTTTTTGTATTAATTGGAGAAGACCTAAAAACAGAATATTCAAATGCTTATACCGGATCGTTCAATTTCAGCAGAAATTTTGGCAATACGCAAACAAGCCTTTTAGTGGAGGGCTTCTATACACAGTTGAATAATCCATTTACGACAGTCTTGAAATCAGAATCCAATGACATTATGATTGAAGAAATGCGTAACGGTACAGATGCCTATGTATACGGAACAAACCTAGAACTTAATGTAGCCCCTTCAAGTATATTTAGTCTACAAGCTGGTGGTACGATACAACGCTCGCGATACCAATCGGCACAACTGATAGCTGAAGCTAAAACAGGTCAAGAAGCCATTTTGTCCAAAGATTTCTTACGTACGCCAAATGTCTATGGCTACTTAAATGCCAATTGGAAAGCAACTAAGAAATTCGCAGTTGACCTAACAGGAGTTTACACCGGAAAAATGAAGATCTCGCATATACAAGAAGAAATCATGAGCCTCAAAAAAACGAGGGATTTTATGGAGCTGAATGCACGGTTAGGATACACTTTTGCTGTTCACAAAGATTTTAACCTTGAATTATTTGCAGGTGTACAAAATATGTTCAACGCATTCCAAAAAGATTTCGATAAAGGCGCTAATCGTGATTCAAATTATATTTACGGTCCGACAAAACCACGCACAATAACCTTTGGAGTAAAAATTGGCCATTTTCATTAATCCCATTTATTAAAGAAAGATGAAGCATATGCACAAATTTGTTTTATTAATGACCATTATCCTTTATCCGCTCAGCCATTATGGTCAAGAGCGGATAATTTGGACCTCTTTTCAACAATTAGACTCTTTATTAAGCATAGCACCAAAAGAAACAATCATCTTCATTCATACCGACTGGTGCAGCTACTGCAGAAAAATGGATAAAGAAGTCTTTTCAAAAAAAGAAATCTATGACCGCTTAAACAAAGATTTTTATCTAGTTGAATTAGATGCGGAGACGGTTGAAGACATCACTTTCGATCAGCAAGTATGGAAATCAAAAACTCCAAAAAAAAATACCGGACAATATCATCCCTTAGCATTACTCTTATTAACCAACCAAAAGATGGTTTTCCCGAGTCTCCTGCGTTATGATCAAACATTTAAATTAAAAAGTATTAAGCAAAAATATCTAAGCCCAAAAGAGTTAGCGAATTTTTTAAGATAATTTAACATCTCGCTGTAGCGAAACCGAAAAACACAACGTTTAAGTGGTAATATAAGATACAATTTAAAAAATTATGAAAAAATTTACGAAATTTTTAATGGCATTTTTATGCATGGGGATAGTTTTTGCTTCCTGTAACAAAAATGATTTCGATTATGAGAAAGCTGAAAGAGAGCAAATTGAAAAAGCAAGATTAGAAAAAGTACGCAGAGATTCATTAAAAAGAATACAAGCTCCTTTATTAGAGCAATATGCAAAAACCAAATGGGGAGATAAAGCTAAATATTCCGATTCAACTGGAATCTGGTATAAAGTAGAGTTAGCGGCTGGAAATGAAACACCATATGTATACAAGGGTACTGTTAACGGTTATGGACAAGCTGGGTTAACTCCTTGGGCAGCAACCTTAAATTTCAAAGGAGAATTGATGAATGGAACTGTATTTGACAAAAATACAGATGGTGTTCCTAAAGTCTACGATAATATCGCTACAGCAATTAACATTTATGGACAAGCATGGATTCAAGCATTTGTACCAACTATTGTTAATATCCAAGGCAAGGATGTAAGATTTGAGGGATTATTACCAAAAGGTTTGCAAAAAAATGATAAAATTAGTTTTATTTCACCATCTTATTTTACTTTTGACCAAGTAGAATATACAAAAGGTAGCGAAAAAGTAACTGTTCCTAAAAATACTCCAGTTGTTTACACAATTGAGTTGAAAACTATTGGCAATACTGGTTCGTAATTAATACAAATCAATAATAGCATAAAAAAATGGTCCTTTACATGATGTAAAGGACCATTTTTTTATATAAAATTTCCAAAAGAAAACTATTATTAAAGAACAAAGTGACAAGACCTTTTCAAATAAAAAGTTCCCATATACTTTACTTGCTTTAAAATTCTTTTGTACCTTGTAGCACATCTAAACAATTGAACGTTTTAACCGGTATAATAACAGTAATTAGTAAAGAAATTTATGAAAAATTTTACAAAAATCTTTTTTGGAATGTTGGCAATGATTATTGCTTTAGCATCTTGCAGTAAATCAGACGATTTTTCGAAATTAGCGGAAGAACAAAGAATTAAAGATTCTATCGAAAATGCGAGAATCCAAAATTTACTAAAAGAACAGGCTCCTCAGTTGAAATCATTTGCTATCAAAAACTTCACGAATCCCAAATTAGATACAGCAACAGGTATATGGTATGATTTAATTGCTGAAGGCGAAGAGGCTTCATACACTTATCAATTCTATTCCAATGGAACACTTATATTTCCAACAGTAGTAACCAAATATAAAGTAAATTTGCTTAATGGGGCAGATAAAGGTGTACTTGTTGATGAATCTAAAGAGGACAGTCCAGCAACATTTACATTAAATGGTGTAATTTCCGCATGGAAAATTGCCTTCTTTCCAAAGAAAATGTCATTTCAAGGAAGAGAAGCAAATATTGGGGGCTTAACAGCAAAAGGATTAAAAAAGGGCGGAAAAATCAAATTTGTCGCGCCGTCTCCATTCGGATATGATCAAGTTGCAAAAGATAAAGTTCCAGCAAACTCACCGTTATATTCTGAAATTGAAGTAGTTTCAATTAGCAATTAAATGGCGTTTGGGAGATTTATTTCTTCTAAAATTTTAAACGAATACACGAAGCAGGATCTTTACTTACGTAAAGATCCTGTTTGTTTTTAATTCACGATCAAAAACTAAAATAAAAAAACAATAGTATCAAAAAGTAGTCTAAAAAACTTCTTATCTTGCTCTTCATATCAGTATACCATTCAAAAACAAAGACGCAAAAATGAAAATAGCTTTAGCCCAGTTAAATTATCATATCGGCAACTTCAGTTCCAACACTGCAAAAATTATTACTGCTATTGAAAATGCAAGAGCACAACAAGCTGAAATTATTGTTTTTTCTGAATTAGCAATTGGCGGCTACCCAGCAAAGGATCTTTTGCAAAATGCAACATTCTTAAAACAGTGTAACGAATCTATTACTACCATTGCATCACATTGCCAAGATATTTTATGCATTATCGGAGCGCCTGTCCCCAATACAGACCCAGAAGGTAAAGCACTGTACAATGCTGCAGTTTGTTTAGAAAAAGGAAAGATTACACACATTAGTAAAAAAGGACTACTTCCTAACTATGATGTTTTTGATGAATATCGTTACTTTGAACCTAGCAGAAAATTCGCATGTTTCACCTATAAAAAAACAAAAATAGCATTGACCATTTGTGAAGATTTATGGGATGACGATCAAGGAAATAATTCCTACGTTGGTGACCCCATGAACGAATTACTTCAAGAAAGCCCAGATTTGCTGATCAATATTGCAGCTTCGCCTTTTTCTTATGTCCATTATCAAGATCGTGTTGCTGTTTTGAAAGCACAAGTGGCAAAAGCAAAACGTCCGCTCATCTATGTCAACCAAGTTGGCGCACATATGGATATAATTTTTGACGGAAGATCACTGGCTATTGATGAAAATGGAGCAATTTGCTGTGAATTAAAAAAATTCGAAGAAGATTTACAGATTATAGAATATAGAGATCAAACCATAAAAGCGACAACAGCATTTACGGTACCCCACGATCAGGAAATAGAACTGATTCACGACGCACTGCTATTAGGTTTACGTGATTATTTTCACAAATCTGGTTTCAAAAAAGCAGTCTTAGGCCTTTCCGGTGGATTAGATTCAGCACTAGTTGCCGCATTAGCCTGTGAAGCATTAGGTTCAGAAAATGTACTTGCAATATTGCTTCCTTCTATTTATTCATCCGACCATTCCATTCAAGACGCATTAGATCTCGTAAAAAATACCAATTGCGCACATCATATCATTCCAATAAAAGATATTACGCAGGCCTACGAAACAACATTAGCTCCCTTTTTTGAAGGGCAAAAAGCGGGTGTTGCCGAAGAAAATATCCAGGCACGTACCAGAGGTACGTTATTAATGGCAATTTCCAACAAATTTGGTCATATCGTTTTAAACACTTCAAATAAAAGTGAAGCAGCGGTAGGTTATGGCACCTTATATGGAGATATGGCAGGATCGATTTCAGTAATAGGAGACGTATATAAATCAAAGGCCTATGATCTCGCCCGATACATTAACCGAAATAAGGAAATTATCCCATCTAATACAATTGAAAAAGCACCTTCTGCAGAATTAAGACCCGATCAAAAGGATTCAGATTCCTTACCACCATATGATTTACTGGATGAAATATTATTCCTATATATCGAAAAACAAAAATCAAAAGAGGAAATTTTAGATCAAGGTTATGATCTTAATATTGTTGAAAAAATTATAAAACTAGTTAATAATGCCGAATTTAAAAGATTTCAGGCTCCTCCAATACTGCGCATTAGTCCAAAAGCTTTTGGTCCAGGCCGTTCGATGCCATTAGTTGCCTTTTATCAATAATTTTTTACTGATATAATTAAACTTTTAACATTTACATTTGTCTAACACTAAGAAAATAATATAAATCCTATTGGTCATGAAAAAAATAATTTATTTCTTATTTGCAAGTCTAATTCTTGCATCTTGTGCCTCATATCAATATAATACGATGCGCGACGAAAAAGTAGATTTTTCGCAATATCGTACTTATGGCTGGTTACCACCTGTCGATTCGTTATCAAAATCATATTTTGATAATGATATTGCAAGAACAAATATATTAGACGCGAGCAACAGTGAATTACAAGCAAGGGGCTTATCTTACAGTAAGGATAATCCAGATTTGTTATTCCGTTATATAACAATTGTCAATAACAAAAGTCGTTTAGTATATGGATCCTCATATGCTTATGGAGGTCCATGGGGTTGGTACAGACCGTGGTTTTCTCCTTATTATGGTTATTATTCAACATATCCTGTAGCCAAAGAACGTTACCGCTATGCGCACTTAATCATAGAAGCTGTAGATCGTAAAACAAATAAAGTTGTTTGGCAAGCACGTGGATCTGGCGAAGTTAATAGTCCAGAAAAAGCGGCAACTAATGTTGCTAAGGTTGTTAAAGGAGTATTTAAACAATATCCTCTAACCCTAAAAAAATAACACTGTAATCGTGATCAAAAGTATTAAAGCCATGAGAAAACTCATGGCTTTATTCATAATATAATATATGCTTTTATATAGAAGCTCGAATCTTGATATTAAATGGGACTTCAAGCCGATCTTTGGAGTTATTTTTAATGAGATTTGCCGCCATCCTACCCATTGTTTCAAAATCAGTTGATATGGTTGTAATTCCATTCAAAATAAATTTCTTTAACGGCGTTTCATTATATGAAATAACACCAATATCTTTACCTATCACCAGATTTTTTTGTTGAATCTTATTCAGTAGTTTTACTAGATCATCTTCGATAATATTGATATAACAAGTCCCTATTACGACTTTTTCTTTATTCAATTCCGATACCAGCTCATGATCAAAAGCATACTGCTGACAAAATTTATAAAAACCCTTTATAATTGCTTTTGGAAAATCACTATGATCGGGAAAAACCAATTTTATCATTTTATATTTACTTAAAACTTCGCTCGCTTTTTCCAACGCTAAGTAAATATCCTGTTCATAATTCTCATAAACCGCTGGAAAATCGCCCGGTACATCATCCACAAATCGTCCTAATAACATTAATTTATCGCTTGGTATTCTACGAATAATATCCGGCGCTTTATCTCGTCCCTCCCTAAAATGTGGAAATAGTACATAATAGTCATATGTTTTGGTCAGATTCGATAATAGGTTCTTGAGATAGGAAAGGTCTGAATTATAGACAAATAAATCCAGATCAGCAAAATCGCCTAACTCCTTAGCAAATGAATCATACACTATTTTTTTGTGAACACTCAATTTATTCAGAAACAATGCAATTTTACATTTGGATTGAATATCTGTTTTATTGACATAGTATCCCTTGCCTGGATTAGATGCAATAATTTCATGCTTTTTTAAATAGCGATAAGCCTTTTCAACCGTGTCTCTAGATATTTCAAGATAAGCACTGGATTCATTAATTGAAGGAAGCATTTCATTCTTCTTAAGTCTCTCATTTTTTACTGCATCAATGATAGTATTCGCCAATTGGAGATATTTGGGAGTTGCTGAAAAATCACTAATCTCCAGTGTCATTAGAAACTGAGCAGTTGAATTGGTCATTTTAAAATTTAGATTAATCACTAAAATAACAATTAATTAGCATAAAATTTTAAAAAAGTTAAACTCAAAGACCATTCATATTTTTAATATTTCACTTTTTTAAATATTTGTTACTCTGCACCATAGCAGTATAGGATCAAAATTATGGTCAATCGTCTTAAACGTATTCTAGTAAAAAATCTGTTACCCTATTAATGATGAGTTAAAAACCTGCAAGCTCGTTTACCTAATCACTTTAAAAAAAAAATTATTTTTAAAGGGCTTTTCACGCTCTCCTTTTAAAAACCCTTTATCTTTAAGAAAATGGGCAAGTGATTACACTCGCCCATTTTTATTCACAGCTCAGATCTTAAACAATTAAAATTTCATTTATTTCTAAAATACCGCAATGCAATAAGGTCATTCGGTATCGCCAGTTCATTCCAATGGTCATGGATAGCTAGCGCTGCGCCCAATGCTGTTGCCTGAGCCATTGAGGCACCAAAAACTTCGACTTCAGGAAATTCTTTTGCCAGAAGACTCATATAAATATGGTTCTTACTAAACCCACCATCTACAAATATTCTAGAGATCTTATTAGCATCTAAAACTAGTTTTGTTGATTCCACTTGGGCTTTGATGAGGTGTAAAATTAAACTATGGTAAGCTTCTTCATAATTATGGAAACGATCAAGCTCAATCGTCGAAAATGCTACTAAATCCACAACCACAGACTCTTTCATTAATTTTTCTATGATCCGTCGATTAAGTTGAAGATTACGAAACTTTGCTGTAGTAACATGAAAGAAATCAGCAATTCGCTTAGCTTGCAGTTCATGTTCATAACCTGCAAATAACCTCGAAGCCTTAACTGGCTTTCCCAAATAAGATTGATAAAACAAACAATCCTTTTTTAATTCACAAGAAGTTAGGGCACTATTGTTAAATGGATTAAACGAAATACACCAAGTTCCCGTAGATATCAATACAAATGGTTCATCAAAATTGAATAAATAAGGAATTAACGCCGAAGAACTATCATGAAGCCCCGCTCCTACTCTAAAAGAACTACCCGGAAAAGCACCATCAAAAACTTCATCTCCTTCAACAATTGGAGCTAAAACCTTTGTAATACCCTCATCTTGAACCCATTTATGATACTCATTTTTTTCAAAATCCCATAAAGCAGTATGACACCCGATACTGGTCATATCTGAGTAGAATTTTCCAGAAACCAGAAAACTTAAATATTGAGGCAAATGCAAAGCAAAATTGACATGTTTATAAATTTCTGGATGTTCCTTTTTTAATCGAAGAATTTGGAAACCTGAATTTAAACTACCTAAAGTTGGCGATGAAGTCGTTAAAGAAAAATGTTCCTCTCCTCCATACTTATTATGCAACTCCTGTTGAATAGTAACAGGAAATTCTTTTAGATAATTATATAAAGGAGTCAAGGGTCTACCATTTTCGTCAAGATATACAACGCTAGCCCCGTATGATGTAAAATTAATCGCTTTAATTTCAAATTCATTTTTTCTAAATACCTCATGAAGTGAATCAAAAACCGATAATCTAAGACTTTCAAGATTTTCACACGGATCCCCGTCCTCATCCTTTGTTTCTAAAAATCTTGTTGAACGTTCAAATACAATTTGGTAATTAGAATCAAATAGAAAAAGCTTTTTGTTGGTTTTACCAACATCGAAAATAGCAACTACAGGAATTTTATCGTTATTCATTCTTAAAACTTTATAACCCTGTTGCAATAGTTCGTAAACCTCTCTCTGCGATCAACTTATCACGTAATTTTTCCTCCTCAAATAATAATAATGGATTTAAAGCTGCACCACTCCTCAACCTAGATTCAGCAACCAATGGCCTTACATCGGTACGAAATGCATCTTGAAGAATTTCTTGTGATTTTACAACATCATTCGCTTGTTGAGCTGCCTTGAGTGCAACACGATCGATAAGTAATGCTTGTGCATAAGCAATTTTAATGGCTTCAACAGATTGCAATAAGTCCACTAAAGGATCTTTAAGATTATGTGACGCATCAATCATCCAGCCTAAGCCAGTAGCGTGTTCCATTCCATTCAGATCCATGCCATCAATTAATTCATTAAAAATCAGAAAAAGCTGATATGGCTTAATACTCCCCGCTGTTAAATCATCATCGGCATATTTACTATCATTAAAATGAAAACCGCCCAGCTTTCCCTCCATTAACAACAATGATACAATCTGTTCAATATTAGCATTTGGTAAATGGTGTCCCAAATCCACTAATGTATATGCTTTAGGACCCAGCTTATTTGCCAATAGTAGAGACTGCCCCCAATCTCCAATGGTCATCGAATAAAAATAAGGTTCGAAAGCTTTATACTCGATAAACAATTTCCAATCCTCGGGTAAGTGTTTATAGATTTCCTGCAAGCTGGATAACGTATTCTGAAAAGCCTCACGGAAATTCAATTGACCAGGAAAAGATGAACCATCAGCTAACCAAACAGTCAAAGCCTTTGAACCGAGAGCTTTTCCATAATTGATAACCTCTATATTATGATCAATAGCCTGCTTGCGAACCTTAGGATCGACATGATGCAAAGATCCATACTTATAACTATGTTCCTGCTGTGGTTGATCTTGAAAAGTATTGGAATTAACAGCATCGAACGTGATATTTAAAGAACGTGCCAATTCTTTCATTCTTGCGGTGTCTTCTGGAATATCCCAAGGTATATGTAAGGAAATAGCTCCGCTAGATTTATTAAGAGCATGTAGCAGACCAACATCTTCAAACTTTTGCTCCAAACTCCCTGGCTCGCCAGGGCCAGAAAAACGTCCGAAGCGTGTACCACCTGTCCCTAGTGCCCAACTTGGTATCCCGATCTGAAATTTCTGAAGTTTAGCAATAAGCTCCTCAACATCATCAATATCTTGGGAAATAAATTCAAATGCTCGATTATGTTTTTTTTCTAATTTATTATTGTGCTTTTCTATCAATTGTTGATCTAAAATCATATTAAAAAATGGTTATTGGTTAAAATTTACTTAGATACAGCATGTACTTTCTTTTCATCACCTAAAAACTAAGATATAAAACCTACCTTAAAAAAGCCATTGCCACTCCCCCATCAACGTTTAAAATATTACCTGTAGATTTGTTTAGTAAGCCACCAACATGTGCAAAACAAGCATTTGCAATGTCTTCTGGTAGAATAATCTCATTTAACAAAGTACGCTTTGCATAGTACGCCGGTAACTCCTCGATCTTTATACCGTATGCCTTAGCACGACCTGCGGCCCATCCACCTGCCCAAATATTACTATCAGAAATTACAGCATCCGGATTCACTACATTTACTCGAATTTTTGCTGCCCCTAATTCAGCGGCACTTAAACGGCTCATGTGCAATTGAGCCCCCTTTGCACTACCGTAACCAATATTATTTGGACCACTTACTAAAGCATTTTTACTTACAATATTGACGATATCACCACCGATATTTTGTGCTTTTAAAATAGCTGTTGATGCCTGAGTTACCAGAAACTGACCTTTAACTAAAACATCATATAAAAGATCCCAATCTTCTTGCGTATGGTCCTCGATCGTTTTAGAAATGGATAACCCCGCATTATTAACGACAATGTCAATCCCACCAAAAGCTAGTACAGCATCATTGAGCGCATGTTTTATCTGTTCCTCATTAGTGACATCGAGCAATGTCGTCATAACCGCATCTCTACCAAACGCTTCTACAAATTCTTCCTCGCATGATGCAAGCCGATCAGCATTGATATCATTTAACACAACAACAGCACCTTCTTGCGCCATCTTCCTTGCAATCGCCTTTCCAATCCCACCACCACTACCCGTTACGAGTACAATCTTACCTGATAATGCTTTTGATTTTGGCATACGTTGTAATTTTGCCTCTTCCAATAGCCAGTATTCAATATCAAAAGCTTCCTGACGTGGCAAAGCAGTATATTCACTTACCGCTTCAGCACCTTTCATTACATTAATTGCATTAATATAAAATTCAGCAGCCACACGAGCAGTTTGTTTATCCTTTGCAAACGAGAACAATCCAACACCGGGATATAAAACAATAACGGGGTTTTTATCCCGAATAGCAGGGCTATTTTCATGTTTACAACGGTCATAATACTGTTCATACATCTCTCGATATCCTGCAAACAAAGGCTCCAATTTTCTTTTAACCTCCGCTACATTATCTAAACATTCAGATTTATCTAAATTTAGTACTAAGGGCTGGATTTTAGTTCTTAAAAAATGATCCGGACAGCTTGTCCCTAATGGTGCTAATCGGTCCAGATCGTTTGAATTGATAAATTCTAAAACACGTTCATCGTCTGTAAAATGTCCGATCATATGGCGTTCACTTGAGCAAAATCCCCGCAAAATAGGAGCTAATTTTACGACTTGCGCATTTCTTTCTGCTTTACTAAGACTTACCATTTTCTGGCTGCCAAACACGTTATTCTTCTTACCATAACTTTGTTCAAGGTAGGTGGCACAAGTCTCAATAACATCCAAAGAATTAATATAACAATCGTAAGCAGTGTCTCCCCAAGTAAACAAGCCATGAGATCCCAACATAATACCCTTGATACCAGGATTTGCTTCTAAACAGGCTTTTAATTGTAAACCTAAATCAAAACCAGGACGTTGCCAATCAACCCAACCGATCGATCCTTTGAACAATTCAGCAGTGATACTTTTCCCATCTTTAGAAGCTGCAATTGCAATTGCGGCATCTGGATGTAAATGGTCAATATGCTTAAATGGTAAAAATCCGTGCAAGGGCGTATCAATAGAAGGCGCCTTAGAGCTTAAATCAAAAATACAATGATTAAATAGTGCGACCATTTCATCCTCATATTCGATTCCTCTATACACATTTTCAAGATTACGTAAGCGCTGAAGATATAATGCTGCAAGCCCTGACTTCTTCAGCGTGCCGATATCTCCGCCAGACCCCTTTATCCACATGACTTCAACACTTTCATCAGTAAGTGGATCTTTCTCCAAAACTTTACAAGAAGTATTCCCACCTCCATAATTAGTAATTCTTAGATCGGCGCCTAGAATATTTGAACGATATAATAATAAAGCAACTTCATCACCTTGCAATGATTGCACTATTTTATCGTCCCACAAATAATTTACATGTTTGTATGTTTTCACTGCTATATATATTAAATTAATTTTCTAAAGTTCTTGCAAACCCTACGACACAAATAGAAATTATGATTGTCGCTATGCCTGCAATTATAGATCGATATGCCATTCTATTCACGCCCTTCCACTCATTTAATATAATTCCCCAAGCATTTGAAATTAAAATAATGAACGCCATGTGAAGAATCCAAGAACTGGCACCATTACCCAATCGACTCTCACCCATACCATAAAAGAAGAACTGTAAATACCACATTGTACCTGCCAAAGCACAAAAAAGTAAATTCTTTACTTTTGGTACATTGGATTTAGTATAGTCTGAAAAAGTTCTATTTTTAATTAGGAGATAGACGCACCATATAAAATTTGTAGTAAAACCTCCCCAAAGGATAATGATATAAGTCACATTATTTTGATAAAGAAATTCTCCACTGTTCGAATTACTATTTTTCCATATGGAATTTGCAACATTAGCAAGCGGTTTACCTGCTTCGATACCAAAATTGAAACAAGCACTAAGTACACCAGAAATGATCGCAACGATAGTACCCAGAGTAAAATTGTAATCAGTCCTTGCGTCCTTAGAAAGAGTCGCAAGACTTTTCTCTTTTGAAACACCTGCCCGACCGCACAGCACAACACCCATAAGACATATTAATAAACCTATCAATATGCAAGTTCCTGATTGAGTCGTAAAAAAATAGTTGACTCCATGCTTATCCACTGTGGGGTAAAAAAAATAATAAAGACTTGGCATCAGCGAACCAAAGACCATACTTAAGCCCAAAATAATACTGCTGCCTAAGGAAACACCAAGATAACGTATCCCTAGACCATAGGTAAGTCCACCTATACCCCATAACAATCCAAATAAAAAAGTATAATATAAAGTAGCTGCCTGGGCATTGCTGATAATCTCCCAAAAATTAGGAATAGTTAACCATGCTGCAAATGGTGGTACAATAATCCAAGAAAATAGACCACCTAGGATCCACATGGATTCCCATGACCATCCTTCAACTTTCTTATAAGGCACATAAAAACTTCCTGACGCAAAACCGCCTATGAAATGAAATAAAACTCCGAAAACAGCATTCATATTTATCTTTTTAGGTATTGTACATAAACTAAATTACAAGATTAAAATAGGTAAACTGTTATGGACTGTTATGCATAAATACAGAGATTATAGCCAACAGATATTTCATGATTTAGAAGCAAAAGGTCAATTTTCAATGTGTGGAAAATTGACCTTTTGCATATTATTATTAAAGTAATAAAACTAGATTATTTATATCCTAAATTTTGTTTAAGTCCTTCCCCTTCTTTGTTATTTAATTGAATTTCACTCAATGGGATTGGAAGCAAAATATTATAATCTTGGAAACCACTGGTTATTTTATTTGCCGGTCCCTGATCACCATTTAAAGCAATACGTTCTTTGAGTTTATTTGTTCTCACCAAAGTCATTCTACGATTTTCTTCTGAAATCAACTCACGGGCACGTTCATCAAGAATAAAATCGATCGTCATATTTGATGCGAGAACCTTTCCTAAAGTGGTGTTTCCAGATTGAATACGCGTATCTTTAAAAGAACGATCTCTCAACTTATTGATATCTTCAGCTGCTCCGCCGAGATTATTTTGTCGAAGACGTGCCTCTGCCCTTAATAGATAAGTTTCTCCAAACCTCATTACTGGCCAATCTTTGATCAATGCATAGCCAAAATCATCCAGCGGATCATATCCCCCCCATTTTGTTGGAAAAGGATACCAGACTTCCAAACTATCGGCACGAAATGGAATAACCCGATCTCCTGTTTTTATAGTAATATCTTTGACCCCCGCTCCCTTAGCAACACGATAACCATCTGCATCTACACCGATTTCTGTACTCCATGGTGTTACTACAGCATTATTGACGGTCATATTAGGCCGATTATAATTTGTGGTACGACGGATATTATAATTGCTATTCCGAATATCACCCTGAAGTCCTTTCCAGACCGTATATTTCATAAAATTGCTTAATCTCAATCGTCCGTTACCTCTTCCTCCAAGAGAATCAGCATTCACCATGCCATCCCATTTATGGTATGAAGGTTGCCATATTCTACGATGCTGAGGATTATCGATGGTTCCACCGTTAACTTCACGATTCAATTCAACTTCGAAAGTCCATATTGCTTCTGTATTTCCTTGAGCACGGCGCATATTACCCTGTCTAAACAGATCACGAAAAGCATCACCACCTTGATTTAAATATTTACCATATCGCGTATCAATCAATTTATAACTACCGCTCTCTATGATCGCCGTTGCCATGGCTTCTGCTTTAGCAAAATAAGCAGGATCTCTCATTCCAATTCGTAGGAAGGCTTCAGCAGCCAACTGCCTAGCCATATCTTTATTGATCCTGCTCGGAGCAGCGGCTTGTCCGACAGCTGCCAATTCTTTCACCGCATATTCAAGATCATCTGCAATAACCTGATCCACCTCTACTGTAGAATTTCGGACATAATTGAACGTTGGAATTTTAACAGATGTTGTCAATAATGGAACATCACCCCATAGTGTTACCAACATGTTATAAGCATAAGCTCTGAAAAATCTTGCCTCTGCGGCAGCCTTTGGATTAGTGTCCCCAACCGCCTCGATGATACTATTTGCATTGTTTATAAATTCATAGCAGCGTTGCCATAAATAGCCCACACCGCCATTTTCTGGATTTAGATCAGCATATTGATAAAAAGGATTCTCTACTCCTTCAGTAGAACCAGCACTTGCAATATCAGTACCGATCTGCCAACACGATAAAAAACCTTGACGGCCACTATATCCCCATAATTGTCCAAAAGTTGCATGTAAACCTAAAACTCTATTTTCGATCGTCGAGGGATCACTATTTCCAGCTTCATAACTAGAATAAGGCTTTTCATCGAGAAAATTCTTACTACAAGATGCCGATCCTAATAAAAAGACTGCAACTACAGGTAATAACTTATTTTGAATATTCATTGTTTTTTTCATCAGTATATATTATTTATTAGCGATGATGAAGCTATCATGAGCAGTATTCATCTTTCTTTGTGCACATTTACTCATGATGGTTTCATGATTTCATTAAAAGGTTAAATTAAATCCAAGTACATAAGTGCGAACCATCGGATAATTCAGGTTATCATTTGCAGATCCACGGGTGATATCTCGAGCTTCAGGATCCCAACCGATCCAATTGGTCCACGTATATAGGTTTCGACCGCTTACATAAATCGTAGCACCATTAATACCTAATTTATTGAATGTATGCTGCGGCATGTTATAACTTATCGTCACATCTTTCAACCGCGTAAAACTTGCATTTGATGGAAATCCATAACCATATACATTGGAACGGTTACTCAAGGAACGCCACTCGTTACTTTTATTTTCAGGAGTCCAATAGCCCAATTCTGCTGGTGTACTTTTTCGTCCCATTTCATCTGCTGCCGAACCGATCTGTGGATTATTGCGTAGTGCACCTTGAACCGTGTTTATAAAAACATTTAAAGTAAACGCTTTATATCCGAACGTATTGGTAAGTCCAGCGGTCCATTTCGGAGCAGTTTGTCCCAATACCGAGCGGTCGTCTTCGTTGATTAAACCATCGCCATTCAGATCCGCTAATTTTACACTTCCAGCTTCAGCCCGTTCATCCCATCCCTTATTCGCTCCAGCCTTTATTTCATCTTCCTGCCAGATACCCACTTTAGTAAAATCATAGATCACACCAAGCGGATGCCCAATGAACCATCTATTGCCTAAATCCTCCTTACCATCGCCATAAACTTCTACAATCTTATTTTTGTTACGGGAGTAGACCAATGTAGTAGACCAATTAAAATCATTTTTAACGATATTTTTAGTGTTCAATGTAAGATCTATACCTGTATTAGACACTTTCCCAAGATTGGAGAAGACCTCTGCAAAACCAGTAAGCCTTGGAAGGCGTTGTAATAATAGCATATCATAAGAATTGGTTTTATACACATCGATACTTCCACTTAGCCTATTTTTGAATAATCCAAAGTCAATACCTGTATTCAATCCCTTCGTTTTTTCCCACTCCAAATTATCATTCCCCATTCTCGTACGAATATTTAAAGCGGTGTTCGATAAGCCATTCAGTGCGATGGTACTTGCATCCATCAAGGAAAGCGTTTGATATATACCAATAGCTTCATTTCCTGATATACCATAAGATATTCTCCATTTCAAATTATCCACCACATCTTTGACACCACTCATGAACGACTCATTGTGTATGTTCCAAGCCGCGGCGAAAGATGGAAATACGCCATACTTACTATTTTTACTAAAAACAGATGCGCCATCGCGACGTACAGTCGCTGTAAATAAATAACGGCTATCATAAGAGTAGTTTATTCTACCCATCTGAGAGATGGAACGATACAGATCCGCCTGAGAAGATACTTTTTGAGTAGTCGCTGCACCAAGATTTCCCCATTCCAAAGCATCATTAGGAAATACTTCTCCAGTAGCAATAGCTTGTTGCCAATACTTACT
Source organism: Sphingobacterium sp. JUb20 (assembly GCF_004342035.1). Taxonomy (NCBI): domain Bacteria; kingdom Pseudomonadati; phylum Bacteroidota; class Sphingobacteriia; order Sphingobacteriales; family Sphingobacteriaceae; genus Sphingobacterium; species Sphingobacterium sp. JUb20. Next base: position 500,771 of record NZ_SLYV01000002.1, on the reverse strand, counting down.
TTTTGAGGCATACAATCCTGTGAAATCAATATGATGCTTACCAAAATCCTTCGTGTATGTTAATATATTCTCCAATGTATAGGACTGCGATTCACTGTTGGTGATACGGCCCATGCCTGCAAAATTATAAACACTCTCACCTTCATATTCATTATTACGAACAGGAACGTAAGAATATCCGGCGTTGAGTTTATATTTTAAACCTGCCAGCGGTTTGTAAAGCTCCCCAAAATTAAGATCTGCATAACCATTTAAGGAGATATTAAATTGACGACGTTCTGGATTTAAAGTCGTTGGCAAAAGTGGATTGGTCCAAAGCTGTTCCGAATACATCGGAAACTGAGTTAGTGAACCATCTTCATTATACATCTTAGCATAAGGGCTCATTGCTGCTGCTTGTAATAAACTCGCACGACCACCGTCTTTATTATGTGCAACGATAAAAGAAGATGTACCTACCGATAAATATTTTGTCGGTTTAAAATCAGTATTGGTCCGAAACGAATAACGCTTATAATTATAACCTAAAAGTACACCCTTTTGATCGAGATAATCTCCAGAAACAAAGTATTTTGCATTCTCACTTCCACCTGATAAGCTGACATTGTGATTCTGGATCACACCTGTTTGCATCACTGCATCCAACCAATCAGTAGTCACGCCATTGGTATAGTTATCAAACTCAAACTGATTGCGCACTGGGCCACCATTATATAGCGTACCATTATTAATGCGGGCATATTCAGCATAACGTTTTAAAAGCTCTTCGCCAGACACCGGTTTAAGGATATGCGCGACATTCTCGACTCCGCCATATCCACTATAACGAATGCGGGGAGTTCCAGATGTACCACGTTTTGTAGTGATCAAAATAACACCATTAGAACCGTTCACACCATAAATCGCAACAGCTGATGGATCTTTTAATATTTCGACCGACTCAATATCATTGGGATTGATATCATTAATAGAGCCATCAGTCCTTGATAAAGGAATGCCATCAACAACAAGATAAGGCTCTGATGTTGCAGTGATCGAATTTTTACCCCGAACTTGAACAGATGGTGCGTCTCCAGGAATAGAAGATGCCTGTGAAACAGTCACATTTGATACTGCTCCTTGTATGGCCTGCATAACATTTGTTACCGGAATTTTTGATAATCGATCTTTTGGCACTGATGCCACAGAACCCGTAACATCCGATCTCTTTTGTGTTCCGTATCCGACAACAACTAATTCGTCAAGTACATTTTCAAATGGAACAAGCGTAACATCAACAACTCCCCCCTGAGGTACAATAACCTCCTTTTCCTGATATCCGACCGAGGAAATGATCAAAGTATTTCCGGGATTAGCTTGAATGGTAAAGCTACCGACGGTATTTGTTTGTGTACTGACCGAACTTCCTTTTACTTTAACGGTAATGTTGCTTATGGTTTTTCCTGTAGAAGAGTCTCGAATAGTTCCCTTTATGGAAGTTGCTTGACCATAAGTAGTCATCGCTATTAAAAATAAACTGTTTAATAGCAAGGTGCTTTTTGCGTATTTATTGCAATAGTGGGTTAACATAATTTACAATTGGTTTTTAGATTAGAATTACTATTTTATTCCATTTATTATAGGACCATACCTTTATCCTATAATCCCCCTAAAGGTTGATTTCAACTTGATCCCATCATCGTATAGTTTATATTTTTGTTTATAATTGGTACTTAGCAAACTCAAGAAGATCGTTCGCTAAAATTCCATTGGTTAGGAAGAGAAGCACTCTTGTTGCGCTATTTTCCAATTCCCTCTAGGTCAAAATTATAGCGGATTCGCTTATAAACGGTTTGAAATCGATTCAATAAGGTTGAAAATCTATTCAGGAGTCATAATAATTCACTAAAACTCAATAAAAAGCAAAAACCATTTTATTTAAGAGATGCCTTGGGGACATTTTAAATAAAATGGTTTTAAAAATTTTGTTGCGATATATACTAGCTCTTGCGCAGTAGCACTATCTCTTTTCTCTAAATACTCAAAATAGATTCTTAACCATAACTACCTTCAATATAGATCATTATATTCGCCATTACACTTTTCACTTGCAAAATATTGATCAAAGGTTATTATTGTTGATCCGTGGATATCAAATTCAAGGCTTGATAACGACCATTTTTCCTACTAATTCCTACTTGATTCAGCTTTTGGTTCAATTTTTTTATTGGGAATAATTCATCATTAGTCCATTTTTCGCCCGATTTTTTCCATAACATAAGTGTCGCAAACAATTGCTTTTGATTTGCAATTGTGTTTGCTTTTAAATTCAGGACTTTACTCGTTTCAGAAACTGGGTTTAAACCTGCTGCACTTACTATCTCCACCTCTTCCCAGCCCTCAACAGGAACAACAGCTAACTGATACTGCCCATTGTCAATAATACTTGCTGTCCATTTTTTATATTTAATTTGATGCTCAACAATTGCTCTATCTTCATATTGTGGCAATGCGTAGTGTCCCAACCGTAGCGCAATAGATTTTTGACTATATACCTGATCCACACGCAAGATTCCGTTAGGAAGTATAATATCTGCAAGTTGTAATCTGATGGTAGAATCCGAAGCTAATACAGCGTCCCTGTAATAAATATCATCCTGATAGCCTATGAATTTATAACGGCGAAGTGACTCCCATTTATTCCCACCAATTTGAAACATATAGTTCATTGATACTTCACCGTTCTTTCCATCCGCTTGCCAAGGAAATGCACTGTTATAAGCCAGTTTATTATAATTCTCCGTTCCCTGATAATAGCCGATAGTTTTACTATCACACCAAGCCCTGATCTCTGATGCCCCAATTCCAGCATAATCAGTAATCAAAATTTCAGCACCAGGAGCAAGCTTATTCAACACCTTCGCTTTTGGTATCTCGCTCTCCCAAGCACCTAAATTTTCATTTGATGTCCAAAATATATTATCGTCTGGAATGAGCAATCCTAAAAATATTTTACCCAACCAAAAAGCACTTCCTCTACAGCTGTATTCCTGCACGGCAGGTTCAAATGCACCATAAAAACCAAGTGTGGGAATACCTTCAGATAAAAAATCAGGCTGTTTCAGAAATTGTAGCAGTGTTCCTGATGCAATTCTTCGCATCCATCCATAATTGATACTTTGATCCTCAAGAAATCCCATCAGTGGAAAAGGAACAGCAGCTCCCATGCGATAGGCAATACTTCTCCCCCACATAATCATTTCGCCATCCTTACTGAACATATAAGGATAATGACCGACCATTTCTCTTAAATGAGTTCTGAACTTCTTCGCATAATCTGGATACAGCTCATCGCCATAATAGGTAGCCCATAAAGTTCCGTACATCTGATATCCCCACATACTATAATAATCATAATAAGGCTGGTCATTATACCAACCATTCCCCTTATAATCAGATAAACATTTCTCCAACAATTCCTTTAAATAATCTTCACGTATCGAGTAACCTTTACTCTTAAAAAAGCTTAAAATCATGACATTAAAAAAACGCCAATTCATATCAATAGTAGGTCCGTTACCATAACTTAAGAGTGTATGCGCTAAAGTATCTTTTTTCTCCTGTGATAGCGGATCCCATAAAATTTCGGGAGCGGCCATAAGAGATACGGCCAAACCACCAAATTCAACAAGCTTTTGACTTGGTCCTCCTTTTTGGGGTAAAGGTGGAATGAAACTCGTCGAATTTGGATTCACTAATTGCGTGATCTGATGCCGGTAATAATCGGCAATCTTTAGACCACCAATTTCATAGTCGGGATTTTCCTTCATCAAAGGCAAAGCAATAAACAGAGTCCTACAAAGTCCTTCCAACCGTTCTGTTTCTGTATGAACGCCGTCTCTAGGATAACTACGTCCTGGTTGTTTAGGAAACTCCATCGGGCTATCCAGATTAATGACGTAACTAAAGGCACCCTTTAAAAGATATTCGGCTGCATCTAACCAATGTTGACGGTTCATACCGGTATAGGGACTGAGATTCAGATCTGGATTTTTGACTTTAAAAACAGCATCTCTTGTCCCTTGTCCGAACATATCCATGGGATAGGATACAATGAATATGAAGCAGGACATAAACCCAAACATGTATTTTTTCATAATTAATGTTTGATTATATTTTTTATAGCCTCGAGACTAGGCGTCCATTCAATAACCCTGACCTTACTTGGACCAGATTCTAAAAGTCCTTCTCCATCCTTTTGATCAGTAGCTTGAACAAATAGTGATAATCGCCCCTTGTTTCGCCACATCTCAGTATCATAACTAGGTTCCCATGCTCCTAATGGTTCGTTATTCAAATCAAATAGTTGATAATCGTTACCCGTCACCTTATTTAAGTTCAAGACAGAAGCTCGACCTAATCTTTCCTTATCCCGGAACAAGAGCATGACAGCAACCCTGTCTCCTTTCCCTTTAACCATTAATTGTGGTCTCGCTATAGGTATTTCTTTTGTTCCATGTCCACTCAAACTGAAAGACATTTTTCTAAAATCAAAAGAACGGACTTCCCAAGCACCTTTCCTATAATAAATAAGTTTATATTGAGGAATTGTAGAACCTGCAGCCCGCCAATAAGTTGCAATAAATGGATTCCCATCATCATCTGCAGCCATCGATGTTTGATTGATCAGTTCACTGTTTTGAGGAATACGCACCGCATATTCCGCTGTTGATTCTTGTATAGGTAATGTATATTGAGCTCCAGTAGTAGACTCCCAAGTGAGCCCTCCATCCTTAGAACAAGCATATGCCATATCATGATTACTGGCTACATCGGGACTTTCTCGCCATACCCAAGACAAATGTATCGTTCCTTGGTTGTCGACATATGCCTGCCAATAAGCATTTCGTTTCTCTTCTCCATCGATTAAATTACGATGCAGTCTAGTCCATTTTTTATTTTGGGGATCATAATTATTCATAACAAGATTTCCTGATCCAGAACCGCCATCACGATAAAGAAATAATAATGAACCATCAGGCATTTTAAAAAATTCAGGATAAGTCACATACTGTTCATCTTTCCCGATCATAGACTGCTCAGATCCTAAGTCCAGTGTATGCGGCTGTTTTGTCCGAGCATATCGCAACTGACCATTATGATGATCCCAACAAACATGTAAATATCCATCTCCATCAATCATGATACTGATAATATTATGTGCATCCTGAGCTCTGCCCGAATATTCGGTAACCTGTAGCTGCCAGCTCTTCTCATTTAGTTTCCTCTTTCCCAATACCACTTGTCCTTTGTCGTTATAGTAGGCTATGTATTGAAACTGGGCGTCACTAACGAGAGAATTTTTTCGAAAAACAGCTGTGTTGACCGTATTCTTAGCCCAACCGTCTCCAACTTCCATGACCTGAACCTGCTTGCTCTGCGAAAAACAGAAATTTAAGGAAAGGATAAGATAAAAATGAATTACTCCAACTGTACAAAATGTTATTAATCTCATGACTCTTATCTATTATTGAATAACCTTACTTTGATCTTTTTTCCAATCCTGTCCAGACCAAATACGCTTCGAACTCCATTCTTCTTCTTTCGAAGTCCAAAAACTATCCGTTTCAGAAAGTCCAAGAGGTAAAAAAATAGTACTGCATAAATATGGACTTCCTTGATTGTTATAAAAATCCCCTAATCCGGGCTGATCTCCATATAAACCAATCGTTAACCAGTTTTGGTGGTAAGTTGATGGGCTTTCAAATGTTTTCTTCATAACGGCAGATAAAGCGGCGCGAACTTGTCCTTCCGTTAACTCTTTGGGTAATCTCTTTTTCAATGCCATGTCTGCCAGGTGATGAAATGCTGCTCCACGATAAATTACTGACCGGCCCGATGGTGGAAAAGTCCCATCTGTATTAATCAACCTTTCCAATATAATGGCATATCGTTGGTTTCGTAATTTAATTTTTGCAAACATGCTATCATAATTTTTAGTCTTTTGCTCGATGACATCCATAATTCCGGATAAAAAAGGATGAATGACATAACTATTATAATAATCATATGCGTAATGAGGACCATCCATATACATCCCATCTCCAACATACCATTGTTCCAGTTGTTGAAAAGCATAATCCACTCGCATAACATCCCAACCTGTACTGTACTGGGCTAAAAAAGCTTCATTCATAGCAGAAAAAAGTAACCAATTGGAAAACACGGGTCTGAATTGACGTGTCGTTTTGATAGCCTCAATCAAATGACCTTGGGTTACAGGATCCAGATGATCCCATAACCAAGGACAACGCAAAAAAGCAACTGAAATAAATGAGGCATCCACTAATTGCTGCCCACCTAGATCAAAACGCATAAAATCATTTGCATTACTATCCAAGGCATTTTTTAAGGCTTGAATAGTCCAATTGCGATATTGTTTTCTCAATGCTTGCTCTTCTTCCGAACCATCATTCAAAGCCAACCAAGGCGATATTCCGCTTAAAACTCGACCTAATACCTCTACATATTGTACTTGAATGCGATGTTCTTTATTGTCAACTGCAACAGAAGTAATTTGAGGCATATTGATCTTTAAACTGTCATGAGCCAGACTACGCATAACCGGTCTTGCCATACGATCCATCTCCTTTAGCCAAAAGGCTCTTGAAGTTTCTTTCCATGCAATAGGATTTCTCTTCTGCCCATATGCCATAGCGGCGAAGCATATGAATATCCATAATGTCCATACATTTTTCATCATTACTCGCTTAAATACCTATACATTTCAACACCCGCCAATAAAAATGCTCCGACACCGAATGGCGATGTTGAATGGGCATCAACCACTTGACCCGGTATGGCCTTTTCTCCTATAGGCTGAATATAACCTACTTTTCCATCACGCTGTAAAGCAACAGTACTTAAATAATACCATCCTTTTTTTGCAGCACCCTCAAATTCGTTTTTGTTCAGAATACCATTATTAATGCCCCAAAGAAGTCCATAAGTAAAAAATGCCGTTCCACTGGATTCTTGACCGGGTGCATGTTCTGGATCCAGCATACTTCTCGTCCAGAAACCCTCCTTCTGTTGACACGCTACAATAGCATCGGCCATATCTTGAAAACGTTTTACATAATGTTTATAATGAGCATTGTCTTTGGGTAGATCTTGTAGCACTTTTGCTAATCCTGCAAATACCCAACCATCACCTCTTGCCCAAAAGTCTTTTTTTCCATGGACAGTCTTATGTTTTGGATAAACGTATTTCGCATCCCTATAATACAATTTTTCATCCTTATCATACATGATACCATCTGCATACTCCAAATATTCATGAAGTTTTTCTAAATAGAGCGGGTTTTTAGTTAAATTGTACATCTTAGTCATCACGGGCATAACCATGTACAGTCCATCTGCCCACCACCAGTAATCATGATGTTTGGAATGAATTTGGTAATTCATCACTTCTTGCGCTCGAGCTATCTTGTAAGCTTTAGGAGCGATATGATAAAGATCAATATACGTTTGAAAACAGATCTGCCAATCGCCAAATAACACATAGTCATCGGTCTCCCCATAGCTATATTTCCAATTCGCTTTATCAGTTGATTTTGCACCCTTCCATTCATTAAAATCTGCCCAATCTTCGGTATATTTTAAGAAGTTTTTATTTTTAAACTCTTTATAAAACTCCATATTACCACTGTGATAAGCGGCTTGATCCCAAAATGCCCAAACTTGAGGCTTATGATGGGTCTGCCAATATTGATTCGCAACATTCAATTGGGCCAAAACATCACTCTTTTTAAAGTCTTGTCCAAAGACAGAATAAGTAATCAGAAGAAAATAAACAAGAACGTATTTGTGCATATCTTAAAATTTTAAGGTTTAAAAAAATCCAATCAACAGGGTTTAGCAGATGTAAATATGATTGAAGATTGGTTATCCAAATCTAGATAAAATCTATACGGTCGATGTTTAATTTTAGTTTATTCAACATACAAAATGGGATCATTTTATGATTATAGCCATTGATTACATGTTTCTTTTGACTAAAAACGCATTTTTACGGAGCTTTTGATAAAAAAGAGACACAAACAAGAAAGTAATCAATTTTTAAAATAAATGTTTATATTACATTTATTTTAAATAACATTCTATATCTTTAAAGAAGATACCAATTTGAATCTGACTTTTTGAACCATTTAGATGCTCAAGTAAGACGGAAAAAATGAGCTATTTAAAGCTAACCATTATTGATTAAGGAATTAAATTAAGTTTCCCTTTTTTCTTGTGTTATTTAATTCATTGGCTCTTTAGACAAAGTTGATGCAAAGAGATATAAGTGAAGAACAAATTGTCGATCTGATTAGATTAAACCAATTGATTATGAAAAATACATATCAAACCTTCTTCTTCATTATATATTTACTTTTCTATATCCAAGTTAATGGTCAACAAATGGGATTGAATCCCATTACCAAAAATAATGAATTACCCTCATTGACAATCAATCAAACTTGTCAGGATAAGGATGGGTATATCTGGTTTGCTTCTACACAGGGATTAAGCAGATATGACGCCTATAATATTTTAAATTTCAAATTGAAGACCAATGATGGTAAAACGGCTACCAACCAGAACATTAAAACACTAGTAGAATATCATAATTACCTCATTCTAGGTACAGAAAAAGGATTATATACATTAGAAAAAGAAAGCTATGTAATCAAACCCTTCAAAAATAACCTCCAATCTGCAACACGTATTACAACATTACTGATTGATAAAAAAAACAGATTATGGGTAGGATCAGACAATGGTATTGTGGTATATAACAAAGACTTATCCATTATCCAAAACTATCAAGATGATCATAATTCCATTTACAAAATACCACCGGGGACTGTTAATACCATATTTGAAGATAAAAAAGGCAATATTTGGGTAGCAATTTGGGAACAAGGGTTATTTAAATTAGATATACAAACAAATCAATTCGTTGCGTACCCAAAACTTGGAACACGTAACAATCCTTTTAAATTATTTGAAGATCATAATAAACAACTCTGGGTATGTACCTGGGGGGATGGGATTTATTTATTTAATCCAGACAACAGAAAGAATTTATATCAAGAAATAGAAATCAAAAACAAGCGTCGAAATATTGGAAAGGAAGATTTATTCTATAACATCGTTCAAGATCGGCATCGCAATTATATTTGGATACTTTCATTTTCTGGTATCTCTACTTTTCAATATATAGATGGTGCACTTCAAGAAGTAAATATGGCTCCGCATTTTGATCATACAACCAATATCTTCAATGATATTTATCAAGATAGATCAGGAACATTATGGTTGTCTATCGGTGGGAAAGGAATATCTACGATTAGTTTTGATAAACCTCTCATTCAAAATTACACCTTTAAAGAAATTAAAAGTCGATATAGCATTGCACCCAATGTAAATATGTTATATCGAGATAAAAAAGGTATCTTTTGGTTTAATCTAGAGCGTTTTGGCTTTGGAAGTTTAAATCCTAAAGATGGTTTATTAAATACCTATAGTAACGCCAATTTACGCGAATTAATATCCATTAGAGCTGCCAGCTGCGCCATTGATGTACAGCATGAACTGTGGGTCGGTTCTGCTTATGAAGCAACTATAAACGTTTTCAAAAAACAGCATAACAATATCAAGTTAGACTATAAGATTGATCTAAAACGTGAAGCCAATCACTCCGGGGTCCCCATGTTCTTTTTTCAAGATAATCAATCGAGAACTTGGATAGCGACTAACCAAGGTGTATTATATAGTGATCCAAAAAGCAAAAAAATAAAACTCATCACAAAAATAAAAGATCAAGCGGTAAGCATTGCTGAAGATAAAAAATCAAATATCTGGATTGCTACCAAAGGAAGCGGCATTTATTACATCAATAAAAATAATCCTGAACAGATCATCCAACATATTGGTCAATCAACAGCAGTTCTCAAAACAAATCAAATTGAATCCTTAGATGTTGATAAAAATGATAATCTATGGATTGGAACCAAAGATAATCGCTTACTCTATTATCAAAGAGATTTAAAGAAAATGGAGGAATTGGCAAATTCGGCTTTATTTGGAAAGAACCAACTATTGGATATCGTTTGCCTAAATAATACGGTATGGCTTTCCAGCACCCGAAATATATTTAAAATAAATGCACTCAATAAAGATATTTTGGAATTTACATCGACTGACAGCCTGCAAGTCAATATGTTTTCCAAAAGAGCATTTACGATTGATAAAAAATCAAACTCGGTCTACTTTGGAGGATATAACGGAATGGTTAGATTGGACGATAATAGCAATATCCCAAATTATAAAGCTAAAGTGCAAGTAACAGATATCAAGATTAATAATAAATCCATTGTCCTTGAATCCAATCAGAAAAAATTTAATTTTAATCAACAGATACTAACATTAGAACCCGAAGACCAAAATATAGAATTTTCCTTTTCATCCCTTGGCTATACTCAGGATAATAAACTTCGATATGCCTACAAGTTAGAAGGTATTGATCAGGATTGGATCAATGCATCTCGAGATCGGATTTTTGCAGCATATAATAATTTAGGAAAAGGATCTTATCGTTTTTTAATAAAATCTACTGATTTAAATAATAAATGGAATACGACGATTACTGAAATTAATATTTACAAAAAGGCTGCATTTTATGAGAGTAACTTAGCCTATTTCTTATATGCGTGTCTACTGATTGGTATATTTTACTATTTCATAAATTTTACTTTACACCGTTTAAAATTAAGAAATGATCTAAAAATAGCCCAAATAGAAAAAGAAAATGCACATGCACTGGCACAGTCCAAACTCAGCTATTTTACAAGTATTTCTCACGACTTGTTAACACCACTAACCATTATTTCTTGTTTAGTAGACGATGTTCAAATGACCACAAAGCATCATTTAAGTCAGTTTGAAAAAATGAGATTGAATCTAGATCGCCTAAAACGCTTATTGCAACAAATTTTGGATTTCCGAAGAATAGAAAATAATTTGATGGAATTGAAAGTTAGTCAAGAATATCTGCCCACATTTATAAATCAATTGAGCCATGTGTTTTTTAACCCGTTAGCCATTCGAAAAAATATTGAATTTGAAATCAATCATGGAGAGTGTACAACAGATATCTACTATGACGCAGATAAAATGGATAAGATTCTTTTCAATTTACTCTCGAATGCCTTTAAATACACACCTAGAGGTGGTAAAATCACCTTGTCATACTATATTAAAGAAGATAAAAAACAAAAACTGCTCTATCTTTTTGTACGTGATAATGGCATTGGAATCGATAAAAATGAGTTAGATAAAATATTTAAACCATTTTATAACAATAAGTCATTTGTAAATCAAGAAAGCAATGGGATTGGTCTCTCAGTAACAAAGGAGTTAGTTGATATTCATTTTGGTAAAATTACTGTTGAAAGTGTTCCTGATCAAGGAACCTGCTTCCAAATCATATTACCAGTTGATCAGGAATTTTATGTCAAAAATGGTATTCAGATATGGAACGAATCTTTTGCTAAAAAAGACGAAATTACTTACGAAGCAGACAAATTCACAACAGCTATCATTGAAGATACGAATGAAAATTCAAAACAACTACATATTCTATTAGTAGAAGACAATGAAGATCTTCAACAAACCATGTTTAGCATTTTATCAAAAAAATATCATGTTCACGTTGCCTCTGACGGTAAGCAAGGACTCGATCTTTTAAATAAAAATGAAATTGATATCATTGTTAGTGATATCATGATGCCTGAAATGGATGGGCTTTCTCTGTGCAGAGCTGTCAAACAAAATATGGAAATCAATCATATTCCAATATTGTTGCTAACTGCCAAAAATAGTATGGAAGATCGTATAGAATGCTATCAAGCTGGAGCTGAAGGTTACATCAGTAAACCTTTTGACATTCAAGTTTTAGAAGCCAAAATACAGAGTTTTATCATCAATAAACGGACGAAGCAAATCAACTTCAACAACAACACACAAATTAATATCGCTACTTTGGATTATACGCCTGTTGATGAACAGTTTTTACAACGGATGATCAAAGTTGTTGAAGAAAATTTAAGTGATGATCAATTTGATATTATCAAGCTCGGTGAGATTCTGGCACTATCCAAATCAACTTTGTATCGTAAAACCAAAGTTTTGCTAGATTTATCTCCAAGTGAATTTATAAAGAATATTCGCCTTAAGCATGCATGTCAAATGATGGAAAAAGATAAATCAATTACAGTTAGTGAAGTGGCATTCGCGACAGGTTTCTCTGACCCAAGATACTTTGCAACTTGCTTCAAGGCATCATTTGGGATAACTCCTACTGAGTTTCAAAAAAATACAACTGCACAACATATTTGATCAAACTGTCTTTTTCATCTTTTAACTATCCATATCATCGATAATTTACTTATTTTTAATAATAAATAGCAAAATACTTTTTGAAAAAATACATATTATTTCTTGATACAGAAACCTCAGGGTTACCCGAAAAATGGGATAAAAAATATAACAATACACAAAATTGGCCCCGTGTACTTCAAGTTGCATGGATAATCTATGATTCAGATTTTAATGAAATTACACGCACAAACAAATATATTTATGAACCCTTTATTTTTATCAGCCGAGAATCTGAGAAAATTCATGGTATAACACCACAGTTTTTAAGAGAAAATGGTGTCAACAAAAAAGATGTATTACGTAAATTAGCTTATGATTTAAAAAAATACAATCCCTTAATTGTTGGACACTTTTTATCATTCGATTTACAAGTCCTTGCTGCTGAATTTGTCAGAACTAAACTCAACATGCCATTTAACCATTTAATTTATTTTTGCACACTATGGCATAGTAAAAAGTATGTCAGAAATCCCCATAGAGTTCACCTGAATCTTTCACTGCTCCATGAGATGTTATTCTCGACCATACCTCAGTCTTTACATAATGCAGTAACGGACGCCGAAATAACTGCAAAATGTTATTTTGAGATGGCTAACAGAAATGAACTGACGTCCGAAGATATTGAAAATCAACAGGCCCGTTTCTTTAATTTATTTCAAATCTAATTTTGAACCTATGCATAATTCTGAAATTATTTTATCCCTATTAAAAACTACAGCCCCTTTCCATGTACTGCAAGAATCTGTACAAAAAAGTTTAGTGGATCTGATGACAAAATGCACATTTTCAAAGGAAGAACTTATTTACCGACAAGGAATAACAGATATAGATGGAGTAGATCTCATTTACAAGGGACAGTACGAAACATTCTTTCTCGATAACATGGAGAATAAACGATCAATCGAAATCCACGAAAATCCTTATTGTTTTGGCGGAATTTCAGTGCTTTTAAATCGCAAAAAAGCATTAAAATCAGTAATGGTAAAAAAGGGGACAATCATATATCGATTGCCTCGTAAAGATTTTTTTGAACTTTGCAACGCCAATGAGGAGTTCTTTCATTTCTTCACAAATGCTTTTGGCCGTAAAATGCTGGAAGAAGAATTTTCACATTTTGTAAAATCCCCTGCATCATTTGAAGAAAGTTATTACGCAGCAGATCAACTCTACTCCCGTAAGATTGATAATATCATTTATAAAGATATCGTCTCAACAGATTACAATACACCCATTTATGAAGCTGCAAAAATAATGTCATCCAATAAAGTGAGTTGCATTTTTATTATGGAGAAAGACAAAATTGTTGGGTATGCAACAGATATAACACTCCGAGATAACGTTATTGCAAAACAAATCCAGGCTGATAAAGCTATTGGAACCGTTATGGATAATCCTATCGTTAGTATTTCTAACCAGGCAATTCTATACGAAGCGGTATTGATGATGTTTAGAACAAAAACGAAGTATTTATTAGTTGAAAAAGATGGAGAGTACGTTGGCTTCTTGAGCCGTAACCGCTTATTAAGCGAACAGGGACAATCACCTTTAGTTTTTATACAATCCGTAAAGCTCGCGGAGTCATTAACCGAGCTTAAGGATAAGTGGGATAATGTACCGAAAATCATCAACCAATTACTCTGCCGAGGTGTCAATGCCGCTGTTGCAAACCAGGTTATTACAATGATTGCTGATACCATTGCAATAAAAGTGATTGAGAAAACGATTCACAATATGGGACCTCCCCCAGCTAAGTTCGTATTTATGGTAACAGGAAGTGAGGGCAGAAAAGAGCAGACCTTAAAAACCGATCAGGACAACGCCATTATTTATGAAGATAAAGCCAATGAGCAACGTGAGTATGTGAGAGACTACTTCCTCAAATTCGCCAACCAAGTTTCAGATGACTTAAATAAAATTGGATTTGTCTACTGTACAGGAGGATATATGGCCAGTAATCCCGCATGGACACATTCATTATCACACTGGAAAAATAATTACAAAAGTTGGATCGAAGATACCATACCAGAAAATGCTATTAAATTTTCCACCTTCTTTGATTGTAGAAGACTGTATGGTGACCAGGGAATCATTGATGAACTTAAATCTTTTCTCAACCACGAATTACAAAAACCCAACGAACGTTTTTTTTCTTTTATAGCGAAAAATGCTTTGCAATATGAACCACCGCTAACCTTCTTCAATGCCATCAAAACACAGACTATTGGCACTTCAGAATTTCTAAATATCAAAAAAGCAATGAATCCGATTGTAGATCTCGTACGGGTATATGCATTAAAAAACCGAATCTATGAAGAAAATACCGGAGTTAGACTTAAGAAGTTAGTAGAAATAGGAGTTTTCACACAATCCCAATATGAAGAACTTAGTCAATCCTATTATTATTTAATGGCTCTTAGATTAAAAAATCAAGCAAATCAAATTATAACAATAAAATCAAATCCCGATAATTACATCCGAATTGACAGTCTAACGAAAATAGAAAAAGCAACATTAAAAGAAATTTTTAAAACTATTAGTAATTTTCAATTAGGTATAAAATTTAAATTCACAAACAACCTTTTAGGATAATTCCGATCGCATTAGACTAAAAGATCTCTTTAATTTATTATAAACAGACCACATGAATATGCAATTTATAATAAATTTAAAATTTAAAGCCTCAAATCTTAACTTTTTAGTATATATTAGAAGCAATCATTACTTTTGTAAAAATCTGTAACATCAATTTATATATGCATATTTTAAAATCATTAATTATCACTGTATCTCTTCTATGTGCGCAACAGCAATTCGCATCGGCTCAAGCTCCAGTAGCTCAACCAACAACAGCGAGTGCTAATAAGTTTGGCCCAGAAGGTTTGAGTAAAGGTAGTCTTGCAAATCAGTTTGACCATTTGAACTACATATCAAAAAATAATTATGATTTCAAGATGGTGCGCAAAACAAATCTTGAAATTATCAAAAAAAATGTAGTAGATACTGTAAGTAAACTTCAGAAAGAAATTAACACCTTAAAGTCTGCTAGTTCTAATTATGGATCAACAACAAAAGGTTTACAAGATAGTGTTCAAATTTTAAAAGATCAATTAGCACAAGAGCAAGAAAAAGTAGATAGTTTTTCATTTTTAGGTATCAATACGACAAAGTCAGCTTATAGCAGTATCGTGTGGATAATTATTGCTGTACTTTTAATCAGTACCGTTACATTTTTATTCTCTTACCGCAAGGCTAAGGTGAATACTGATGAATATCAAAAAACAGCAGATCAAGCACAAGAAGAGCTTGCGTTATTCCGTAAAAAAGCACTTGAAAAAGAACAAGCTCTAAAACGTCAACTTCAAGACGAGTTAAATAAGAAATCATAAGATTCTAAGATAGATAAATAGGGGCAATTCGCATGATGTGAATTGCCCCTATTTTATTGGATGATAGATCAAAACGATTATAGAAATAAAAAATACAAGGAGGTTTTTTCTCCCAATCATCAACTTTCGAAAATTAAAATCACCTGATTAACAATAATTATGATCATATCAGCTATCATGAATTGTCAAAAATAAAGATTTCTTGATCTCCTCAGGCTGTATAGCTAAAAATAAAAGATCCAGAAAAAATGCCATTAAGAAGCATAGACACGTATTATGGAGCCAAAGATGAATTTTTCAGCGAACCCAGTCAATTAGAATGAATAACAAATTGACATATTTAAATAAAAAAGAATTTAATTGAAATTTCTATTTGTTTTTCAGCGACAATAAGCTTATTTTTGCTGACCAAAAAGAGGCGGTTTTTATTGCCTTTATAAAATTGATTAATAAATATTTAGTCCCTATAATATGCCCAATATTGGTAAAATAGCGCAGATTATCGGCCCAGTGGTTGACGTCAACTTCGCCGACAATGAAAATCTACCTAGAATTTACGATGCCTTGATTATCGAAAGAGAAAATGGTCAGCGTGTCGTTTTAGAGGTTCAACAACACTTAGGTGAGGAACGTGTTCGTACAATTTCTATGGATGCAACCGAAGGTTTGGTTCGTGGAATGAAAGTTGTCGACACAGGTGCTCCAATCAAAATGCCTATTGGTGAAGAAATTAAAGGTCGTGTATTCAACGTTGTGGGTGATGCCATTGACGGGATCAAAAATTTAGATAAAACAAATGGTCGTTCGATCCATAATGTTCCACCTAAATTTGAAGATTTATCGACTGAAACTGAAGTACTTTTTACAGGTATTAAAGTAATCGATTTATTAGAGCCTTATTCTAAAGGTGGTAAAATTGGATTATTTGGTGGTGCCGGTGTAGGTAAAACTGTATTAATCCAAGAATTAATCAATAATATCGCAAAAGGACACGGTGGTTTATCTGTATTTGCTGGTGTTGGAGAACGTACACGTGAAGGTAATGACTTACTACGTGAGATGTTGGAATCAGGCATTATCAAATACGGTGAGCATTTCATGGAAGAGATGGAAAAAGGTCAATGGCCTTTAGATGCTATCGATACTGAATTAATGAAAGAATCAAAATGTACTTTCGTATTCGGTCAAATGAATGAGCCTCCAGGTGCGCGTGCACGTGTTGCTTTATCAGGTTTAACAATCGCTGAATATTTCCGTGATGGTGAAGAAGATGGTAAAGGTAAAGACGTATTATTCTTTATTGATAATATCTTCCGTTTTACACAAGCTGGTTCTGAAGTATCTGCTTTATTAGGCCGTATGCCTTCTGCAGTAGGTTACCAACCAACTTTGGCAACAGAGATGGGTTTAATGCAAGAGCGTATCACATCTACTAAAAATGGATCAATTACATCAGTTCAAGCGGTATATGTACCTGCCGATGATTTAACTGACCCTGCACCAGCGACAACATTCGCTCACTTAGATGCAACAACAGTATTGTCTCGTAAAATTGCTGAGTTAGGTATTTACCCTGCGGTAGATCCATTAGATTCGACATCTCGTATCTTAAGCCCTGCAGTTTTAGGTAACGAGCATTACGATACAGCACAGCGTGTTAAAGAAATCTTACAACGTTATAAAGAATTACAAGATATCATCGCTATCTTAGGTATGGATGAGTTATCTGAAGAAGATAAATTAACAGTACAGCGCGCACGTCGTGTTCAACGTTTCTTATCTCAACCTTTCCACGTTGCGGAGCAATTTACAGGTTTAAAAGGTGTATTAGTAGACATCAAAGATACAATCAAAGGATTCAACATGATTCTTGATGGTGCAGTTGATGAATATCCTGAAGCAGCTTTCAACTTAGTAGGTAGCATCGAAGAAGCAATCGAAAAAGGTAAAAAATTATTAGCTGAAGCAGTTTAATTAGATATTAGACATTAGATATGAGGTAATGCAGACGCTATTATCTCATATCTATTTGAAGACCTCAAGTTCTCAAATTTCAAATCTCAAATCTTATATCTAAAAATAATGAAATTATCTATAATCACTCCAGACAAAATAGTATTTGAAGGTGATGCAACTGCGGTAACTGTTCCAGGAACTTCAGGATCTTTTCAAATATTGAAAGATCACGCGGCTATCATTTCGACTTTGGAAGACGGAAAAGTAATTGTTCAGCAAGGTAAAGACGAGCAGATCTTAAACATCAAAGGTGGTGTTGTAGAAGCTAAGAATAATGTCGTTACCATTTTGGCCGAAGGAATTATTGAAGCATAATCATCATACGATGATCTCAAAAGCCTCTTATTAAAAAATAAGAGGCTTTTATTTTTTCAACACATTCTAAACAAATTGTTGAAAAAATAATATAAAACCTGAAAATGATTTCCCTCTTAACATGTCAATAGAATAGTCGCATATCCTTCAACCTAAAATAAACATCATTTGTCCACAATGTGGATAAGTTGACAAAATAGTGCATATGCATCAAGATTAGTTTTTCTCCTTATACTAAGACAAGAAAATCATCTCATACAAACACTTTAGAAGACTCTTAAATTCCATCATAATAAGAACGTTCTGACCCATTCTTGACATTTCCCTACACAGATCCACAAGACACATCAATCTAACACCAAGCAATCTGAAAGCTAGCAACAATTTGTTTAAAAACTAGGTAACTTATCGGTTCCCATTTCCCCAGTTTTTACAACCTCTCCCCCATCATCCCATTTAAAATTTTTCCCACATATTGTTCATTAACAATAGTCTCATGAATCAAAAAAAACGGAGGATAACTTCAAAGAAATAATACTCAAAAAAATAAAAAGAATAAGGAATTATCAATTTTTAAGAAGAATTTGAGGTCAAAATGAAAAAAAAGTTTTTGAGCCAAGTAGACCGATTTTAAATACGGTCTACTTACTGCATTCTAAAATATCACTAATATTGAAAATATAAAAATTTAATTTTGCAAAAAACAAATAATCAAAATTATATACTTAATCAAAAAAGTTAGATAAGGCTATTGCCAATTATTTTTATTCGGAGTAACTTAAAGAAATAATTTCAGCAGTAAAGTTTACGCTTAAATTACATTTACCCAAGGGAAACAAAAACAGGTCATTTTCTAATTATTACTAATAGGGAGGGTAGATAACAAGGTTATGAAATATTACGACGAGAACACATTAATTTACTTAGACGGATCGTACGTCAAAGCTTTTGCTACAGGTCTTGACCTGTATACTCAAGCTTTGCATTATGGATATGGTGCGTTTGAGGGTCTTAGGGCATATAACACCCACAATGGACCTCGTATTTTTAAAGCACTGGAACACTTTGAGCGTCTAGAGAAGTCATGTGATGCAATCAATATACCATATACATGGGATAATAGGGAGTTGATTGACCGTGCTTATGAATTATTATCCATCAACAATCTACGTTCAGCCTACATTCGTCCATTGGTATTCTCTGGATCCAACATGCACCTCACTTCATCAACTGAAGCTCGGATCATGATGGCTGCATGGGAATGGGGACCTTATTTAGGACAAAATCTATTAAAGGTTGAAATATCGGATATTCAGCGACCAAGTTCGAAAGCATTTCCGATTTCCTCAAAAATATCAGGCCAATACATCAACTCCATTTTAGCAAGCAGTAAAGCAATAAAAAATGGATATGACGAAGCACTGTTGTTAGATCAGGATGGTTATGTAGCACAAGCATCAAGTGAAAACTTATTTATTGAAAAAGATTTCAAACTGTATACACCGCCTATTCAGAATATTTTTCCTGGCATAACCCGAAAAAACGTCATTCTGATCTGTAAAAAATTAGGAATTGAATTAATTGAGAAAAGGTTGACAGTCCAAGATATCCACGAAGCAGATTCAGCTTTTCTATCAGGAACGGCAGCAGAAATAATAGGAATAAAACAAGTCGATCACATTATTTATAAAGAAGATTGGGAGCATACAATAGGTGCTTCTATACAAAGACGATATAAAAATTTAGTATTAGAGAACGAGAACTATGAAGTCATCATCTGATAAAGAACAAATCTTGAATAAATACAGCCGTACATTCACACAAGACGAAACACAACCCGCAGCAAAAGCAATGCTATATGGTATTGGTCTTACAGATGCGGACATGGAAAAAGCTCAAGTAGGTATTGCGAGTATGGGTTATGATGGAAATACCTGTAACATGCATTTAAATGATCTTGCGCAAGTTGTTAAAAAGGGCGTATGGGCAAGTGATTTAGTTGGTTTAACCTTCGGAACAATTGGGGTCAGTGATGGTATGAGTAATGGTACAGAAGGTATGCGTTATTCATTAGTCAGTAGAGATGTCATAGCAGATAGCATTGAGACAATCTGTGGTGGGCAATATTATGATGGATTGATTGCAATACCTGGATGTGATAAAAATATGCCTGGTGCTGTAATCGCAATGGGCCGTTTAGATCGCCCAGCAATAATGGTTTACGGTGGAACAATTGCACCCGGTCATTATAAAGGAGAAGATCTAAATATTGTTTCCGCATTTGAGGCTTTAGGGCAAAAAATATGTGGTAATATTTC
This sequence comes from Sphingobacterium sp. JUb20, assembly GCF_004342035.1. Classification (NCBI taxonomy): domain Bacteria; kingdom Pseudomonadati; phylum Bacteroidota; class Sphingobacteriia; order Sphingobacteriales; family Sphingobacteriaceae; genus Sphingobacterium; species Sphingobacterium sp. JUb20. Next base: position 480,268 of record NZ_SLYV01000002.1, on the reverse strand, counting down.
CGACGAAGATTACGATGGTGTAATCCGTAATACATGTCCCGGAGCAGGTGCCTGCGGAGGAATGTACACAGCCAATACAATGGCCGCTGCCATCGAAGCATTAGGAATGAGCTTACCTTATTCATCATCCAATCCTGCCGTATCACAAGATAAAAAAGATGAATGTTTAGAAGCTGGTAAATATATCCGCATCTTATTAGAAAAAGATATTAAACCTTCAGATATCATGACACGCAAAGCATTTGAAAATGCCATCCGTGCGATCATCATACTAGGAGGAAGTACAAATGCCGTATTACACTTTATTGCAATTGGTAAATCAGTAGGTGTAGATATCACACAGGATGATTTCCAACGTATGTCGGATGAAACACCGGTTTTAGCTGATTTTAAACCATCAGGTAAATACTTAATGCAAGATTTACATCAATACGGTGGAATCCCTGCAGTTTTAAAATATTTATTAAACGAGGGATTACTACATGGTGACTGTTTGACTGTAACAGGAAAAACATTAGCTGAGAATTTAGCAGATGTGAAATCCGTAATAGATTATGATCAAAAGATCATTCATAAACTAGCCGATCCTATTAAAGCAAATGGCCATTTACAGATTCTATATGGAAACTTAGCCGAGAAAGGTTCTGTCGCAAAAATTTCAGGAAAAGAAGGAGAGAAATTTGTCGGGCCCGCACGTGTATTTGATGGAGAGCAAGATTTAATCGCAGGGATTTCTTCAGGTCGTGTCAAAAAAGGAGATGTAGTGGTGATCAAAAACGAGGGACCAGTTGGAGCACCTGGAATGCCAGAGATGCTAAAACCTACTTCAGCTATTATTGGTGCAGGATTAGGAAAATCTGTCGCATTAATCACAGACGGAAGATTCTCTGGAGGTACGCATGGTTTTGTCGTGGGACACATTACCCCTGAAGCGTATAAAGGAGGTTTGATCGGATTAGTAGAAGATGAAGATATCATTGAAATCGACTCGGTCAACAATACACTAAACTTAAAAGTCGACGAAGCAACAATTGCTGCTAGACGTGCAAGATGGAAACAACCAGCATTGAAAGTAACAAAAGGAGTCCTTTACAAATATGCCAAAACTGTTGCTGACGCTTCAGAAGGCTGTGTAACAGACTTATAAAAGCAAGACCGAATAATCAACACAAACAAAAGAATTACAAATCGAATAAATTGAAAATAATGAGTACGCTGGAAAAAACTGAAAGCAAGGAATGTACAAAGCAACCTCAACCCGTTAGTCAATTAACAGGTTCGCAGGCGGTATTAGAAGCCTTACTATGTGAAGGTGTTGATACCGTATTTGGATATCCTGGAGGAGCGATCATGCCGATCTATGATGCATTATATGATTATAATGAAAAATTAACTCATATTTTGGTCCGTCACGAGCAAGGTGGTATCCATGCTGCACAAGGGTATGCAAGAACCTCTGGCCGCCCTGGTGTTGTATTTGCAACTTCTGGTCCTGGAGCAACAAATTTAGTTACTGGTTTAGCCGATGCTATGATCGATAGCAACCCTATCGTCTGCGTCACTGGACAGGTATTCGCAAGTTTATTGGGTACAGACGCCTTTCAAGAAACAGACGTTATTAATATTACCGCTCCTGTCACAAAATGGAGTTACCAAGTAACAGAAGCATCCGAAATTCCGATGGCATTAGCAAAAGCATTTCATATCGCTAGTACAGGTCGACCTGGCCCCGTATTGATCGATATTACGAAAAATGCACAAATGGAATTATTCGATTATCAAGGTTATGAAAAATGTACGCACATCCGCTCGTACCGTCCATCTCCTATTGTAAGAAAAGAGTATGTACAGGAAGCTGCTGCTCTAATCAATAGTGCACAAAAACCATTTATCTTATTTGGTCAAGGTATTATTTTAGGTAAAGCTGAGCAGGAGTTTAAAGATTTCTTAGAAAAATCAGGCATACCTGCTGCAGCCACAGTAATGGGCCTTAGTGCACTCGAAACAGATCATCCACAACATGTTGGTATGCTTGGAATGCATGGTAACTATGCACCTAATGTGATGACTAACGAATGTGATGTTTTAATCGCTATCGGTATGCGTTTTGATGACCGTGTAACAGGACGTCTTGACAAATATGCAAAACAGGCAAAAGTAGTACATTTAGATATTGACCCTGCCGAAATTGACAAAAATGTTCAAACAACAGTTCCTGTTTGGGGAGATTGTAAAGAAACTTTACCGCAACTGACTGAATTGATCGACAAAAAAGAACATACCGATTGGTTAGAACAGTTCAGAACCTTAGAAAAAGAAGAAATTAAAGAGGTCATCCAAAATGAGCTTCATCCAACAGGTGATGTACTAACAATGGGCGAAGTGATCAATCTTTTAAATGAACTGACTGAGGGAAATGCGATTATCACGACCGATGTTGGACAACATCAAATGGTAGCATGCCGTTATGCAAAATTCAATCAATCAAAATCTAATGTTACTTCAGGAGGATTAGGAACCATGGGATTTGGTCTACCTGCAGCAATAGGTGCCTGGTATGGCGCACCACATCGCGATGTTATTGCTATTATTGGCGATGGGGGATTCCAGATGACACTCCAAGAATTGGGTACTATCATGCAATTTGGTGCTAAAGTAAAAATCCTGATTCTAAACAATCAATTCTTAGGAATGGTTCGCCAATGGCAACAGCTTTTCAATGAAAAACGCTATTCTTTCGTGAATATTACTAGTCCAGATTTTGTTGCTTTAGCAAAATCATACTATATAGAGGGACAAAAAGTTTCAGAAAGAGATCAGTTGAAAACAGCTTTAAAAACCATGTTGGAACACGATAGCGCCTACCTTTTAGAAGTAATGGTTGGAAAAGAAAACAATGTGTTCCCAATGGTTGCACAGGGAACTAGTGTTTCAGAAATTAGATTGAAGTAAAATGGAAAAACAAGAATATACAATCACGATTTATACAGAAAATTCTATCGGCATGATCGGTAGAATATCAACCATATTCTCAAGAAGAAAAATTAATATCGAAAGTTTAAACACTTCTCCTTCCGAAGTAGAAGGGATTCATCGCTTTACGATTTTAATTACTGAAATAGAAGAAGTAGTACGCAAATTATGCCGTCAAATCGAAAAACAGGTAGAAGTACTCAAAGCATACTACAATACTAACGATGAAGTAATCTGGCAAGAACAGGCTTTATACAAAGTTCCAACAGAAGTCATTACAGAAAAGGTGTACGTAGAAAGACTGTTACGTCAATATGGCGCATCTGCAGTTGTTATCCGCAAAGACTACACCGTCTTCGAAACCGCTGGTCATCGTGAGGAAATTGATAAGTTAACAGAAGAGTTGACCAAGTATAATTTAATCGAATTTGTACGTGGTGCACGTATCGCTATCATTAAAGAAAGTGCTGGATTTCATGCTAAATTAAAAGAATTTGAACGCAGAGAACCTTCTGAAGATGTCGTTGAAAACGAATATCTCGAAAAAGGAGATGATGTTTTCACCATGTAATGGCAACATTTCTTAACTTTCAAAAATGAGGCAATGTCCTGTAAAATCATTGCCTCATTAAAAATTTCGATTAAAAAAGTAAAAAATGACACAACACATATTTGAATTTATTATCAGTAGCCGTAAAGGATTTGTAAGATTACTAGATGATTTGACATTAGACGAATTAAATCTTATACCGGAAGGATTCAATAATAATATCTTCTGGAATTTTGCGCATATCGTCGTTTCAACACAAACGTTGAGTTATGTTCGCACCGGTATCTTAGCAGATACGTCATCAGTAAAGTACAATGAAGACTATAAAAAAGATACTAAACCGACACGTAACGTGACACAGGAAGAAGTAGATGAATTGAAAGCATTAGCGCTAACAACCATCGATCAGATTCAAAGCGACTATGAGAAAGGTATTTTTACGACTATCACTCCTTACGCTACAGCAACCTATGGTGCTGAGATGAAAACAATCGAAGAAGTACTAATCGCAACCCTATCGCACGACAATTTGCATTGGGGATATGCCTTAGCACAACGCAAAGCAATTAGAAACAGTAAATAAAATAATCAACAAACCATCAATAAAGAAATTAACAACAACAATGGCAAATTATTTCAACACACTACCACTTAGAGATCAATTACATCAATTAGGTCAAGCAGATTTTATGGACAACAGTCAATTCGCTGACGGTGTAGATGCTTTAAAGGGTAAAAAAATCGTAATCGTAGGCTGTGGTGCACAAGGTTTAAACCAAGGTCTAAATTTGAGAGATAGTGGTTTAGACGTATCATATACTTTACGTAAAGAAGCTATTGAGCAAAAAAGAGATTCTTGGAAAAATGCTACAGATAACAATTTTACAGTAGGAACTTATGAAGAATTAATTCCTACTGCAGATCTAGTAATTAACTTAACACCAGATAAACAACATACTGCTGTGATCAATGCTGTAATGCCATTAATGAAAGAAGGTGCTACATTGTCCTATTCACACGGTTTCAACATCGTAGAAGAAGGCATGCAAATCCGTAAAGACATTACTGTTATCATGGTAGCACCTAAATGTCCAGGATCTGAAGTACGTGCTGAATATGTACGTGGTTTTGGTGTTCCTACTTTAATTGCTGTTCACCCAGAAAACGATCCACAAGGAAAAGGATGGGCTGAAGCAAAAGCATATTGTGTAGGTACAGGTGGTCACAGAGCTGGTGTATTGAAATCATCATTTGTTGCTGAAGTAAAATCTGATTTAATGGGCGAGCAAACCATCCTATGTGGTTTATTGCAAACAGGTTCTATTTTATCGTTCGATAAAATGGTTGAACAAGGAATTGACGCTGGATATGCATCTAAACTAGTTCAATATGGTGTGGAAGTTATTACTGAAGCATTAAAGCACGGTGGTGTAAGTGGTATGATGGATCGTTTAAGCAATCCTGCTAAAATCAAAGCTTTTGAATTATCAGAAGAATTGAAAGATATCATGCGTCCGCTATTCCAAAAACACCAAGATGACATTATCTCTGGCGAATTCAGTAAAACGATGATGGAAGACTGGGCTAACGGTGATGCAAATCTATTAAAATGGAGAGCTGAAACTGGTGAGACAGCATTTGAAAAAACTCCTGCAGGTGATGTGAAAATTGCAGAGCAAGAGTACTTTGACAACTATACTTTGATGGTTGCTTTCATCAGAGCTGGTGTTGAATTAGCTTTCGAAACTATGGTTGAAGCAGGAATTAAACCAGAATCAGCTTACTACGAATCATTGCACGAAACTCCTTTAATCGCGAATACAATCGCTCGTAAAAAATTATTTGAAATGAACCGTGTTATTTCAGATACAGCAGAATATGGCTGTTATTTATTTGATCAAGCTTGTAAACCATTATTAGCTGATTTCATGAAAACAGTACAAACTGATTTAGTAGGTAAAAACTATAATGCTGGTAAAGACGCTTCAGTAGATAACGCTCAGTTAGTGGAAATTAATGATATTTTACGTAATCATGAAGTCGAAATTGTAGGTCGTAAATTACGTCAAGCAATGACTGCAATGAAAGCTATAAAAACTGTTTAAATTTTCGTAATTTAGACTGCAAAAATTCGGTTGTTTTTAGGAAGTTCCAAAAAAACAACCGAATTAAATTGAAAAATTAACATTAGAGAAGAAAATGTCAAAAACATTAGTAGAAAAAATTTGGGATGCGCATGTCGTCAAACGTGAAGAAGGATTTCCAGATATTATTTATATAGACACCCACCTTATCCATGAGGTAACTTCCCCACAAGCATTCGATGGTCTGCGCAAAAGAGGTTTACCGGTATTTCGTCCCAACCAAACTGTTGCCACGGCAGATCATAATGTCCCCACTTTAAATCAGCACCTTCCCATCAAAGAAGAATTATCACGCTACCAAGTTGATATGTTGACTAAAAACTGTGCTGAATTCGGTATTAACCTATATGGTTTAGGTCACCCCTACCAAGGTATTGTACACGTGATTGGGCCAGAATTAGGGATTACATTACCAGGTAAAACTATGGTATGTGGAGATAGTCATACCTCAACACACGGTGCATTTGGTGCTATTGCTTTTGGAATAGGCACTTCTCAAGTGGAACAAGTTTTTGCAACACAATGCTTACTGCAACAAAAACCAAAAACGATGAAAATCGAAGTAAATGGTGATTTGCAAAAAGGAGTAGGCGCAAAAGATATTATCTTATACATCATTGCAAAAATCTCTGCAGCAGGTGGTACAGGCTATTTTATTGAATACGCTGGTTCGGCAATCCGTTCATTAAGTATGGAAGCTAGAATGACCATTTGTAATATGAGTATTGAAATGGGAGCTCGTGGAGGCTTAATTGCTCCCGATCAAACTACTTTCGATTATGTAAAAGGACGTGAATTCGCTCCTAAAGGAGAGGAATGGGATAAAGCATTAGCATATTGGAAAACATTATATTCTGATGATGACGCACAATTTGATGCTGTATTAGAATTTGATGCAGCAGATATCGCACCGATGATCACCTATGGTACTAATCCAGGAATGGGCATGGGCATTACAGAAAGCATTCCAGCTACACAGTCACAACCTGAATCAGAACAACCATCTTATCAAAAAGCACTCAACTATATGGGCTTTGCTGATGATGCTCCAATTTTAGGAAAACCAGTAGATTATGTCTTTATTGGAAGCTGTACAAACTCCCGTATCGAAGATTTACGTGAAGTTGCTGCATTTGTTCAAGGAAAACAAAAAGCAGAACAAGTAGAAGTTTGGATCGTTCCCGGCTCAAAACAAGTTGAAAAACAGGCAATCGAAGAAGGATTAGATAAAATTTTCGAAGCGGCAGGATTTCAATTACGTGAACCAGGCTGTTCAGCATGTCTAGGCATGAATGAAGATAAAATTCCTGCAGGAAAATACTGTGTTTCGACATCAAATAGAAATTTTGAAGGACGTCAAGGACCTGATGCCCGCACGATGCTGGTATCACCTTTAACTGCTGCAGCGGCAGCTGTAACAGGTAAAATTACCGATGTTAGGGAGTTGATATAATCTAATTGCTAATAGTAGCTGTTCTTAAATAACTTTTACAAATGTGCCAAATTTGTCAGACAGTCGCAGTCACCGAAAATAAAGTGATTCAACGTGAAGAGCAAAGTGCAAACGCAATCTTTAATCAAAGAACGTTGGAAAAAGATTATCATACATTGAAATCTGCTCTAAAACCAGGATTAAGAGTTTTGGATATCGGTTGTGGAACAGGTGCGATCACAAAAGATATCGCAGCCATAGTCGGCCCATCAGGTGCTGTTGTTGGAATTGATAATACAGAGTCTTTTATTACGGAAGGAAAAAATCTATTTGGTAGTATCCAGAATCTAGAATTGATTCATTGTGATTTACTAGATTTTGACAGCATCGAAAAATTTGACCTGATCGTTTCAGCACGTACTTTTCAATGGATTTCAACACTTGATAAAGCGATTGATAAATTGAAAACGTTATTAAAACCCAATGGGCAAGTATCGATATTAGATTATAATCATGAAGCCATCGATTGGACTCCAAAAATACCCAGAAGTATGGAACATTATTATCACATGTTTTTGATGTGGCGAAATGACGCTGGTATGAACAATAGGATCGGATACGATCTGGATGACATTTTTGAAGAACATGGTTTTGGTCAAATCGAAGTCTTTAACGCCGATGAACATTATGAGCGCAACAACCCATTACACCTAGACAAATTAAAAATATGGTCGCAGGTAGCCAACTCAAAACAAATGGTAGAAGAAGGATATGTGAGCGATCAAGAACGTTTAGATGCTATTAAAGATTACAACAATTGGGCTGATAATTTAGCCGTCAGCATGACTATGAAGCTTAGAGAAGTTAGAGCAGTTTTAAAATAAAACATTGCACTGACAGCAACATAACACGAAAAATATCAAGAGCTTGAAACAGCTCACATATAAAGTGAAACGAGTTCATTGATACAGTTAAAAACAGACACTCGTAAATAATTATTTAGATGAAACCATCATGAGGCAAAAGTGGCTCAAAAAAGAGATAGATACTCTTCTCATGATAGCTTCATCACCATTAAATAACAAATTATTTAGATGAAAAAATTTGAAACAATAACAACAACGGTAGTTCCTTTACCGATTGAAAATATAGATACCGATCAGATTATCCCAGCACGCTTTTTAAAAGCTACTACACGGGATGGATTTGGTGACAATTTATTCCGCGACTGGCGTTATGATAGCGACAATCAACCCAAGTCTGATTTTGTAATGAACAACCCTACTTATGCAGGAAAAGTTCTTGTAGCAGGTAAAAACTTTGGCTGTGGTTCCAGTCGTGAGCATGCCGCTTGGGCTATCCAGGATTATGGTTTTGATGTTGTGATCAGTAGTTTCTTCGCAGATATCTTCAAAGGCAATGCCTTGAATAATGGCGTATTGCCGATTCAGGTAACAGACGAGTTTTTAGAAACTATTTTTGATACCGTATTTAAAAACCCGAACACAGAAATTATCGTGGATCTAGAAAATCAAACCGTTACATTATCTGAAACAGGTGCACAACAATCTTTTGAAATTAATCCTTACAAAAAATCATGTCTTATTAACGGATATGATGATATTGATTTCATCCTAAATAACAAAAGTGCAATCGAAACTTTCGAACAAACAAGATAATGATAGAACCTGTCGTCCATATTGCCAATTTAACTGTCCAGCACCAATATCATGTGGTACTGCAGGACTTGAATTGGCAAATTGAACCAGGTCAGCACTGGTTAATCGGTGGTAGAAGCGGTACGGGAAAGACTACTTTGGCACAAGCAATTGCAGGCCATATTCCATACAGTGGACTTTTAAAAATTAACTTTAACAGCAGCTCCCCTCTTCCTGCAGAAGTTTTATATGTTTCAAATTGGTATCAATTCACCAATTTAGAAGGCGATAAAAACTTCTATTACCAGCAACGTTACAACAAACATCAAACCAACGATACGTTAACAGTACAGGCCGAATTTCTACATTTTGCAAAAGAAAAACATTTGCAATTTGAAGAGGTAAAACCATACTTCCAAACTTTTGGGTTTGAAGATGTTCAAAACACACAGCTTATAGAATTGTCAAGTGGTGAACATAAAAAACTGCAGTTAATTAAAGCGTTATGGCTAAAGCCACAAGTACTGATTATTGACCAACCCTATACAGGTCTGGATCGTCAATCTCGCCAAGAACTTAATCAAGCGTTCGATGATTTAGCACACGCTGGAGTGACTTTGATATTAATCAGTAATGATCAAACAGTGCCAACCTGTATCAATCATTTTGCAGAAATACAAGGAGGTCAGTTACTTGAAGTTTCTTCACAAGCAGCATTCTCAAGAGAAAAAGAGCGCGCAAGAAAACCACTTCCACATTTTTTACAGAAATCTCCACGTATTACTTCCCAAACCATGGTAAAAATGTCCAATGTGGATGTAAGGTATGGTGAAAAAGAGGTACTAAAAAAAATTAGTTGGGAAGTAAAAGCAGGTGAAAAATGGTTATTGCAGGGGCATAATGGATCTGGAAAGTCTACGTTATTAAGTTTAATCAATGGAGATCACCCTCAGGCCTATGCCAATGATATTGTTCTTTTCGGTAAACAAAGAGGATCTGGAGAAAGTATATGGGACATCAAAGCTCATTTAGGAATTATTTCACCTGAAATGCATTGGTACTTTGATCAGTCAGCGAAAGTTTGGCAAAGTGTTGCTTCAGGTTTTTTTGATTCCGTTGGACTATTCCGTAATCTCAGCTTTGAAAACCAACAATTCCTCGATCAAGTATTGGATTTCTTTGATTTGAAAGAAGATAAAAATAAATTATTAAATACACTACCCTTAGGCAAACAACGTTTAGCTTTGCTAGCAAGAACAGTGATTAAGAATCCTGAATTATTAATTTTGGACGAACCCTGCCAGGGTCTTGATTACGAACAAACACAACATTTCAATGCAGTTGTAGATGAACTATGCACCTATGGAAAAACATTAATTTATGTTGGCCATTTTGAGACACAGCTACCAACATGCCTTGAAAAGAAAATCATATTAGAAAAAGGAATGGTTAAAACCATTGAAGATATTTTACAGTACGCATAACAGGAAACTATCATGCCCACGCTACTCACAACATACAGTAGATATGCGCATGATAGTTTCATCATAAAACATAAAAACGAGTGAAATGGAGTCGATTATCCAATTGAAAAACATACACTCAAAATAATTAATCTGATGAAAAAAAATATACTCGTTATTCCTGGTGACGGAATAGGACAAGAAGTAACTATTTGGGGTAAAAAAGTTCTAGAAAAAATCGGACAAAAATATGGTCATGAATTCAGTTTTGATGAAGCGATCATGGGTCACGTTGCTATTGAAGCTACCGGAAACCCATTGCCAGATGAAACCTTAGAGAAAGCAAAATCAAGTGATGCAATCCTATTCGGTGCCATTGGACATGCTAAATACGATAATGATCCATCTGCTAAAGTACGTCCGGAACAAGGATTATTAAAAATCCGTAAAGAATTAGGTCTTTATGCAAACTTACGTCCCATCTTGTTATTTGATGAACTATTAGACGCATCTAGCCTAAAACCAGAAGTATTAAAAGGAACAGATATCCTTTTCTTCCGCGAGTTAACAGGAGACGTATACTTCGGTGAGAAAAATCGTTCTGAAGATAATAATTTCGCTTCAGATCTAATGAATTATAACCGCTATGAAGTAGAACGTATAGCACGTAAAGCTTATGAAGCTGCCCGTACACGTTCTAAGAAATTATGTTCGGTAGATAAAGCAAACGTATTAGAAACATCCCGTCTTTGGAGAGAAGTCGTGCAAGAGATTGCAACAGAATATCCAGATGTCGAAACTGAACATATGTTTATTGACAATGCTGCGATGCAATTGGTGAAAAATCCAAAGAAATTTGATGTGGTACTAACCGCCAACTTATTTGGTGACATTTTAACAGACGAAGCTTCACAGATTGCTGGTTCTATGGGCATGCTAGCTTCTGCATCTATTGGTGACGGTACAGGTTTTTTTGAACCTATCCATGGTTCAGCGCACGATATTGCAGGACAGAATAAAGCCAATCCATTGGCATCGATTTTATCTGTTGCATTAATGTTAGATATTAGTTTTGGTTTACAAGCAGAAGCTAAAGAAGTAACGGAAGCAGTTGCAGCAACATTAAAAGCTGGCTGGAGAACAGGTGATATTGCAAATGTAAATACACCTGCAGACAAAATATTAGGCACACAAGAAATGGGTGCTAAAGTATTAGAATTTATTAAATAGACTGAACAGAGTTTCTAAATTATAAACATAAAGCTATGTTACACGATCCAAATCATCTATACATCTTCGATACCACTCTTCGCGATGGCGAACAGGTACCAGGATGTCAATTAACCACTCCTGAAAAAATCGACATTGCAAAAGATTTGGAGAAACTGGGTGTCGATGTTATTGAGGCTGGTTTCCCAGTTTCTAGTCCCGGAGATTTTCAATCGGTTGTTGAATTATCCAAGGCCGTAAATGATGTTATTATCTGTGCTTTGACACGTGCCAATGAAAATGATATTAAAGTTGCTGCAGAAGCCTTAAAATATGCAAAAAGACCACGTATACATACGGGTATCGGAGCTTCTGATATGCATATCAAGTATAAATTCAACTCCACACGCGAAGAAATATTAGATCGCGCTGTTGCGGCAGTAAAATATGCAAAATCGCATGTTGAAGATGTAGAGTTTTACGCAGAAGATGCCGGCCGCGCTGATTTAGTTTACTTAGCGCAAATGGTCGAAGCAGTTATTGCCGCAGGTGCTACTGTTGTCAACATTCCAGATACGAACGGTTACTGTTTACCTGATCAATATGGCGCTAAAATAAAGTTTTTGAAAGAAAATGTTAAAAACATTGATCAAGCGATTATTTCTGCACATTGCCATAATGATTTAGGATTAGCAACAGCAAATTCCATTGCTGCAATCCAAAATGGTGCACGTCAGGTAGAATGTACCATCAATGGTATCGGCGAACGTGCTGGAAATACCTCTTTGGAAGAAGTGGCTATGATTCTAAAAGTTCATAATCAGTCTTTCGGTAACCTAACTTCAAATATTGACAGCAAGATGTTCACTTACCTTTCACGTAAAGTAAGTGAAATGATGAATATGCCAGTACAACCTAATAAAGCAATTGTTGGGCGTAATGCCTTCGCGCACAGCTCCGGTATTCATCAAGATGGTTTCTTAAAACACCGTGAGACTTATGAAATTATTCGTCCCGAAGATGTGGGATTAGAAGAAGCAGGTATTATCTTAACCGCTCGTTCCGGTCGTCATGCTTTAAAGCATCACTTAGAACGTCTCGGTTACACCTTAGAAAAAGAAGCCCTTGCAGAAACATATGAGCGCTTCCTAATTCTAGCAGATGCCAAAAAAGATATTTGCGACGATGATCTCAGAAGTTTATTCGCAGAAAGCGTTTAATAACACAAAAACTTATTAAAACGTCATTTTGACAAAGAATAAATTTGCAAGTAAAAAGTCAAAAAACTTATTTACTTTTATTCTAAGTCGAAATGACGTTTTTTTATTTGAATAAAAAAAACAATCACCTAATCATAATAGAACAAAATGAGTTTAGATTTTTCTAATTTACAAATCGACTCAGAAAGCACTTACCATCGTATCAAGGACGTCGTCAATCGCACAGCTTTGCAATACAACACTTATCTTTCTGAGAAATATGGCGCAGATGTCTATCTGAAACGAGAAGACCTGCAAATCGTTAGATCATACAAATTAAGAGGAGCATATAATAAAATAATTTCACTGAGCCAAGAAGAGCAGCAGCGTGGTGTCGTTTGTGCAAGTGCTGGCAATCATGCACAGGGAGTTGCCTTCTCTTGTAAAAAGCTCGATATTAAAGGTGTTATTTTTATGCCCGGCCCAACACCAAAACAAAAAATAACACAAACAGAAATGTGGGGCAATGGCAATATCGAAATTATATTGACCGGAGATACTTTTGATGACTGTCAGAAAGCGGCTCGCATTTATACTGAAGAAAATAACATGACCTTCATTCCTCCTTTTGATGATCCAAAGGTTATTGAAGGACAGGGAACAGTAGCCGTAGAAATCTTACAAGACTTACCAGATGTTAATGCTGTTTTTATTCCAATCGGTGGTGGTGGACTTTCTGCAGGAACGAGCTACTATTTAAAAAACAAAAATCTCAATATCAAATGCTATGGTGTAGAGCCACAAGGAGCAGCTTCTATGCAGGCAGCATTTACAGCGGGAAAACCTGTCGAACTCGAGAAGATCAATAAATTTGTCGATGGTGCTGCTGTTCAAAAAGTTGGAGACCTTACATTCGAGATCAGCCGCGAATATTTAGATGATATCCGATCGATCCCAGAAGGAAAAATCTGTACCTGCATATTAGAGCTATATAATAAAGATGCAATCGTCGTAGAACCTGCCGGAGCGCTTTCGGTAGCGGCATTAGAGTTTCATAAAGATGAAATAAAAGGAAAAAAAGTTGTCTGTATTATTTCAGGAGGCAATAATGATATCAACCGTATGAGTGAAATCCAAGAATTATCACTCTTATATGAAGGATATAAACATTACTTTATTGTACGTTTCCCAAATCGCCCAGGAGCTTTAAAACTATTCGTATCCGAGGTATTAAGCCCCAAAGATGATATTACCCGTTTCGAATTTATCAAAAAAACCGAACGCGAGCGTGGTCCAGCCTTGATTGGTATCGAACTAAACAACCCGGCAGATTACCAATCGTTGTTACAAAGAATGACGGAAAACAAATTTGAATATATCGAATTAAATAAAGATCAAACCTTATTTGAATACCTCGTTTAAGTGCTTAATGAGAAAAAATAAAAGGGGAATATGCAAAACACATATTCCCCTTTTTGTATTAAAATTTATTTATAGCCTTCTCCAAGTACAACTATTCCTCATTTATACCAAAACTTTACCATACGATCTACCTATGGATCAACAAAACTAAAATTGTGGTATCGATATCTCTAAATACAAGAAATTAATTTAAAAAGCTTACTATCAATTTTTTACTTTAAATTTTTATGTATATTTAATTAAAAAATATTATGAAAACAACAGCTATCTTATTTATGTTAACGATCATTTGTACCACTGTATTTGGACAAACTGATAAAACCAAGAGACCTAGCCCACCTGATAGTGTTAAAGTCACTACTAGTGATGGTGTAAACATTGATGTAAACTACAGCCGTCCATCTTTAAAAGGTAGACAAATTGGTGTTGATATTGTCAAAGTTGGAGAAATATGGCGTACGGGTGCAAATGAAGCAACAACAGTAGCATTTGATAAAGACGTCCTTATTGAAGGTAAAAAATTAACAAAAGGAAAATATAGCTTATATACTATTCCCGGTGAACAAGAAACAATTGTTATTTTCAATAAAACATGGAATCAATGGGGAACAAAATATGATCAAGCACAAGATGCATTACGCGTAAATGTTAGAAATTCAACAAGCACTACACCACAGGAACAATTTAAAATTGATGTGGATAAATCTGGTAAAATTGCATTAATATGGGGCGATCATTTACTACCAGTACAAGTCAAAGCTGCACGCTAATTAAGAATTTCAAAAGAGATCAAACTGTAAAATAACATTTGACATGCGTTAAAAACGCATAAGTATTAAAAAAGCCAGATAATTTTTATCTGGCTTTTTACTAAGGGTTATTTGTTTTTTAGATATTTTTCTAAAAACTTATCCTGTTCCCACAATAGGTGGAAAATATTCTCCTTTGCAACATAACCATGTGCCTCACGCGGTAAAATAACCATACGAACAGGAGCTCCAAGATTTTTCAATGCTTGGAAATAACGCTCCGTCTGTAATGTAAAGGTACCCGGATTATTATCTGCCCCCCCATGTACAAGTAATAAAGGAGTTTTCATCTTATCAGCACTTACAAATGGAGACATGGTCATATACAGTTGTGGGTCATCCCAAAAGTTACGTTGTTCGCTTTGAAATCCAAAAGGAGTTAACGTACGATTATAAGCACCAGATCTTGCTATTCCGGCAGCAAATAAATTTGAATTAGATAAAAGATGTGCGGTCATAAAAGCACCGTAAGAATGTCCTCCAACAGCCACTTTCTTTCTATCAATATAGCCTAAACTATCGACCGCATCGATTGCCGCTGCACCATTCGCAACAAGCTGTTCAATAAAAGTATCATTTGGTTCCTGAGTACCCTCGCCAACAATTGGGAATGCGGCATTATCCAATACGGCATACCCTTTAGACACCCAATAAATAAATGATCCATAACTCGGATAGGTAAATTCTTTCGGGTTTGCAGTACTTTGGCCAGCTGTATTTTTATCTTTATATTCTCTTGGATAAGCCCAGATCAACAAAGGAAGTTTTTCCTTATTCTTAAAATCGTAACCTGCAGGCAGGTATAACGTACCTGAAAGATCAACACCATCTTTACGTTTATAATTCAAGATCTCTTTGTGTACTTTTTCTAAATTAGTAAATGGATTTTCCAACTGTGTCAATGCCTTTTGTTTTCCTGTTTTAATATTCTTTTTGAAATAATTTGGGAACATCGAAGCAGATTGCAGAGAAACCATCATGTCTCCCGTTTTCGGATCAATAAGCTGAATAATACGTTCTTGAAGATCTGATTTTTTAGCGGTGTAAAGTCTTTTTTTCTTTAAACTCTTTAGATCCAGCTCATCCACAAAAGGAAATTCCCCTTCCTTTGTAAATCCCTTCCCTATTAAAAACACTTTATCATTTTGAATTGACATCGGATACGTTCCAAAGTTATTACGTGCCTTAAACACATCCCCAGGATCATTGTAGATATCTTGGCTATTGCGGTCATTAATCAATTTTGACGCTCCAGAACTTGGATTAATCAAAAATGTTTTCACATTACGGGTATCATACCATTGCGAACTGACCATTGCATATTCATCATTTCCCCAGATGACACCAGCAAAGCGATCTTTGGTTTTGGTGATCAATTTAGGGGATGAGGTAAAAGGAAAGTCCAATGTATATAAAGCATCACGGAATTCAACATTCTTCCCAGGATCACCACCGTCCAAAGCCTCAACATAGGCTAAAGTTGCCGGTTTATCATCTCTCCAATGCAAATTCCGACGGCCTGTACGTGTAGCAGAAAAACCCTTAGGCATAACTTCTATCAAAGGAACATCATTCACCTTCGTAATTAATTTCCCTGTCAGGTCGTAAATAGCTGTTTCCTGGGGAAATCTAGAATAAGGTACAATATAAGAATAAGGCTTTTTAATCGTATTCACTAAAATATATTCGCCATTTGGAGAAAAAGAGGTCCCGGCAAAAATTGCTTTATCACTAAACTTTTGAACTGCACCTTCTAGATCTACAATTTGTAATTCAGACTGAACCAATGTTTCAAAATTAGTCTCATCCTGTGGATTTTTCAACAAATCCTGATATGTTCTCAATTGCGACACCTGTCCATCACTTGTCGAAACAACTGGTCCGGTCGGCAAATCTTTTGTTTGGTCAATTAATTTTATTCTATTTACTGGTAGTGTTGAAATCAACAAACGTTCAGAATTACGGAACCATTTATAAGGTGCATCTAATAACGTATTCAACACATATGATGTCAATTGTTTGACCTGCAATGATTTTAAATCTAATATAAATAAAGCCGTACCGGTAGTATTTGTATTGGTAAAAGCTAATTTCGTATTATCTGGTGAAAACGTTAAATTTGCCAATGAAGGATTAGCAGGCATGCCTCTAAAATCTGTAATCTCCTTATCATCAGCAATTTTCTTTAAAGAAAATTTATTAAAGAAGGTTTCTGCACTTTCAACATTTGTTGCCGGATTGATACGAAGACCGGCCAGCTTCATCTCTTCCTGCCCCAATTCTGCCAAAGACTTATAAGTAGGTCGATATAAAAATAAGATCCAATTATGATCATTTGATATTCGTATCTGTGGAGGGCGTATAAAATCAGCTAAGGCTAAAATTTCGGAAGAAGGTTTTTGGAAAGTGACATTCTCTTGAGCGGAGGCTTCCAGAGATAATAAAAATAGTAAACCGCAAAGTAATTTTTTCATATATATATTTTAATATAATAAGCTGTCAAAATATAGTAAATAATTAGATTAAACCAAGAAAGTGTAGTCACTTTATGACATAAATATTAGACTAAAAAAACATTCTTAAAATACAGATATTTTCTATCTTCTAAAGTTATCAACATTAAATTAATATTGATAACCAAGCGAATACAAATATTCCGCATGCGCAAAGCCCTATATCGATCATTTTTTTCCACCAATGTGGAAAAGTCAAATTACAGCTTCAAATTAAATTTATGATATTTGTTAGAGTTGGGAAATTAGGCTTCTCAAACTTGTTAAAATCATTCAACTCAACTCGCCTTCTTTTAGGAAGCGCGATTTTTAAATTTAAGTATAATCATGGCAAGAATCATCAAATTCGAGAAAAACGATTGTGCACCTTGTGCGCAAGTATCTGCATATCTAGATCAAAAAGGTATCAAATATGAGTCTATCAACCCATTTGACCAACCAGATTTAGCTGCAAAATTTAAAGTTCGCACAGTTCCGACCGTAATCGTTTTGGAAAATGACGAAATTCAACACCGTATCATTGGATTTAAGCCTGAAGAATTAGGAGCGATCGCATTATAATAATAATCTGGTATCAAATTTTTATAATCCATGATACATATTTATTACGATAGCAAAACTGGAAATGTGCAACGTTTTATGGACAAGCTTACCCAAATCACAGGCTGGCATGCTCATAAAATAACCGCAGATCTTATTGCTGAAGAATCGGGGCATCTCGTAACGTTCACAACTAATTTCGGACAAATGCCCGAAACGACCCGCATATTTATGACAGCAAACGCGTCTAAAATATATTCGGTCACTTCGAGCGGGAACCGCAACTGGGGACAGAACTTTGGACTTGCCGCGGATAAAATTTCAGCTGACTTTGACATCCCATTGGCTTTCAAATTTGAATTGTCTGGTACAATGGAGGATATTAACCAATTTATTGACATCATAAAGAACAACTGCGATGGTAGCAAACGAGGTAGCAAAAAACTGGATATTGCTTAACAACGAAATCATGATTAAACATGATGACGAGTTTAGCTTACATAAAGATAAAGAGGCCGTACGTGCCTATTTTTTAGAGTATGTAAATAAGAACACGGTGTTCTTTTATACTTTAAAAGAAAAAATCGATTACTTAATTGAGCAAAATTACTATATCAATTTCTACGAATGGTTTACATACGAAGAAATGGAAACGGTCTATAATTTTGTTTTCGCAAAAAAATTCCGCTTTGCCTCTTTCATGGCTGCGTTTAAATTTTTCCAAAGCTATGCGTTAAGAGACGATTCTGGAGAAAAGTTCTTAGAACGTTATGAAGACCGTGTCGTAGCAGTAGCTTTATTTTTAGCGCGTCACGAAGGTGTAGAAAAAGCAATTGCTTATGCCGAATTATTCATCAATCAAGAATATCAACCAGCAACACCAACATTCTTAAATGCAGGTAAAAAACGTTCTGGAGAATTGGTTTCTTGTTTCTTAGATGAAATTGGTGACAATTTAAATGGTATCGGCTATGCGGTTGATTCAGCAATGAAATTATCTTCCATCGGAGGCGGAGTTTCATTCAATATCTCGAAAATTCGTGCTCGTGGCGAAGCCATCAAAGGAGTTGAAGGTCGCGCAGGAGGTGTTCTTCCAATCATGAAAATCATGGAAGATACTTTCTCATATGCCAACCAACTGGGTCAGCGTCCTGGTGCTGGAGCTGTATACTTAAACATTTTTCATGCTGACATTGAAGAGTTCTTAGACTGTAAAAAAATCAATGTGGATGAGAAAGTACGTATCAAATCCCTTTCTATAGGTATCATTATTCCTGATAAATTCATGGAATTAGCTGAAAAAGATGAAGCCTGTTACTTAATATATCCACATACTGTGATGCTGGAATACGGCATTCCATTGGATGAAATGGATATGGACAAGATGTACGAAGAGTTGATTACCAATCCGAATATCAAGAAAAAGAAAATCAACGCCCGTCACATGTTAGTAAAGGTTGCACAGACACAAAAAGAGTCCGGCTATCCTTATATCTTCTACAAAGAAAACACCAACCGTGCTCATGCATTGAATGGCATTGGTAAAGTAAAATTCTCAAACTTATGTACTGAGATCATGCAGGTGTCTGAAGTTTCAGAAATAAATATCTACGGAGAAGAAGATCAAATCAAATATGGTATCTCGTGTAACTTAGGTTCCTTGAATATTGCTACCGTAATGGATAATAAGCGTGTTAAAGAATCTGTTAAATTAGCAATGCGTGCTTTAACAATGGTATCTGATGTAACAGATATCAAAATGGTTCCTTCTATCGCCAAAGCAAATAAAGAATTACATTCAGTAGGACTTGGAGCTATGAATCTACATGGTTATTTAGCGAAAAGCTTTATTATGTACGAATCGGAGGAAGCATTAGACTTTGCCAATGCATTCTTTATGATGATGAACTTCTACTCTTTGGAAGCATCGATGGAAATCGCACGTGACCGTCAAAGAACATTTGTAGGATTTGAAAAGTCAGCTTATGCAGATGGATCATATTTCAACACATATACAGAACGCGATTATTTGCCAAAAACAGATAAGGTTAAAGAATTATTTGAAGGAGTACATATTCCAACAATTGAAGATTGGGAAAAATTGAAAGCAGAAGTTCAAGAGCACGGTATTTATCATGCTTATCGTTTGGCTATTGCACCGAACCAATCTACATCTTATATCATGAACGCAACCGCTTCTGTTATGCCGATTGTGGATATCATCGAAGTTCGCGAATATGGAGATAGTACAACCTATTACCCAATGCCTTATTTGACAAATGATAATTACTTCTACTTCAAATCGGCATACGACATGGATCAATTCAAGGTACTTAAATTAGTATCTGTAATCCAACGTCACATTGATCAAGGAGTAAGTACTATTTTACATACAAATTCTAAAGATAATACACGTGATCTATCTAGATACTACATTTATGCACATAAATTAGGATTAAAATCATTGTATTATACGCGTACACGTAAGTCATCTATTGAAGATTGTGTTTCTTGTTCAGCATAAACTTCATTTAAAATAAAACCCATAAGCTATTCAAAAGTTATTAAAACTTTTGAATAGCGCTATTAACATATACATTCAATAATTCTCGCTGTAAAATAATGAGTAAACAATATACTGCTGTAAACTGGAATACGCCAGATAATGATTATGCCTTGATGTTTTGGGAGCAAAATATTAGACAATTCTGGATTGATACCGAATATATCCCTTCAAAAGATATTGATAGTTGGAAAGGATTAAGCTGGGAAATGAAAGAATGCTACAAAAAAGCATTGGGCGGATTGACTTTGTTAGATACTTTACAGAGCCATACAGGAATGCCAAAAATCATCGAACATACAGAATCGTTACAAAATAAGGCTGTATTATCGTATATGTGTATGATGGAGGCGATCCACGCAAAATCATATTCGACTATTTTTACAACGGTATCTACTACAAACGAAATCAATGATATTTTTGGTTGGGTTGAACAAAATAAATTTTTGCAATTCAAAGCATCCACCATTGACTCTTATTACCATGTATTAGACAAAAAGAATCCAACAAATGAAGAATTATTTATGACACTGGCAGCTTCAGTGCTTCTTGAGTCATTTCTATTTTATTCAGGTTTCTTCTTACCATTGTGGTTATGTGGTCAAGGACAAATGGTTGCTTCAGCAGATATCATCAAAAAAATTATTGCCGATGAGTCTATCCACGGTGTTTTCGTTGGATTAATGGCACAAGAAGTCTTCAAAAAACTAAAAAATCAAGAAGAAGTGAAACAGAAATTCATCAATTTATTGAACGAATTGTTCGATAACGAGATGAAATATACAGAGGAAATCTATACCGAAGTTGGTTTAACAGCAGAGGTAAAAGAATATGTTCGTTACAACGGTAATAAGGCATTAATGAATCTTGGATTTGATCCGATCTTTGAAGTGAAGCAGGTGAACCCAATTGTTTTAAATGGCCTAAATACAGAAACAACGCAACATGACTTCTTCTCGAAGAAATCAACAAACTACGAAAAATCAATGGAAATCGTACACTTGAAAGATGACGATTTTAAAATGGATGCTACGGTCAACGTATAACTATCTAAATTCCATTATAGCGATTCCCTTTACAGATTATGTAAAGGGAATTTTTATTTTAAACTAATTGAATCCGTCGTAGTCATACAGGTAGATAACCTAAACCTGACGATTATGACCACATTGCAAAAACAGCCTTCAGGCACACTTGTATTTCTAAGCTTTTTAATTATATACTTATGTTGCACCCATCTGTGCCAAGCCCAATTAAAAAAAATTATTCTGCTTGATGCCACAACATCAAACCCCATACCCAAAGCAAGTATATTTTTAGAAGAGGAAAATAATGGAACCGTTTCGGATGAAAATGGAATTGCAGGTCTAGGAAATACACAAAGTAAAAATATACGAATATCGCATCTCAATTATAACATGCTCACTATAAAAACCAGCGATCTTACTCACGAGATAACAACTTTAAAATTAATCCCACGGCCCGCCAACCAACTGGAAGAAGTCATTGTTTCAGCAGGATTTGATAAACTTTTAGTCGGTAAATGGAAACTTCTTGAAATCGCTAACATTCGGATTCTATCCGATGGGACAGAGCACAGTACCAAGAGAAAAACTTCTTTTGGCAATATAAAAGAGTATAACGCAGATCGATCCTTCATATTTACCAGTTCAAATGGATCCAAACAATTATCAGGTAGATTTACAGCATTAAATAATCAGATATATGAAGACATCGATTATTCATATGATAAATCACTGCAAGGGATAACCAATATCTTATTTTATTCCAAAACAGAAAAAGACCACCAGATAAGAGTGAAATATCAACTTCCAAACTCCGTGTGGGTAACCGAAGAAATATGGAAAAAATTATAAATAGTAAAACCTATATTACACAATCGTTTGTCTTAAATGAAGGTCATAAATAAAGCTATCTTTTGGATTATATTTGAAATTACCTTCAAACCAATTCAATAACGATGAATAAACTATTTACTTTTTTATTGATAACTGTAATAACTGTACAGTCTTACGCTCAGCAACAGTATAGCCAAGTATTTGCAAAAGACGATTACAGTCAAGTAAAAAAGAATGCCAGAGATCAGGACATTGAAAATATCAATAATTTGATATTAAAGCAGGCTGCTAGACAATTAAAAGAAGGATCTTACCCCATTCAAAAACGTTTACGCGCTTATACAAATTATCAATCTCCCAATAGCCTAAGCAAGCGACTTAAAACAAGCCCTTACTCCCAATATGAAAATCCTACTGGTATTTATTTCACAGCAGGAGATGAAGCTATTGTATGGGTTGGAAAAACCAATGGAAGCCCTATTGCGCTACGCGTAACAAACTGGGATGATAAAAACTTCAAACAAAAAGACTACAATCTAAAAGAAGGCTATAATGCTTTGAAAATTGAAAATAAAGGAAATGCTTACATTCAATATTTCACAGAAGACAAAGTATCTTCAAAAAAGATCAACATTCACATACTTGGTGGAAAAGTGAATGATGTATTTGAACGAGGTAAGCATACCAATAAAGATTGGGATCGTATGCTAGCAAATGCTTCTGGACCCATCTTAGATATTGTAGGAAAACAAGTACAACTTGCATATTCGGTAAAATCATTACAAGAAAATGCCCCCCATCAAGGCGTAGAACTGATCCAACTTTATGATTCTATAATTGGTATCCAGCACCAAATCATGGGGTTGACACAAACAAAAAGAGTTCCGAAGAACAGAATGTTTGGCCGTGTTATCTGGCAAGGATTTATGCATGCTGATGGTATCGGCGCTGCATTTCACGATAATACCATGAAAGATGTCGCAAATGTGGCTAATCTTAGGAAAAATTCTTGGGGAGTAGCGCATGAGTTTGGTCATGTCAACCAAGTAAGGCCTAATATGAAATGGGTAGGTACAACAGAGGTAACCAATAACATCTATTCCGTATGGACACAATATACGTATAACAGCCATAGTCCCAAATTAGAACGAGAACGCTTAAAAGACTATGATGAGCCTAAAATTGGAGGCCGTATCACTGCTTATATGGAATCTGCATTTGTACACCGTCAACCCTGGTTAACACAAGCCGGTCCAGACAGGTGGGATCGCCAACGTCCACGTGATTGGGGCGGCGATCACTTCGTAAAACTAGTTCCACTTTGGCAATTACAGCTGTACTTCAATGTCGCAGGAAAAGGAAATTCATGGGAGAACAAAAACTTTTATGGTGATATCTTCACGAAAGCAATTAATGCTCCAGCAACAGCAACTAAACAAGACGCATACTACCAACTCGAGTTTATCAAAAACGCATGTGATGCATCAAAATTAGATCTCACAGATTTCTTTGAACAGTCTGGAATGCTTATCCCTATTGACCTTTGGGTAGATGATTATACCTGCGCACAGATGACCATCACAGCAGCTGATATTGCAGCCGTAAAACAGTATGCATCTAAGTATAAGAAACCTTCCACACCGGTATTACATTATATTACTGCAAACAGCACTTCAATTTATAAAAATAGACTGCCCTTAAACGGGATCGAAGGTTCTGGTTTCGAGAAAAAAGAAGATAAAATCATTGTTCAAAACAGCGCTTGGAAAAATGCTGTAGCATTTGAAACCTATGCAGGTGATAAACTTGTAAAAATTGCATTTGTAGGAGCTGGGTCTAATGACGTCTCCAGCACAACCGTTCATACTCCAAAAGGTACAACACAGGTCAAGGCTGTGGGATGGGATGGAAAAAGAATCAATGTATTATAATTTAATAAAAAAATAGGCTGATTATATCAGCCTATTTTTTTATTAGTATCCAAGTTTTGCCAGTCGCGCATACATCTCTACAAATGCACACTGATCTAGCAACCCTTTCGTTTCCTTCCTATCTTTAAGTGTCCAGTCCGTATAGAACAAACCTTTTTCATCCCGCATATGGTTCCAGGCATATTGCAGATTATTAGCAAAAACTGCCAAATACTTAGGATTATGATCTTGTTCAAATAGACTGATAAATCCCCGCATCATCACAGCATGAAACCATAGATTGCTGTTTTTTAACAATTTAAATTCTTGTCCTGTGACATCTTGAAAAAAATAAGAATAACAGGCTTCTCCGACCTTTTGAGCATCCATCAAATATTGCTTCTCCTGAGTCAACCGGTACAATAAAGCCGCTGCTTGCAACATCTGACCCGAATTATAAGAGTATTTTGCTTTATCTATATGTCCATTTAAGCTCATATTATCCCAAAAAAGGCCATCATTAGGATCTTCTAATTTTTCTTTGGTCCAATGGTAAAGTCTCCTGCCCTCTTCCAAATAATGGTTATCGTTCGTTGCTTCATACATCTTAAGCGCAAATACACTCGCAGGGGCATTAGAACATGCATTTTTAGATTCTTTTTTTTGTTCACACCAGTAGATACCACCACCAAGTAGGTCATCTTCACCGCTCATCACAAACGCCCACACTTCCTTCGCTTTAGTAAGATAATCTTGTTTTTTCGTCGACAAATAACTATCCGTAAAATCAATACCGAGCCAGATATTATCATCATAAAAGCGATCGGAAACAGGAGCGTTATTTAAGTATGATGCATATCCCACAGGAAGGCGTTTTTGATCACGATACCCCGCAAGGCCGACCAATACTTTTTGATCGAGTATATTCTGAAATTCTCTTTTTTTCTTGGGCAACTCCATCAAAGCATTAACAGCTGAAAAACTACCCGAAAAAGGCCATAGATAAGCATATTTCTTTTGCTGCGATGCTTGTTCGGTGTTATTCAAATAATCGGCTTTAAAACCCTCATCAAAAGGAAACCTTTCCAATAGAAGCTGGTTTTCAACATTTCCAAATAAATGATAAATCTGTTTCATAGTCTGCGCGGCTGCAACATCAAAGTGTACTTTTTCCTGTGCCTGTAAACCATTCGCCAAAAGTGTAATACTAAAAAGTAGGTAAAAACTAAATATTCTCATAATTAGATCCTTAAAAAAGGCTGTCCAATTTGATTGGACAGCCTCATTATACTATTTATAACCTTCGTTTTGCGTTAGTTTATTATTTCTTTGAATTTCATCCGGCGATATAGGCCACAAAAGATCAGACTCTTTAAATACTGCACCTGATGCATTTTTAGCACCAATAAGGGGTACAAAATCTATTTTACCAGCATCAGTAGTTGAGATAACAGGAAACATCTTCGTCCTTACAATATCATCCCACATCTTGAACTCTAATGGAAATTCTCTCAAGCGTTCAATCCAACATTCTTTCACAAAAAGATCAACAGATAAACCTTGTAAATCAGAAGTAAATTGAGCAACAGTTTTACCTTCTGTATTTGCACGAGCTTTAACCTGCGCTAAGTAGCCCGCTGCTTCAGCAGTCACACTACCACTTTTAGCAATTGCTTCAGCGGCAATCAATAAAGCTTCAGGGTAACGATAAAAGTTCCAATCTTTTGTTGCTTTACCAGTAGTTAATAACGCTTGTTCATCAAAATAATACCAAATACCTGCATCAGTAGATTCCCAAACTTTACCATTAATTGGATTTGTATATTTCCAGTGAAAAAATTGATTGGGTTGAATACGAAGATCTTTTGTATCATACACATTCAAAAATTGTTTTGTTGGACCAAAAACACGTTCAAAGATCGAATATTTATCTAATACCGATACTGCGGAAGAGTTAAAGGCATAAGTTGGCCACCAACTTCCACTATTTATATTTGCGTCATATTCCTGAGCGTAGATCACTTCATCCAAGTCATCCGTACTACGCAAACGATTATAGGCACTACTCATACCTAGATCGGTATTGACAGTCATGCTATGGCCTGAATTAACAACAATTTTAGCTGCTGTAGCAGCATCTGCAAATTTTCCTTGCTGTAAATATACATTCGCCAAAGTCATTGCTGCAACATACTTCGTGATTCTATGGCCATTTTGAGCAAATTTAGCCGCAGGTAATACCTCAACAGCTTCTTTAAGATCCGCTTCAATTAATTCATACACTTTCGCCGCTGGTGTGCGTTCTAAATAAAGATCATCCTTTAAAGTCTCATTAGCAGTAATAGATAAAGGTATTGCACCGAATGTTTTTACTAAATAGAAGTAATTAAAAGCTCTAAAGAACTTAACTTCTCCAATCAGACGATTTTTTGCGGCGTCTGCCATGTTAATATTAGGAATATACTTTAGACCCGCATTAGCAATATTAATAGCCTTATAACTGTCATCCCAAATGGTATTCATCGTACCAGAAATCAAGTTTGTATTATTCTGACGCGTCAATTCCCTTGAAAACAAACAAATTCGTTCTTGGCCCTCATAGCTATTGGTAAAGTATCCGGTCAACATTGTACTCACTGATGCGGTAGGGCCGATATAAGCACTGCTTGCATAAGAGATACGTTGGGGAGCTCCACGACGATAAAGAGAATTTACTGTTCCCTCCGCCTGTCCAGCATTTTGATAATAATATTCTAATGATAAATTTGATTGTGGATTCTCTTCCAAAAATTTATTACAGGAAGTTGTCAAAGTCACTCCGGCCAATAACAACATTACTAATTTATTTTTCATTTTGATAAGTTCTACGATTTAAAAAGTTACATTCACACCTAAAGAGAAAGTCTTCGCTCTTGGATAAGCAAAAAATGTCATATTTTGACCAAAATTACCAGTTCCTTGAGAAGTACTTTCTGGGTCATATCCTTTGAAATCACTGGATGTGAATAAGAATGGATTATTAGCATTTGCATATATTCTTAAATTAGACATCCCTACACGTTTCAATACATCCGGATTAAAGGTATATCCAAGTTGGATGAGATTAACTCTGATATACGAACCATCCGCTACCCACGAATCGTCGACATTCGTATCCTGATCAGCATGTCCTCCATTACTTAAATAAATCGCCTGCTCCATCGTATTGGGATTTGTACCGTTATACGCATCTGTCAAGATCTCTTTTAAACCATTGGTAATTCCAAAACGATCATAAGTAGAATGATAAAACTGTTGCATTACTTCTACTCCTTTTACAAACTGAAGATCTAACGTAAAATCAAAGTTTTTGTACTTCAAATTATTGATGAAACTACCTGTCCAATCTGGTAATCCTTTTCCAATAATCTCTTTTTCTGTCGTACGCTTTGGTCTTCCGAACTGACCTAGGGTAGCAGTACCATTATTGATATCCTCTTGAGTGTACACACCCAATCTACGGTAACCATAAAAACTATTTAAATTTTCTCCAACTCGAATTACGCTATTAGGACCACCAACCCAACTGTTCATTAAGATATCGGCATTATTCTCACCCAATTTCAACACCTTATTTTTATTATAATTCATGTTGAGCGAAGATTTCCAGCTGAAGTTTTCATTGGAAACTACAGTTCCCGAGATCATTATATCTAAACCTTGATTTTGTACTGAGCCAATATTTTTCATAACCGTACTAAATCCTGAAGCTGTTGGAACAGGTGCATCTAGCAATAGATCCGTAGTCTTTTTATGGTAATAAGACACATCAAAATTTAAACGATTTTGAAACAAGCCCAACTCCACTCCAATATCATATTGGGCTGTTTTCTCCCATTTTAAATCCGGATTAGCGATGGTACTCACAAAAGAATATGGCGCTCTATTATTGTTGAGTAAAATTGTTCCAGCCTCAACAATAGCTAAAGATTTATATGGATCAATTTCTGAGTTACCAGTCAATCCGTAACTCGTATGCAATTTCAAATTACTAATTGATTCGTTCCCTTTCAAGAAATCCTCATTGGATACGTTCCAGGCTAAACCAGCTGATGGAAAGAAGGCATATTTATTATTTTTACCAAATTTAGAAGAACCATCATAACGACTTGTAACAGTCGCTGAATAACGGTTATCGTAAGAATAGGAGGCTCTTAAGAAATAAGAATTCATTGCCCACTTGTTCCAATTTGATCCTGGAGGAGCCGGTAAAATTCCGATTCCCATATTATTTGTTTCATAAAAATCATCAAAAAATCCTTCTGTTCTTGAGTTATCAAAATCATAGGTTCTTGCTTGCCAAGATAAACCAGCCATGGCATTGATACGATGCTTATCAAACTGCTTATTATAGGTTAAATACGTTTCTTCTTGCCAATAAAAAGTATTCGTATGCTCTCTTTCTGCCCATCCATTCGGTCTAGAAATATTATTCAAAGTAATCGATGAATATCCCTGATATCTTTTCTGATGGCTATCAACACCAAATTGTGTTTTCAAGTCCAATCCTTCTGCCAAATGAAATGTCAAGGCTGCATTACCAAAAATCTGTGTATTGTAACGTGTACGCTTTTGCAGTTCTAAGATTGAAACAGGATTAGCCATACCTTCGAAACCCAGTACATCAGCAATTTTAGAAGAAGCCGAATTTGTATACACACCCAATTTATCCCGTACAGGAAGCCAAGGAAGCATCTCAATCATGGTACGACGGGCATCTTGGCCTCCTCCATCTTCAGGCGTATATCGACCCCAAGTATGATTCACACTTAAATTCACCGCAGTTGATAACCATGAAGTTGGCTTTGAATCGTAAGCCATCTTACCATTCAAACGCTTACTGAATGTATTATTAACGATACCTTGTTGATCCGTATAATTTAAAAAAGCACCTACAGAAGATTTTTCATCACCTTGTTGCATACTCAACTGATGATTTTGAGAGATCGCAGTTCGAGTTGCCTCTCTTTGCCAATCGGTATCATAAAGCGGATTACCATTGGCATCAAAATAATCGGGATCATTAAACCAGTCTTTTCTATCTAAAGACCAAGGTTTCCAGTTTGGATTCTTCTCTGTTAAAAATTTAGCCTGATATTTATTCTCATTCTCTAATCCAATCATAAAGGCATCTGTCCACTCCTGCGCATTCAGAAGATCCATATAACGCTGTGGAGAACTAACACTGGTTGATCCCTGGTAACTAATAGTGCGTCTTCCATCTTTATTTCCACGCTTAGTAGTTACTAAAATTACCCCATTGGCACCACGAGCACCATAAATTGCGGCAGAGGAAGCATCTTTTAATACTTCAATACTTTCGATATCGTTGGGGTTTAGCAATTGAAAATCTTCCATCACCACGCCGTCCACTACATAAAGTGGATTTGATGAAGAATTGATAGTACCCATACCACGAATAATTACTTTATTGCCATAAGCACCAGGTTGACTGGAATTAGAGAAAATATTCACCCCCGATGCTTTCCCTCTTAAATTGTCCAATGGACTAAAGTTTTGATCTTTGATCATATCAGCACCTTTCACCATTGCAATAGATCCTGTCACATCCGATTTACGCATAGTACCATAACCGACTACCACGACTTCATCCAGCACATCTGCGGCAGATTCCAATCGAATGGTTAAACCTGAGGTACTACTTACTCTTGTCTCCGCGGTCTTAAATCCAACTGAAGATATGACCAGCATATCCCCTACTTTCGCATTAATACTAAAGCTACCGGTCTCAGAAGTCTGGGTACCTACAGAAGTTCCTTTAACAGAAACCGTTACACCCGAAACTGGGTTTCCGCTACTGTCCACAATTTTACCACTAACCTGTCCTTGCTTAGTAACAAGTTCTTTTGCTTTTGATACATGCGCATACCCCGACAAAGTAGCGGACGAGGCATTTACCTGTTGCATAGATCCAGCAATAACAGCTAAAGAAAAAAACAATTTAGAATTTTTCTTCAACTGCAAAAATGTTCTTGCGTCAAATTTGTTCATAATTTTTAAAGTGATTTTAGATTTATTTATTTGTTTCAACCGTTTAAAAGAAGAAACATGTTTGTTTATTGGTTTTTAATTATACAACGTATATAGCCAGTACATCTAAAATTTCAAGCATAGGTATCCTTAGCTTGATAATAGTTTAATCGTTTTAGCTATTTAGAGTAAAAATTTATTGTACTAGAATTCCCTTTCAAAGACACTCAGACAAAATTATTACTTCAGTTTGTTAATTATAATGGATAAAAGGGTATTCAGTTTTTCATTTTAGTATCGAACATAAATTGGTCATCATATCATAATTTGTTTAATCGTTTTAGCAAATAAATTGTAAATATCATTCCTTAAGCCGTATCATAAACCGGATGTGAAGATATTTGGTTTGGTTTATCTTAATTTGTGATAATTAAGATTGGTTTAAATTAGTGCTTTAATTTTAAAGATTAAGTTTTTTTTTCAAAAAACTTAATCTTTAAAATTTTTTATATATTTCCTTTTTTCATCTCATTTACAGCATAATCCACCGCACGGGCCGAAAAAGCCATATATGTTAGAGAAGGATTTTGTGTAGAAGTTGAAGTCATTGCTGCACCGTCTGTAACAAATACATTGGGTACAGAATGAACTTGATTCCATTTATTCAGCATCGATGTTTTAGGATCCAATCCCATTCGTGCTCCACCCATCTCATGAATATCAAGACCTGGAGCCTGGCTACCGTCATCACGTCGGATATTTTTAAACCCAGCAGTCTGGAACATATCCTCCATTGTATCGAGATAATCCTTCTTCATCTTTGCATCGTTATCATCATAATCGACAGCAATATGGAGTAGAGGAATTCCCCAATCATCCATTTTCTTTGTATCCAAGGTTACCTGTCCAGACTCTTTTGGTATAGTTTCGCCCATCATGTGAGAGCCAACCTGCCAATTTCCAAGCTTTGGATTCAGTAAGTTATTTTTTAACGATTCACCTGCTCCGCTTCGGTCACTGTCTTTACCCCGATATGCTCCAAAACCTGCGGCATATCCGCGGAGATAATCTGTTTCCTGCTTATGCAAGTTTCTAAACCGTGGAATATAACCACCGCCCGCAGGATTTCGTCCTTCCGTTGTATAGTCCTGCAATCCTTCATACTCCGCATAAATCCGGGCACTATAATTATGGAAAGCAACATATTTGCCCAATACACCAGAGTCATTACCCAATCCATTCGGGAAACGATTTGATTTAGAATTCAATAAAATCAAATTTGTATTAATTGCTGCCGCATTAACAAAAATAACGCGCGCATAGAAATCGATTTCTTCCTTCGTATTGGTGTCTATAACACGAACGCCAACAGCTTTCCCTTTTTGCTCATCATATAAAATAGAATGTACAACTGAAAAAGGACGCAAGGTCATATTACCCGTTTTTGCTGCCCATGGCAATGTCACCGCATTGGAACTAAAGTAGCCTCCAAAAGGACAGCCACGCTGACATAATGTACGGTTTTGGCACTGCACACGTCCCTGATCAAAATGAATCTGATTAGGCTTCGAAAGATGTGCACACCGTGCCGAAATTACTTTCCGCTCAGGATATTTGGATGCAACGGATTGTTTGAAATATTTTTCAACCATATTAAGTGGATAGCCCGGTAAAAATTCGCCATCAGGCAATTCCGGTAATCCATCCTTATCTCCTGCAATCCCAGCAAATTTCTCAACGTAATCGTACCATGGCTTTAAATCGGCATATCGAATCGGCCAATCAACAGCAAAACCATCGCGGGCTGGGCCTTCAAAATCAAAGTCTGACCAACGCTGTGTCTGTCTTGCCCATAACAACGATTTGCCACCTACCTGGTAACCACGAATCCAATCAAAAGGTTTGTCTTGCACATAAGGATGCTCTTTATCTTTTACAAAAAAATGAGCAGCATCTTCATGAAAAGCATAACATTTACTAACGATCGGATTCTCCTTTTTGATCGCATAAGGCATCTCATTACGATGTTCAAATTCCCAGGGATTCATATTGGTTGTCGGATAATCTTTGATATGCTTGACATCACGGCCACGCTCCAATACCAAAGTTTTTAATCCCTTTTCACACAATTCTTTCGCAGACCAACCACCGCTAATCCCCGATCCAATCACAATTGCATCGTAGGTTCTATCTTTTTGACTGTCTATATTAATATTTGCCATTTACGCTTTCAATTTTACCGCGGCTTGATAAGGCCCAGGAATCAATTTGTATATCAACTTGTTTTTCATCACGTATTCAGAATTTAAATATCCTTGAATAGCCCGATTTTTGAATATCTTAAAAAAAGCAACTTCATCTCCCTCCTTTTGACCCTCCAAAGTTGTTATCGAGGTTAAAAGCTCCTCTGGAGTCTGCGATTCGGAATTGTCCTTTAATACCTGCATGCCCTTTACAAATACCTTTTGGTTTTCTGGACTTTCACAATCATCAACCATTTTCATTACAAACAGATGTAAGTTCAGCTCTAATCCACCAGGCGAGTCGGTCTTAGGGATCAGTATTTCAGCTAATTTTGCTAGGAAATCTTCATCTGTTGCAGATAACTTAATATTTTGGAGCACAATAGATGCCCCTCCTTGTTCACGAAGGCAGGATGGCAATAGAGCAATTCCTCCCGCAATAATAAACAATTGCTTAACAAGGGTTCTTCGATTCATCATAATAAGGTGTTCTTACTGCTGTAATATTAAAGATAATATTAAAAATAACAAAGCTAAAACGATTAATTTTTTGTAACAAAAATGCAAAAAGCTACCTCAGGATAGCATTAACCTCTTTTAAGTCTGAAAAAAGATAGGTTGCAAAATCCAGACGATCACGCTCAGCTTTTTGTTTGGTGACAGCAATGCACTTCAATCCGGCATCGATTGCCGCTCTCGCTCCTGTTGCAGTATCTTCTATAGCAACGACCTCTTCCCTACTAAAGCCCGATAACTGTAATGCTTTTTCATAACAAGATGGATTAGGTTTTGGATTAACATCATCTTCACGTGTTACAAACCAGGAAAAATGCTCATGTAAATCATAATGTGTCAACATGCGATCTACAGTTGGCCTAAAATTAGAAGTCACTAATCCGATCTGAATATCCTGTTCAACCAAAAAATGAATCAATTCTCTTGCATGGGGCATTAGGGGTATACTCAGCATATCTTGTTGCGCATAATTTTCCCTGGTGGTTTTCCACATAAATTCTTCCTTTACCTCTACGTCCCAGAGCTCTTTCATCGTCAATAGATTACGCGCTAAAGTATGTCCTGCAAAATGTTGAATCCAAGTCTCAAAATCTAAATCAATTGAAAAATGATACTTAAGAATTGGCTTCCATGCTTCAAAATAAAAACGTTCAGAATCCACCAAGGTCCCATCAAAATCAAAAAATACGGCTTTTAAATCTTTCATGTTTTAAAAATAGTCAAACCAAAGAGCAATTCCTACTCAACTATACCGCAATACACCGAATCGGAATTTAAATCAAGGTACGAATCCCATATTCCAAAATATACGTGAATGGGAGTTTTCTCGTCAAAAGATCCAATTAATGGTACTGTACAAGAGCCTTGATTAACCTCAGCGACACCGATGTCAAGTTGCATAAATTCTTTTGTGTTAAATAATGCGAAGCTCATTTTGTACATTTTATCCTTATAATCGGTATTAAAGATCCATTTCATATGCAACATTTTGCCATGCCTTTCAACAGAACAACCTTTCGGAGGAGAAAGCGGACCTCTAAATACAAAAACTTTTTCAACATTAACATAATATTGGCAATCAGCATCCAGCTCCATCGTGTCCTTTAAGATATGTTGTTGCGCTGTCTGAAATGGTCCGACTATACTTCCCTTTGGAGCTAGATGACGATAGCCATACTGCATTAAAGCTTTTACAGATACAATAAAATTATTCGCAACCTTCATCTTCTGCTGATTCATTAACATAGCTTCGGTTGGAGGCTTTCTATTTTTATTTCGAGCACCTCTTATAATATTTTGACCATTGAGCTTATAGCCATATACTGAACCTACTTTACCTTTAAAAGGTCCATTAGGACCGTTCTCTTGAATTGCCATTGGTTTAAATAGTTATTTGGTTTTCAAATCCTCTTACACTCCTCAATACCAAATATATACAAAATTATACATTAATTTAGGTATAAAACATTCTTTAGTCAGTTTTAATAGGGAGTTAGTAGGGCCATACCCCTATTACCCCCCTATTATCCCCCTATTAACTCCCTTTTAATACCCTATTAAATTATAACACTTTCCCAATTTGATCCGAATCAATTTGAATTACTTTCTACATTTGCTAAGTTTGTACATTCCGCACCATCAACGCATATATCCAGGTGCTTTACTTTAAGAAAGATCAAGATGAAAGTCATTGCTATAGGCCGTAACTATGTCGACCACGCTAAAGAACTGAACAACCCTATCCCACAAGAGCCCGTTGTATTCATGAAACCCGACACCGCTTTATTGAAGGATAACAAAGACTTTTATTATCCACAGTTTTCGAACGATATTCACTACGAAGCGGAAATCGTATTACGCATCTGTAAAGAAGGAAAACATGTAAGCCAAAAATTCGCAAACACATATTTTGATGCCATCGGACTCGGTATTGACTTCACAGCGCGAGACATACAACAAAAACACAAAGAGAAGGGTCTTCCCTGGGAGTTAGCAAAATCTTTTGATGGCTCAGCAGTCATCAGTCCATTAATTCCAAAGGAAGAGATTGATGATCTTAAAAATCTTGATTTTTCCCTATTGAAAAACAAAGAAACCGTACAACAGGGAAATACAAAAGATATGATTTTTTCTTATGACGATTTGATCGTTTATATCTCCAAGTTCATTACTTTACGAAAGGGAGATCTTATTTACACAGGTACTCCTGCAGGAGTTGGTCCCGTTGTAATCGGTGATACTTTAGTTGGTTTTATTGGTGAGAAACAAATGTTTAGTTGCACCATAAAGTAAGGTCTATGAAAAAATTAATAGCAATAATCGGGATGTTTGCGCTTGTTTCCAACACACTCCATGCACAGGATATCATCAAACATCGTCAATACCCTCAAAATTATTTTAGACCGCCTATGGATATTGCTCCGCAAGCCTCGGGTTCATTCGGAGAATTGAGAGCAACACATTTCCATGGCGGTGACGACTATCGGACGCAACAAAAAATAAACATACCTGTATATGCCGTTGCAGACGGTTTTGTTTCGCGTATCCGTGTACAGATCGGTGGTGGAGGGAATTCCATTTACCTCGATCATCCCAATGGTTATACTTCTGTATACCTACATTTAGAAAGCTTCAATAATGAGCTCAATGCTTTTATAAAAGCAGAGCAGTATAAACAAAAACGTTTTGACGTCGACCTATTTCTAAAACCTGGTCAGTTCAATTTGAAGAAAGGACAACTTCTGGCAAACTCAGGAAATACAGGAGGATCTGCAGGTCCACATCTTCATTTTGAAATTCGCGATACAAAACAGCAGCTTCCTTTCAACACACAGCTTTTTGGACTTACATTTCCAGATGGTATTAAACCTATCATACGAGGTGTAACGCTGTATGATCTGGACAATCCAATTTTCGATGAAAATACACCCCGTAGGCATCAGACGGTAAAAGCATTGGCCAATGGAAATTATAGTCTTGCCGGTAGTTTACCGATTCCTGTTAATGGTAAATTTGGTTTAGGTATCAATACCGTAGATAGACGTAAAGGAATCTCCTTTACTTACGGTGTATATTCAATAGAATTATTTTTAGATAATAAAAATATCAGTACAGTACTCTTCGAAGCTATTCCTTTTGATAAGACCCGTGCTATCCATTCCTATATCGATTATCCTTATTGGAAAAAATCAAATGTACGTGTACAAAAGAGTTTTAAGCAACCCGGAAATCCAATCGATATCTAT
Organism: Sphingobacterium sp. JUb20; assembly: GCF_004342035.1. Classification (NCBI taxonomy): domain Bacteria; kingdom Pseudomonadati; phylum Bacteroidota; class Sphingobacteriia; order Sphingobacteriales; family Sphingobacteriaceae; genus Sphingobacterium; species Sphingobacterium sp. JUb20. The sequence goes on along the minus strand of NZ_SLYV01000002.1, from coordinate 443,990 downwards.
GCACAATTGGACAACAGCGGTGTTATGGAACTTAAAGATGATAAAGTACATCAGGTTCGTTATGTTGTCAAAGATGTTCAGGGCAATGCCACAGAAATAAATTTCGAAGTGCAACGAAATGCAAACTATGTAGTCAAAAACAATCCGTCAAACGCTGGTAAATACTTCAACTTCCTACTGGACAACATTTACCAAGCAGACAATGTTAAAGTAACCATACCCAAAAATACGCTATATGACAATTTAAACTTTACTTATAGTGAAGGTCAAAAACCAGCCAACGGTTATTCTCAATTACATCGCGTCCATAATAAATTTACGCCTGTATTTGGCTCTTACACATTAAGTATTAGGCCAACTGCCGACCTGACGAAAGAACTGTACAGTAAGGCTCTTCTCGTTTCAACAGATGGTGGTGCACAGGGTGGAAAATATGAAAATGGTTTAATAACAGCATCGGTACGCAGTTTTGGTGACTTCTATGTAGCCGTTGATACGATAGCTCCAACCATCACAGCCCGCAATCTCGTTAACAATAAAAATGTCGGTGCACAAAAGCAAATTGACTTTACCATTTCAGACAACCTATCCGGTATACAGTCATTTAATGCATATATTGATGGCGAATGGGTGCTGATGAAATATGACCCAAAAAATCGTCATATCTGGCATAACTTCGAATCCACTTTAGGATCCGGAAAACATAGCTTTAAGCTCGAGGTAAAAGACTGGAAAGATAATGTCAGAGTTTATGAAGCAAGTTTCACCAGATAATCAGTATCTTGTTCATTAGATTAATTAATAACACATATGGCTACATTAGAAATAGGACAGAAAGCGCCTGCAATAACGGCTAAGAACCAAAATGGAGAAAGTATTTCTTTGTCAGATTTTATTGGAACGAAGGTGATTTTATATTTCTACCCAAAAGATAATACACCAGGTTGCACAACAGAGGCTTGCAATTTTAGAGATAATTACCAATCCTTAAAGAAAGATGGATTTGAAATTGTCGGGGTAAGTATCGATGGAGAAGCTTCTCATCAAAAGTTCATCAACAAACATGAACTTCCCTTCCAATTACTGGTTGATGAAGATCAGAAAATTGTCAATGATTATGGTGTTTGGGTAGAAAAAAACATGTACGGTAAAAAGTATATGGGAACTGCACGCACAACATTTGTTATTGATGAACAAGGAAATATTGCTCACATCATTAAAAAGGTGGACAATAAGAATGCGTCTCAACAAATTCGCGATCTTATAAAATAATACTTAACAGTACTAGAATCATGATAAAAGAGTTAGCGGACTTGCATTTATATACATGGCCTGCACACGATTATCATTATCTAAGTACGACTATCTAAAATCTAAATACTAATATTTATATTTGCTACTTATGAGCAAACAAACAGACGACTTCTTTAAAAGTATAGTATCCCACTCAAAGGAATATGGTTTTGTATTCCAATCAAGTGAAATATATGATGGCTTAAGTGCTGTCTATGATTACGGTCAATTAGGTTCTGAATTAAAAAATAATTTAAAGACCTATTGGTGGAAATCCATGGTGCAATTGCATGAAAACATTGTCGGTATCGATGCTGCGATCTTTATGCACCCAACGACCTGGAAAGCTTCAGGCCACGTGGACGGGTTTAATGATCCCATGATCGACAACAAAGATTCTAAGAAACGTTACCGTGCCGATCAATTGATCGAAGATAAAATAGCGCGTTACGAAGCAGATGGTAAAACTGATAAAGCGGCTGCGCTATTAGAAGCATTGAACGTTGCCTTGAATGCTGATGATCTTGCTGGTTTAAAAACTATTATTGAAGATCACAATATCGTTTGTCCTGTTTCTGGAACTAAAAACTGGACTGATGTACGTCAGTTCAACTTGATGTTTGCTACCCAAATGGGTGCTATGGCAGATGGTGCTGAACAAGTATACTTACGTCCCGAAACTGCTCAAGGTATTTTTGTTAACTTCTTAAATGTTCAAAAAACTGGCCGCATGAAAATTCCTTTCGGAATTGCTCAAATTGGTAAAGCATTCCGTAACGAAGTTATTGCTCGTCAATTCATTATGCGTATGCGTGAATTTGAACAAATGGAATTACAATTTTTTGTTCGCCCAGGTACAGAAATGGAATGGTACAATAAATGGAAAGAAACCCGTCTTAAATGGCATTTAGCTTTAGGTTTCAACCCTGATAACTACCGTTACCACAATCACGATAAATTAGCTCATTATGCGAATGCGGCAGTAGATATTGAATTCAATTTCCCATTTGGATTTAAAGAGGTTGAAGGTATCCACTCCAGAACTGATTTTGATTTAAAACAACACCAAGAATTCTCTGGTAAAAAAATGCAATATTTTGATACAGAGATCAATCAGAACTATATCCCTTACGTAGTCGAAACTTCTATCGGTTTAGATCGTCTGTTCTTAACAGTTCTATGTAATTCATTGGTTCAAGAAGATCTTTCAACACCTGAAAAGCAAGATTCACGTGTCGTATTGAAATTCCCTCCTGCAATTGCACCTGTTAAAGCGGCCATCTTACCTTTAACAAAAAAAGATGGTCTTCCAGAAAAAGCACGTGAGATTATGGCTGTATTAAAATTGGATTACAATGTACAGTATGATGAAAAAGATTCAATTGGTAAACGATACCGTCGTCAAGATGCAATCGGTACGCCAATCTGTATCACAGTAGACCATCAGTCATTAGAAGACAATATGGTTACGATCCGTCACCGTGACTCCATGCAACAGGAACGTGTAGCAATTGCAGACTTAGAGAAATTTGTTGCTGATCTAGTTGGTTGGAACACACTTTTGAAAAAAGTATTGTAATCTCTTAAATAAATAAAAAAAGAGCTTGCTGTTGAACAGCAAGCTCTTTTTTTGTTTCGAAATTTAATTAAATAACGTAGGTTGTCGATGTTTAACTTTAAAAATCAACATCGACGTTTCCATCCCATTTTTCATTCTTCCGTATTATAAATCCTTGTCCAGGATTGATTTCTTCTAATAATAAACCCTTAAAAAGAACCTGCATATTATTCTTAACTTCACTTTTTAATTCAAATGATCGAATAACAGATCCCTTTTCGTAAACGGTGAGTTCATACTTGATGGTTTTATTTGTATCATGAAACCCCATAAATTGATTAAAAAAGAAACTTTTATTATTCTCTGTAAAATTGGGTTCGATCTTCAAGAAAGTCGCATCCAACTGACTGTTGCTGCTGTTACTAAAGGGATAATAATAAAAGCTGGGATGCTTTTGCTGTATTCGGATACTATCAATATGACTTAAATCAACTATATCGGTAAACTCTACTTTCACCTCACTGTATAAACGTTTTAATAGCAATGTCCTTTCTATAGACTGTTTAACCTCAAAGGTATCTCGAACGGCATAAATCTCGGCTTCCTTCTCCATAAATGAATTACTGATATAAAATCCATTGCGATTGGTACTATTAGCAAACACGATAGGACTATTGGAATTTTTTGTCAGTACACTCAAATAATATGTCCCCAATGGCAGATCAACCGCAAAAGTTTCCGCTGCTGAGATACCGCCCTGTTTGACCAGTTCATTACCTGAAGCATTATAAATATGATAATATAATTTGTTTTGTAATGCTGTATCGTTCACAACTCCAGTAATCAAAACATTATCAAGTTTAAATGTACTGCTGGTCGGATTATAAATGCTTCCAGGCGGGCGTTTACCGGAATACAAACGTATACGTATCCAAACGGCCTCTTTACCCATAACCGGTATCGCATTCAGAGATTGAGAGATTGGGAGCTTTGATATACCGGTGCTTGTTAAATCCAGTGGATAGTGAATCGTATCCGACAATTTCGAAAAGTTTGAACCCCTATCGGTCGAATAATCGATCAATAAGGCACGTGGACCTGTCCCAGAACTATTCACATCTAGACTCAGATTACTGAGCAATTCGATCTGCTGTACGGGAAGTTTAAAAAGGATTGACTCCACCCCTCTAAAACTAATTGATTTGCCTGTAGTAGGCCATCCTGCGGTAAAACCGTAATCAACTTTCCCATTATTATAATCAATAACAGGTAACGGATTAAATGCAATAATAGGATCTGCATTTCCAAGATCGAAGTCCCATTTAAATAAAGTTTCTTCCTTAGAATTAACAGAAGCTTTTGAAGAAACTAATTTCCTAGTGCCATTTGCCTTTTGAAGCGGCGATACAATACTTTCAAAATCTTTAATTTTGAACTTTACTGAGAACACATTTTCGTCTAATTCATCTGAAATTTTCTTGTTCTTTTGACATGATGAAGCAACGGCTAATAAAAAGATGAATACGAGAGAAAATATGTTAAAATTAAATTTAACATTCTTTTTCATAAAATATCTATGGTTTATAATATATAAATAACCTTAAAGATACCTACTTAAGTAAAGTATTAAAACTTTGAAATTAAAATCTCTAACTTTTCACTACGGCACGTTGTTGTTTTATTAACTTTTAGCACATATATTTTTGAATTTGAATTCGATTTATTTAACAGTAATTCATTGTTATTTCCTTTTGGAGAAACATATTCGCCATTAAACTCATCCCATTCATATAATAATGTACCATTTTCGTTACACCACAAGTAATTGTAACGATCATCAATCTTTTCGTTCAAAGTAACACGAATTTTATTCAACTTCTTATCGAATCGTACTTTCGCACCTTTTGGCTTTTCAACTTTATCAAAAACTTTAACTAATATTCTCTTTTTTTCAGATTTTTTGCCCTGCCACATACTTTCCACGAAATAAACAGTAGATTCATGGATATTATTGACACTCACATTCGTTCCAGTAGCGAAAGGAACTGTTAATTGATGTTCGCTATACCAATTGTAAGTCAATCCACGACTTGCATGTTTTATGGATAGTACCTGTCCGCCATTATAACAGGTCTCGAGCGTATCGCCCCAATTTGAAACTGGCATTGCGAGTGCGCGGTCCATTTTATTGTTAATAGACCATACCGTTTCATAAACATGCTGTTGATGAGAATGGATACGAACTAATGAAGTTGTATCTTTCACAATCGCTTTTAATTCATTTACCCCCACTTCAAGCATACCCATATTCAAATAAATAGAGTCAATATTTTGATCAATTAACCGATTATTAAGATACCATTTCACTTCAAGTGTATTGGGGGATGGTTTTAACAATTTTAAAGAGAAAACAGACATGCTATCTGCATCTAGGGGTTTACTCGCGACTGGCAGGGTAGCTAGAATTGGATTTGTCTTATGATGTATGGTCTCTACAAAAACTTCTTGACAAACAGCACAAAAAGGAGCCACCAAGTATTGCATTTTACAAAATTCATGCGGTCTAAACCAAGTCGACTTTGATCCTGATCCTCCGTAAGAATATACACCAACACCTTGTGTCCCGACCCAATGCTTCCATGGAACCTTTGTCGGATCAGACTCCTGACTACGATTAGGACCTTCAATTGCATATTGATTACCTGCCCAATATTCGTCGGCTAAAATAGAGAAAGAATGACCGATCTCATGAACAGCAATATCATTACTCATAAAGTTAACGGTTGCTGTCGCATACTTACCACCTGAACCACCGTAAAAGGGAGAATTTACCAAAATCACAACTTGTGTATAATTGGGAATATGCTCCTTTAATACCTGCTCTATAACCTGATACTTTTGTGGTACCACCAGCCGGTGCAGTCCTCCGTTATCGAAACTGCTTCCAAAGATGGTATTAGGTGATGCAATAGGAACTGGATATTTTTTTGTAAACTTATTAAAGCGGGCTGGATATTGACTCAAATCCGTATTGCCGTGTACACAGTCACTGGCAGCACAAGCATGTACAGCTCCAGATTCTAGAGACGGTGTTTTAATCGCAAATACATTAAAGTAATTACTGTACTGACGAAAGGGCTCTGTTTGAAAAAAGTAAGCAGTGAAACGTTTAGCATCTTCTTCAAAATCCAGCAACTGCGCCTGTGTGTAACCGTCGCCCAGGATCACAAGATTAACAACCTTTTGATCAGTACCTTGATATTGCAACGTATCGATCGCATAACGCTGTGCAAAACAATTGGGAAACAGGAGAAATAAAAATATAAAACTAAAAAGGAAATGCTGTAATCTGATATTCATTACGATAGGTATTGATTAGGTATTAGTTCATGTCTTTAATTTTGTGCTGCATCAGGTATTCACTGGGAGATACCTTCGTGATTTTTTTAAATACACGATTAAAATTCACCACATTATTAAAGCCGGTTTTAAAAGCGATATCCGATACATTCTCAGAAAGACCATGTATCAGCATTTTACAAGCTTGCTCAATGCGAATTTCATTGAGGAAAGTAATATAAGTTTTTCGGGTGTGTTTTTTAAAGTATTTACAGAAAGCATGCGGTGTCATGTGGGCAATTGCCGCGATATCTTCCAAGGCTATCTTTTTCTCAAAATGCTTAAATGTATACTGAAAAATATCATTAATGCGAATCCCTTCTGCGTCAGAATACTTTTTTTGAGGAATCCCTGTATAAAGTGAAGTCCATAGATCTACTTTTTCAGCTAAATAATCGACAAGCCCCATAAATGCCGTTAAACGATCTAACCCATCCGTCTCATTAATCTGTAAAAACTTACGTTTGATCCCTGGATTTGAAGCAGCGTCCAGTTTTTTACTTACATTAATATTTTCTAGAAATGAACGGACTTCTGTCAATTCCGGCAATTGTAAGAAATCTTTAAACCGGGCGTAATCAAAGAATATATGAATCGCATGGATCTGCTCTTTTAAATCAGGATCAGGAACTAGCTCAGATCGTTGAAACATATGCGGTTCATCGGCATCTACAATATAAATTTCATCTTGTTTGAATTGATGTGTAAAATTGCCAATCAAAAAAGTACCTTCCCCCTTTAGAATGTATGTCAGTTGGATTTCTTTATGTCGATGATAGTTGCTGTAAAATTCAACCAACAGATCTTCTTGTACACAAACGGAACCTTGATTGGGAACAGGAACGGTAAACTGAACAATTTTCATTCTTACAAATAGCTACAAAAAAAACAGATATTGTTTAATTATTCAAATTTAAACATTATAGCGGACAATAAACGTAAATTGTATTATAATTTATTCTTGACATTTTTAATAAAATCTGGTAACGTTGGATCTGCACCTGCCAATTCAATAACAGTTCTTGATTTTGGATCCAGCCATAAATACCTTGGGGTTCCAATAACATTATAGCTATTTTCGATAAAATCACGATCGGTTACGTTTAACAAATAACTGTTCATTCCTAATCCGATTTGTCGATTGCTTGCCCTCCAACGTTCATAATCTTCATCATCGGTCAAATACACAACTTCAACACCCATTTTTTTCAATTCGGCTTCTTTGCGTACTAAAACCGGTAAATCCATTTTTGAATTTTTGCCTTTACTTGACCAAATCGCAACAATTATCATTTTCTTATCTACTAGCTGGTCAAACTTCAAAGAATCACCTTTTAGATTACGAGAAGTAATAGCCGGAAAAACAGGCATATTATCATAATAATTCTTGACTTCATCTACTTTTGCAACAGCTGCTTTAACAAGTGGGTGTTTCTGAATCGCAGGATCTAAATGTGCTAAAATTTGATCATAATCTTTATAATTCTCCTTATTCAGGCTGATGTACTTAAAGGAATAGGGAATCAGAAATGATGCTTTTTGTTTGCTATTCAAAACATATTCTTCGTAAAATCTTTTATCATCTTTGCTGGCCCGAATTTCATTCGACTGTTTTGTTATTTCTTCAAGTCTATCTATGGTTTGATTATAGACAGACTCTTGTCCTCTGCTAAAGGTCATGAGTTTAGCATTCAAAGCAGCAGTTTCGTCGCTGTATTTGGCAAGCTGTTCATCTAATTCGTGCTGTACTTTTTCTTTGTTTTTATTGAATGCTATCAGTTCATTTGTCGTCAATGAATTTGTTTTTACCTCAAGACTAAAATGATCGCCTTTTTCCTTGATAGCAACATCATAATCAGCATCAGCTTCCACATAAAGGGGCGTGCTATAATTAAAGGATTTCACAGCTCCCGAATCGGACCTGATGATCAGATCATAAAATGCATCAATGACCAACTCGCCTTCTAAAACGAACTTGCCTTGTTCTACTTTAGCTCGACGAAACTGCTGCATGGAATTATCGTGATCTTGCAAATAAACGGTACCATTTACTTCGGGATTTAAAGACCCCGTAATTTTATAGACAATTGGTGTTCCTTTTTTATCCTGCTTTTTTTCTGGATTGGACTGACATGAACTTATAAAAAAGACGAAACATATCAGACAATAGTAAAGTGGTTGGTTCATAAAAAAATTGGTTGTAAACTCATCATGAATTTACAACCAATTTACAGAATTTTATTTATAAATTATTTTATTTTATAATTTTCGTATGTCGATCCATTTAATACTTTAACAACAGTTTTATTTGGTCCCGTTATTTTATAATCGATGATCTGCCCATTCTTCCAAGTCATATCAACCGTATAATTTCCTCTAGCTTTCAATCCTTTTACGGCGCCATCTTTCCATGCTTTTGGCAATGCCGGCAGTAGGTGAATAAATCCGGAATGGCTTTGAAGAAGCATTTCCGCAATTCCAGCAGAACCGCCAAAATTACCATCTATCTGAAATGGCGGATGTGCACAGAATAGATTAGGGTAAGTACCTGCTTCGACTCCTTGGTAGGTCGTTTCATTCACAAAAGCTGGTTTGAGCAATTGTCTTAAAATTTCTAAAGAATGGTCACCATCTTGCAACCTTGCCCAGAAAAGAATCTTCCATGCCCGAGACCAGCCTGTACCCTCATCTCCTCTTACTTCTAATGTTTTACGCGCGGCCTCTGCCCACTCTTTATTTTGTTGTGGTGAGATGAAATGAGCCGGATATAATCCATATAAATGTGAAACGTGTCTATGTTTTGGTTCTATTTCAGTATAATCTTCCAACCATTCTTGCACACGGCCGCTTTTACTTACCACTACTGCTGGTGGAATCTGTGTCAACTTATCTTTTAACTTTTGAATAAAAGGATCGTTTAATTGCAGAAGACTATCCGCCTGAATCAAGTTCCCATAAAGTTCTCTAACAATTTGATTATCAATCGTAGGTCCCATCACTACTGAAGCGACTTCACCATTTGGAAGACGAAATCCATTTTCTGGAGAAACTGAAGGTGAAGTAACCAACCAGCCGGTCTTAGGATCCTTAACTAAAATATAATCGTAAAACTCTGCTGCTCCTTTTAATACAGGATAAACTTCTTTTAAATAGGCTTTATCCTGAGTAAATTGATAATGCTCCCACAGGTGATTACATAACCATCCTGAAGCTGTACTCGCCCCCCAAGATGCATTTTCTCCGGGTGCTGAGAAACCCCAAACATTTGTCATCATATAAACGACCCATCCTGGCGCATTGTAATAAGCTTTAGCCGTTTTTTCACCTGTCTTTGCAATACGCTTGATCAGGGCAATAAAAGGGGTATGGTATTCAGATAGATTACTTACTTCCACTCCCCAGTGATTCATTTGTGCATTGATGTTTAAGTGATAATCCCCATTCCAAGGTGTTTGAATCTGATGTGCCCATAATCCCTGCAAATTTGGAGGTAATGCATTCTTGTGTTCGGGAGCTGTGCTTGAAATACTCAAGTAGCGGCCAAATTGAAAATATAATGCGGCCAATCCATTATCTAAGGCTGGATTTTCAAAAAATTGCTGTAAACGTTTTCCAGTCGGAATATTCACCTTAGTCTGATCATCTGCGATGGTTAAAGCAACACGATCAAATTTGTTTGCAAATGCTTTTTTATGATTGCTATAGAGCTTTTCTTGTGCTATTTTTTCAGCAGTAGCGATATTCTGGCTGATCACCTGTTGTGGATCAGTTCCATAGTAATTCGTACTCGCTGCAAAAAGAACAGTAGCTTCGTCGGCACCTGTCAAGATCAATTGCTTACCATCATCCGTTAGTTTTCCGCCCTTAAATCTAATCTTCACTTTACTCGCAAACTGTAAGTTTTTGCCACCTTTACCGTCTGGCAAAGAACCCTGCAAAATAATCTCCCCATTTTGAACTTGATAAGAATCAATATTTTCAGTTCTTTCTAAGGCAATAGCAAAACTGATATTTTTTTTCTTTGAAGCAGTTAAGTGTACAACACCTACATTTTGATCAAAAGAAGTATAATAAGTCCTCTTATAATCCACTCCTCCTACAGTAAAAGAAGTCTGCGCGGTTGCATTTCCAATATTTAAGGATCTTTCATAATTTGAAACACCTTCAGCACTTAGTTTAAAATTGAATTTTAGAAATCCAAAATTCTGATAACAACCAAAAGGTGCATTGGCTCCGGTTCCGAAAGCAGATCCTTGGCCATTACAGACAAAATTCTTATTGACCAGTTCTTCTGCTTCTTTGTTCTTTCCAGCTATCAATAACTTCTGAATTTCACTGACACTCTTATATGCGTTATAATTATTAGGGTCTTCGGCAGAACCCGACCACATGGAAATTTCATTTAATACCAATGATTCAGACTGAATACCCCCATCAGGCATCATTCCGATTAACCCATTGCCTAAAGGAAGCGTTTCTTCCCAGCGGTTGGCAGGTTTGTCATACCACATGGTTAAAGCGTCTCTTTTTTGCGCTTGCGCCTGCAAGCAAGTGATGGCTGCAAGCGCAAATAATGTTGATTTTGTTATACCTTTCATTTCTTACTTAGAATATAATTCAAAGGATGCTACTGTGAATACATTTTTGGTTAACGTTTCCGTTGGAACAAATTTGATGTATTTTACTTTTACAACATCGTCAAAAATGATTTGCTGTAAAATCGGATTTGCTTTGATATTTGAAAATTCACCTTCCTTCAAAAGTTCCCATTGCTGTTTATTTTGACTGCTGTAAATTTTGTACTTCGTAGCTGTACCGATTGTTTTACCATCTTGACGAGGTAAGTATCCAAAACCGTTAATCGCTTCTTTCAATTCAAAAACAAATCCTTTTTCATAAGCAGTGACTGTTGCAAAAGTTTCCGCATTATTATCTATTGCTTTTGCCGATTCCGTAAAAGCTGCTGCCGTAAACTGCCTTGCACTTAATTTTTTGAATCCAGTATCCTCAAATTCAAAAGGTTCATCAAATTCTTTAAATAAACCAAAATCGCTTACTGTAATCGCTACAGGTGCAAATAATTGAATTCGTAGTTCATCCGTTGTAATGGGCTTCGCCAGTTTCATTAATCGATTTGCTCCGATACTGGTAGCTTTAGTGAGCAAGGTCCATTGCCCATTCACTTTCTGCTCAACTAAAACACTATCCAGACGTTGTCCTAATTTAATATTTTCTCTGATCTGGATAATATCAAATGTTTGCGCTGATTTCAATTTAATTTCCAGAGCAGCTTGATGCTCATCATCATTGGTTGCCCAATAGCTATAGCGGTCATTATCGATAATATATTTCGTCCCGTATTCTCCAGTTTCATGATCGCGAGTAGTTGTTGCCGTAATCTGCGCATCTTTTGCTAAATTATTTTCAAACGTTTTTTTCACCTTTCTTCCGAAAGCTTCAAGTGATTTCACATCATTTTCATGCAGTTGTCCTGATGGCATCGGTGCCAATCCAAGATTCATATTTGCACCACGACCTACAGATTTCAGATAGATCTCAAACAGTTCAGTTGGTGTTTTTACTTTCGCATTCTGCTCGGCATGATAAAACCACCCTGGTCGTTGTGGTACATCACATTCCGCAGGAATCCAGTATTTCCCATTTCTGACTCCTGAAGTCAGTGTTTTTTCATTTACCAATCCAGGAACTGCTTTTTTCCCATCTAGGCCTTCCGGCGTAAAAGTAGCCCATGAGGTTTCTCCCGCAAATCCACTTTCATTTCCTACCCAACGCATATCTGGACCGACATCACTAAAAATCATGGCCATCGGTTGAAGTTTACGAACGATTGGCCAAGTTTTCTCCTCCCACGCATAATAGGTATTGCGGTCGATCGTCCTTTTCTCTTTTAAACCACCATAATAACCATCTCCACCATTGGCGCCATCATGCCAAGAAGTAAACAATTCACCATAATTGGACATTAACTCGGTCAATTGTGCCCGGTATGCATCTGCATAGGCAACTGTCCCGTATCTGGTATCGTTTCGATCCCAGGCAGAAAGATAAACACCAAATTTCATGTTGTTTGCATGCGTCGCAGTCATGAAATCTTTAACCATATCCCCTTTTCCTTGTTTCCAAGGAGATGACGTTACACTATATGTTGTCGTTGCCGTAGGCCATAAACAAAAGCCATCATGATGTTTTGCAACAGAGATGAGCCCTTTAAAGCCCCCAGAAGCCGCTGCCTTAGCAATTTGATTGGCATCAAAATTCGAAGGATTAAAGATGGCAGGATCTGCATCACCATATCCCCACTCCTTATTTTGGAAGGTAGTTGGTGTATAATGTATTAAACAATACATATCCATTTCATGCCATTTCAACTGCCGTTCGGAAGGAAGTGCTCCATAAGGTTTTGGTGGATTTACCGGTTCAGATAGCAAAAAACTACCATTTACCCAGAGAAGACTAGAGAATAGAAAAGTAAACATATAATTAGATAAAGGTTTTAAGTTTTAAATATAGTTTAATTTTAGGGTATTAAAAATCTAACAAAATCATTTTCCTCAAGCAATCGATTGATTATATTTATATTACATATACAAAATAGTCATCACTAATCTTGATAAGGCATCAAGATTATCAATAAGATAAGCTCATTCATTTCATTTAAATTTGTTGTAGAACAATAGGGGAAAACTCATAAATTTTTAAAAATGGAAGACAATAGAAACAAAAAAATTACAACAGCATCGGGTGCTCCTGTTGTAAACTACGAAGATACGATGACAATAGGCCCAAGAGGTCCGGTGCTATTACAAGATTATTTCCTCCATGAAAAACTGGCTCATTTCAACCGAGAACGTATTCCGGAACGTATTGTACATGCTAAGGGTTCTGGCGCCTATGGTACTTTCACCGTAACCAATGATATTTCGAAATACACAAGAGCAAAACTCTTTAACGGCATTGGAAAGCAAACAAAATTATTCATTCGCTTTTCAACCGTCGGAGGAGAAAGAGGTTCGGCAGATTCCGAACGTGATCCACGTGGGTTTGCTGTTAAATTTTATACCGAAGATGGAAACTACGACTTGGTCGGTAATAACACGCCAGTCTTCTTTATCAAGGATGCTAAAAAATTTCCTGATTTTATTCACACTCAAAAGAGAGATCCTCATACAAACTGTAAATCGCCAACCATGGTCTGGGACTTCTGGTCACTCAATCCCGAATCGTTGCACCAGGTAACGACTTTGATGTCCGATCGTGGAACGCCATTTGGATTCAGACATATGCACGGTTATGGAAGTCATACGTACTCTATGATCAACGCGCAAAATGAACGTGTCTATATCAAATACCACTTCAGAACACAACAAGGAATAAAAAATTTGACAGGTGCAGAAGCTGATGAAATGCGCGCTAAAGATATGGATTATGCACAACGTGATTTACATACAGCAATTGCGAATGGTGATTTTCCGAAATGGAAGCTTTATATCCAAGTCATGACAGAATCGGAGACTAAAACATTCCGTTGGAATCCATTTGACTTAACAAAAGTATGGTCACAGAAAGAATATCCTCTCATCGAGGTTGGTGAAATGGAATTAAATCAAAACCCAGATAATTACTTCGCTCATGTAGAACAAGTGGCCTTTGCTCCGGCACATATTGTAGATGGAATTGGATTCTCACCAGATAAAATGCTACAGGGACGTATATTATCTTACCCTGATGCTCAACGTTATCGACTAGGGGGAAATTATGAACAGATTCCTGTGAACAGATGTCCTTTTATGACTAATAATTATCAACGTGATGGTCAGATGACTGTCAATGGGAATCAAGGGGCAGCACCAAATTATTATCCAAATAGTTTTGATGGTCATTACGAAGATCAATCCTACAAGGAACCTGCATTGCAAGTAGATAGTCTAGTGGCTGATAATTATGACCGCAACGCTCCTGGTGAGGATGATCATTATACACAACCTGGTGATTTATACCGTTTATTGGATGCTGAACAGAAAGAACATCTCATTCAAAATATAGTAGGTGCTATGTCTGGAATTGAAGGACCAAAACGAGATGAAATTGTTATGCGTCAATTGTGCCATTGGTTTAGAGCCGACATGAATTTAGGACTAGGAGTTGCTAAAGGATTAGGATTCTCTATGGATGAAATGGCGAAACATATGCCTCAAAAATAAAAAATCATTCGGCAATAATAAAAAGAGCGGAAATGTACCCATACACTTCCGCTCTTTTTATACCTTCATAATACATCATAAACTATGATAATTATCAAAATTTAAAGCTTCACATCTACCTATACCACACTTATCCTAGCTTTTTAATAGTACTTATTTAAGATTCAATAAATATTGACAAAAGTGAATGAATAGCGCTGCAACCGATTTAACTGTATGATAGGCTGTTATTTGAGATTGGAATCCTATAAATTTACAAAACCTAAGTTGTTCTACTGATTATTTTTTACGCAAAATTATTTGATAAAATATAAAAAATAAAATTTACAACTTGTACCTTTACCTCATCATGAACAAAGATCAATCTAAAATCATCCGCGAACAAGCCGATCGTTCTGCAACACGTGAGCATTCGGTGCCCCTATATCTTACTTCTAGTTTTATCTTTGATAGCGCAGAACAGGGAAGAGCTATTTTTGCTGATGAAGAGCAAGGAATGATATACTCCCGCTATGCCAATCCAAATACTTCAGAGCTTATTAACAAAGTTTGTATCCTAGAGGAAGCAGAAGCTGGGCTGTCCTTCTCTTCGGGTATGGCAGCAGTCTTTGCCTCTTTTGCAGGTATTGTTGAAAGTGGTGACCATATCGTTTCGTCACGCGCTATTTTTGGTTCAACTCACCAACTATTTACGCAACTATTCCCTCGTTGGGGAGTAACAACAACGTATGTTGATGCGGTCGATCCCGAAGAATGGGAAAAAGCCATTCAGCCGAATACAAAAATTATTTTCCTGGAATCACCTTCTAACCCTGGTCTGGAATTAGTAGATCTAGAATGGTTAGGTTCTTTAAAGAAAAAATATCCAAATATTATTTTAGCCATTGACAACTGCTTTGCAACACCTTATCTTCAAAAACCATTAAAGTATGGTTTTGATTTGTCAATTCATTCTGCTACAAAATATATGGACGGTCAGGGTCGTGTCCTCGGTGGATTAGTTGTAGGGAAACAGGAATTGATTGACAAATTAATGTTTTTCATTCGCCATACTGGTCCTTCCTTATCTCCTTTTAATGCTTGGGTCATCTCTAAAAGCTTAGATACACTGGGCTTACGTATGGATAGACATTGCAGCAACGCATTAGCATTAGCAACAGTTTTGGAAACAAACGAAGAAATTGAAGATGTTAAATATCCATTTCTTCCTTCCCATCCGCAATATGAGCTTGCAAAAAAACAGATGAAGGGCGGTGGTGGTATTGTCACTTTTGTTGTTAAAGGTGGAAAAGAGCGAGCTTTCCGTTTCTTAGACGAATTAAATATGATTTTATATACTTCTAATTTAGGGGATGCAAGATCAATCGCTACCCATCCTGCTTCTACAACGCATTCGAAATTAACAGAGGATGAACGTCTAAACCTTGGTATTCAACCGGGTAGTGTGCGTCTATCGGTTGGTTTAGAAGATCAGGAAGATATTATCCAGGATATCTTACAGGCATTGGAAAAAACTAAATAAAAAAAATAGAGCCATCTCCAAGAAGATGGCTCTATTCTTTATTTATGATCTGCTTATTTCAAAGATGCCAATGCAGCTTCGTAATTTGGCTCTTCTGTCACTTCCGCAACTTGCTCTTCATATAAAACTTTACCATTTTCATCCAATGTAATGACTACACGGCTCAATAAACCCGCTAAAGGGCCATCGGAAAAACGCAATTGATATGCATCTGAAAAATTACTGTCTTTATATTCCGACAATGTAACCACATTATTCAAACCTTCCGCTGCACAAAAACGTCCTTGAGCAAATGGTAAATCTTTGGAAATACATAACACCACTGTATTTTCTAATCCTGACGCTGCTTTATTGAAAGCACGAACAGATGCTGCACAGGTACCTGTATCTACACTTGGGAAAATATTTAAAACTACTTTCTTTCCTTTATAATCTGCTAATGATTTATCAGATAAATCACCTGCTGTCAATTTAAAATCTGGAGCTTGATTTCCTACTGCTGGTAAATTTCCAACCGTATTAACTGCTCCACCTTTGAATGCTACTGTTGCCATAATTATTTTTTTTAGCAATTTAATGATTTCCTGTTAATCTTACTACAAAAATCACATTTATTAATACACATTCTTTCAAAATAAATATTTATCAATTTTCGCCAAAATAATATCGAAAAGCCACAAAAATTTACTATGTTAGCATTGTAATTCAAACACAAACGATAAACCAAATTTGATGTATATGAAGAAGTTACTAATTACCTTGCTTTGTGTATCGCCGTCTTTACTTTTAGCACAGGGATCTCAAGTCAATCTTCAGAGTCCAAAATCTGTCGGTATGGGTGGTGCAGGTTCTGCCTACTTTATAGATGAATCTTCCATCTTTTATAGCCCAGGAGCACTTTCAAAAATGAGCCACAATGCGGTTTCTGTAAACGGAAATGGTGTTATGTTTAAATCTGCTTTTCAAGCAACAGGAAGTTCTGTGGTGGATCATACTAAAAATCAGATAACGCCACCTTTTTCTGTTTTTGCCACAGTAGGACCTAAAAATACGTGGTGGAAAGCGGGTATAGGAATATATACACCTTATGGAGGTGCCGTAGACTGGGGCACTGAATGGACAGGTAAATACAGTTTAGTTAGTTTGTCGTTACGCGCTATATACATCCAACCTACCGTCAGTGTCAAATTAACGGATAACTTCAGTATCGGTGGGGGTTTTGTGTATAACATTGGTTCTGTGGATTTACAAAGTGCTGTTCCCGTTTATTTCCAAGATGGGTCATCAGGGTTGGCTGAATTAAAAGGAACCGGTACTGGAACGGGATATAATGTCGGTGTTCACTACAACTTAAATGAAGAATTTGCCATTTCCATGAGCTACCGATCTAAAGTTGTTACGAAATTAAAAGATGGAGATGCTAAATTCACAGTACCTGAAGCGGCGCAAGGAACATTTCCACCAGATAGTAAATTTAGCGCCGAACTTCCTCTACCATCTACTTTTGCTGTTGGTGTAACATTCCCGATCAGTGACAAAGTGAAAATGGCTGTGGATGGAACGGTGATCAATTACGATATTTATAAAGAACTAAACTTTGATTATAGTGGTGCAAATACTCCTGACACGCATTCCCCTAAGAATTATACAAAAGCAGGTTCTATTAAAGCGGGTATCGAATACTTGCCATCAGAGAAATTACAACTCCGTATAGGTGGTGGTTATATCGCAACACCTGTGAGTAAAGATTATGTCTATCCAGAAACTCCTGATAACAACCGTGTACTGATTGCTGGTGGTTTCACATACAAAATGAATCAGAAGTTTGATCTAACAGGCTCTTTTGCATACCAGAGAATATTACCTCGCGAAGCAAATAATGTAGACAGCCATTTATCAGGAACGTATACGACGAATATTTACGCACCAGGTATTGGATTGACGTACAAATTTTAAGCATTTATATTAAAAATGTTATTATCATGAACAGAAGAAATTTATATATAGGAGTTGCATTGGCGATACTGAGTATCACAGCATGTAAACCATCTCTCGACGAATTCACACCTTCAGCAGGAACAAAAGCTGACTTTAGTAAATATATTGCCATTGGAAATTCTCTTTCTGCAGGATTCGCTGATGGGGGACTATATCTTGATGGCCAAAAAGTAGCTTTTCCATTGCTCATCTCAGAACAACTTCAAAAAGTAGGCGGAGGCGAGTTCAAATCTCCATTTTTTAGCGAGGAGCAGTCCAATGGATCGGGCTATATTCGTCTTAAAGCATTGGTCAATGGCCAACCAGTAACAGAACAGGTTACAGACAAATTAGCTTACCGCTCAGCTAGTCCAAAATTATTAACGAAATTTACTGATCCGATCAATAATTTAGGGGTACCGGGTATGCGTATGGATATGGCTTTTGCACCTGGCATAGGAACAGCAGCTGGAAATATGTACTTCGAACGTCTATTGCCAGAAGGCACTCCACCAACAATGGATTATTACACGTATTCTACAACGCAAAACCACACGTTCTTTACTTTTTCTCTGGGAAATAATGACGCCTTAGGTTGGGCAACAAATGGTGGTGTTGTAAAAATTAATCCGATAACAGGAAAAGTAGACCCTACAACTGTGTTAACAGAAGTTTCAACATTTACAGGTCTCTTAAACAAATATGTGACCGAACTTACAAAAGGAAAACAAAAAGGTGTGTTAGCAACGATTCCTGATGTAACAGCAGTTCCATATTTTACAACAGTAACACGTCAAGCCCTCTTAGCTGCAGTAAATGCGGCAAGCTCAACCAAAGTGACTGATATTTACATCGCAACTAAGACGGGCCCGCGTGCTGCTACGGATCAAGATTTCTTTGTCCTCCCTTTTTCATCGGCAGGACTATTAGGTGTACCTAATGAAAACAAAATACCTTACGGATTACACCCGCTGAATCCTGTTGCAGATCAATATGTTTTGGATACAAAAGAAGCGGCAGAAGTGGTAGCGCGTGTCAATGATTTCAATAACGCAATTAAATCGGTCGCCGCGTCAAAAGGCTTAGCTGTCGCAGATGTCAATGCATTTTTAACAGCTGTTAAAAATGGCATCCGCATCGATGGTCTATCGGTAAGTGCTAAATATATCACCGGAAATGGATTTTCGCTAGACGGTATTCATTTGACACCTATTGGAAATGCTTTAATGGCAAATGTATTTATTGAAGCCATCAATAAAACGTACGGTGCTCAAGTTCCGAGGTTAAATATATCTGATTATAGAGGTGTAAAACTTCCATAAGAATATTAATAAATGGTTTGGTAAAGGGGTGTATCATAATTATGATCACCCTTTTTATTGTTTATCCTCAATTAGATGTGTTTAGGGTAATAAGTATATCTTATTATGTATATAACCGCTTTGTAAGAAAAAAGTAATAACAAGTGATGTTATTTACGTGTCAGCGCAATTATATTGTTAATGAAAGCAAATTTCATTAAATTTGTATATACAAGGAGATTCAATCATGAAAGTAACACTAAATCGTCAAAATAAAGCAGTTCACTTTGAAGCAGCAAGTGAACTATCCAATGTAAAAGTAAATATTGATGGTTCAGAAGCTATTGGTGGAGAAGGCAAAGGAGTTCGCCCGATGGAATTAGTCTTAATGGCACTAGGCTCATGTAGTGTATTTGATCTTTCTTCTATTTTGACGAAACAGCGTCAGGAAATTGAAGATATACAAGTTGAGGTTGAGGGAAAACGCCGCGAGGAAATTCCAAATATCTTTACAGATATCCACATTAGCTTTTATCTAAAAGGTGCTATTGATGAAATTAAAGCTCAAAAGGCAGCAGAATTGGCGGTCAAAAAATACTGTTCGGTACATGATATGCTTGCCGCAGGTGGTATCAATATCACCTATTCACTCAAAATCAATTAATAATAGTGGAATGCTTAGCTCATAATCTGAACTTACGCATTGTAAAATAAAAACATACAAAAACCAGATAACTATTGATATCTGGTTTTTTTGTACTTGGGGAGATTCCCCTTTTTTTTAATAAAGGGCGCTTTATACTTAAATCTTATAATCTTCCCTGCTCTTCCGTCTTTTTAGGCATACTGGAATTATTCTTTATCTTCTGATTGCCAAAATGATAGCGTAATGTTATATTGACTTTGCGTGTATCTCGATAATCGTTATAGTAATTATTTTGGTCCGCATATTTTGAAGATACCCTTTGTCTTTCCGATTTAAAAATATCCATAAAAGAAAGATTGACTTCAAACCGTTTACGAAAAAACTTACGGCTCGTGATCAGATAGGTACTAGAATAACCTGTGATCTTAAAAGGTCCCTGTATGGTAGGCGACTCGAAGGTGTTTCCAAGCTCAAGGTTCCAGTCGCTTTCTTTATTCAGCACGAAAATTGAACTAAAATTTCCATTGGCCATCCACACTCGATTACGATACAATTGCATATCGCTACCTTGATAATTATTGACATTGTACATCCCCTCCAGTTGTGCGTTTAAACTCCAATTTTTCAATAATTGAAAACTTTTACCCAAATCTACACCTGCTCCCTGCCCGTTTCGAATATTCGTGTAATGATAGATCAATTGATGATTTATATTATCTTGAATAGCAATCTCCATGGACGGCCATTGCTCATATCGATAAAATAAATCTACATTCCATTCTTTTTTCGTTAACGTAATATTGAGATTATGAATAATTGTAGCCTTCAACCGCGGATCCCCTTGAAAATAAGAAAAAAGATTATAATAGGACTTCGCCGGGTTTAACCACGAATAAGCAGGTCTGCTGATACGCTTACCGTAAGAAAACCCCCATTGGTATTCCTGATCTGTTTGGTACTGAGCATAGAAGGTTGGAAAGAGTACCCAATAATTTTGATTATTCCGGTCTTCCGGTTCTGAGACGACTCCTTCCAATGCCGTATTTTCAAGACGCAAACCTCCTTTCCAGCTCCATTTTCGCCATTTATATGCTATTGATCCATATACAGCTGCCTGTTGTTCATCGTAATCAAAAATATTACTCTTATCTGATCGAGGCTCAAAACTTCCTGAAGCATCATCTGAAAACATTAAGGTACTTTTCGTTTTCACAGCACTAAACTTACCTCCAAACTCAATGGCAATATTATTCATATTTACAGAAAGATCGAGCTGTGTTGTGAATAATTGGTTCTGTGTAGCATTGTCACTCAGAAAGCGCGTACTTTTAGGATCTTGATTCTTAAATTGTAGATCTGTCCATACATCCTGTAGATTAGATTTACGATTTGTTGTAAAATAGGAAGACCAATTTGCATTCCAGTTGGAATTTATTTTTTTATTGACCTGCAGATAAAAATTATTGGTTTTACGCGATTCTATATGATCGTTCTTCGTCAAATAATAGGACTCCATTAGCCCTTCCTTATTGTAAATGGAGGTCGGCACTTCATATAATCCAGTTGATTTTGGCCCATAATACCCATTCAAGCCTATGGCGATATTCCAGGTTGTATCGGGCGTATAGTCAAAGGAAAACACGTAACTGTTTTGGCTATTATTTTTATCGATACGGGTCATAACACTTTCCCAGGAAGTTTGATCATTCGGATAGTAGACAAAATCGGTTCCATAGCGCGCATATGTCCCTCTTCCAAAATTATAAGTGGCGCGAACATTAACTTTTTCATTTTTATAGTATTGGGTCAGTCCAAATAGTTGCTTACCATAATTACTTTGCTCTGCCAATGCCAGTAGCGTACCTCTGTACCCAAATAGTTGCGATTTATTGAGTTTTATATTAATAATAGTACTTCCCTCCGCTTCATATTTTGCAGGTGGACTTGTAATGACCTCAATAGATTGAACATCCGATCCTGCTGTATTTTCGAGTAACGTTTTTAGTTCTTCCCCGCTCATCATCAGTTTTCTTTCATTAATCATGACAACTACTTTTTTGTCTCCACGTACAGCTATACTACTTCCACTTACCATAACCATAGGTGTCCGTTTCAAAATATCCCAACTGTTCAATCCGGATAGGTTACTTCCTTGCACATTAAACTCTAAACGATCAATTTTTCGAGTAACCCTTGGTCTTTTACCGGTTACTTGTGCTTCTTCCAGTTTCGACTCATTAGGACTTAACTTTATTAATAATGGAACTTGTAAGGTATCTGATCGAAAATTCAATTCTCGGCTCTGATAATTTAAATGGGATATTGCCATACGGTATAGCCAGTTGTCTTCTATTACAAAATCAAACCTACCGGCAGTGTCGAGTCTTAATGTGTGGATGGGTTTACTTATACTGTCCAATAAAATGACAGTTGCTCCTTTCAAAGGAATTTCGTTTTGATCGCAGACACCACCGGATAAACGCTTCCCTTGAGCCTGTCCAAGAAAAGGTAATAATAATAATAATAATAATAATAATAGAATAATTAGATACTTCATACTTGATTAAATTGCTGCTACAAAGTTGCCTCAAGTAGTGGAGAGCGATGGTTAATAAAGAGTTAATGGTAGGTTAAGGTTCTATTTATTCAAAATCGCAACCTATATTTGTATATGGAACTTAAGTCTAAAAACTATATTTATTTTTTCACAATCCTCTTTGTTATCCTTATTGGCATTCAATCCTATTTGCTCTTGAATTCTTTTCAATTGAAGAAAAGGGAGATATATTCGCTAACAAAAGAGAAACTAGGAAAAATAGATGAGACTGACGCTCTATTCGACAATGATCTCCTTAATAATCAAGACGCAACTTCTTACTACATACAACTAGCTCAGAAAAAAATTACGCTTGCAACGCTGGAAAGCAGTTATGCTGATAAAGTAAATAAAACTGAGAAAGCGTTGACACATTATGTAGATAGTCTTTTTTCCCCATTAGGTTTTCAGGTAAGATTACAAAAAGAGATTCTACAAATCACCTTTCAAAACGCTCAAGAAAAACTGATCAAAAAGCCAATAATTGTCTATAAAACAAGTGGTGAAATGACGCATCCATTGGAGTTATCTTCTGGAACCTGGTCTACTGAAAAAACTGTTAAACAGTTAACGAAAGAACAGTCAACAATCACTGCTGAGCAGGAAGATAAACAGTACAGTTTTCTTGTTCTTCGAAGATCAACGTTTGAGGTGGTCAATATCAACTGGATTGTTTTTAAGGAGTTAGCATTCCTACTCTTCAATTCAACATTGATTCTATTGGCTTTATTATTCTTATTTTATCGAACATATCAGAATTTAAAACAGCAACAGAAAAAGATTAGTCAGTTGCATGATGCCGTTGACAATATTTCGCATGAACTAAAAACGCCCATTGCAACGCTTAAAGTAGCTTTAAAAACAATTCAAAAACAACCTGATCCTACCATTCTAGCCGTTATGGAACGTCAAGTGGAACGTCTTGAAAACACTTTACAACCTTTGCATGAAAGTGACAAAAAAGATGCAGACATTCCCATTACCTTTGATCAAGTGAAAATGATACTTGCTGATTTTAAACTTGCTCATCCTCATATAAAATTTGATATAAATGAGTTTTCAACAATCGAAATACCAATTAACGAATCCGATTTTACGACCATTATTGTCAATCTTATGAATAACAGCATCAAGTATGGTGCTACTCATCTGAGTGTATCAATTTCCACGAACAAGAATTTATTTGAAATCCAAGTACGTGATAATGGGATAGGAATGGCTTTAAAAGAAATTCCTCATATCTTTGAGAAATTCTACCGCATACAAAAAAATAATATCCATGATAGCAAGGGTTTAGGACTAGGATTATATCTGGTCAATACGATTGTAGGGCGTCATCAAGGCAAAATAGACGTTACTAGCAAAATCAATATAGGAACTACTTTTAATATTATAATTCCCCATGAATAAACTTTTGTTAATTGAAGACGATGCTGATTTCGGATTTATGTTGCAGCATTATTTACAGCTTTCCGGATATGATGTGCACTGGATGCAAAGCCCAGCGGAATTACTGCTTGCTGAAAATATACTTCCTTACGATCTGTTAATTTTGGATGTAATGTTACCCGTTAAAAGCGGTTTCACATTAGCACAGGAGATCAAAGAATACTATCCTGAAGTCCCTTTTATTTTCCTAACCGCCAAAGAACAAAAAATAGATAAAATAACAGGTTTAAAAATTGGCGCTGACGATTACCTTACAAAACCCTGTGATCCAGAGGAATTAGTATTAAGAATCCAAAATATCCTAAAGCGTAATAAAAAAACTGATCAGATCACATCAATTACACTTGGTAGTTATCAATTTTTCCCTCAGCGATTACTCCTCACTCACCCACTGGAACAATTTAAACTAACAGAAAGAGAAGCGAAGCTCTTACAGTTTCTATGTCAACGCAATGGATCTCTTGTGACAAGGGAAGAAATCTTACAGCAAGTCTGGGGTAACAGTGACTTTTTTAATGGCCGCAGCATGGATGTTTTCATTACGAGATTACGCAAGTACCTCAAACATGATTTAAATCTACACATTACTTCTTCAAGAGGTGTAGGCTTTAACATTTCCTTTTAATATGCGCGCTTGGTACTTATATCGTGATATTAGGTATCTAAACTATCTTCTCTTTTTTGCCATAATTTTTCTGCCCAACGACCAACAAACCAAAATGATACTGCCAAAATAAGAAAAAAGATTGCACGATTGATATTATCCCAAAGGTATTCTACATATCTTGTGTAGACATTCAATACAAAAAATACAAAACCAATTTCTCTTGTAGTATTGTCTTTCATCTTCAGTCCATAGATAACGAGACCTGCGGCTACTGCTGTCGACAACAGACCCCAATAAAAGATGTGGTACTGTCTTACTAAAGTCCATTCATAGAAATCTGAATAATTACCAAAAATAGAAAGAGACCACAATGAAATCATTAAGTATAGTAAGCCAATGAGGTAGCTTAGCGGTTGAAATTCTACTAGTTTTTTGAACCGTGGCTGCACATAAATAGCAATTAATGTCAGCATTAATCCAAAAATAGTAAAACGTAGTGGGTAATTCATTCCCCAGAACTTAAATCCCCAATCACTATGATATGCTGTTTCGGTCGCAAACCAGATTCCTAATGCAACAAGCATAAATACCCATATGAGCTTAGATTTTAAGCGGTTCGCGAGATATCCGTATATGAGGACTGATAATAGAAACAGTAAAGAATAGTGCATACTATTCTTATCCAATACCTTTCCTAAAAATCCGATGCATGCTGCTGTCGAAAAAACACCTATCAACATCATGGTTTCAATAGAAAGATTTTTATTAGGAAATTTTGTTTTGTAACGAAAGCCGAGGGTATAAAACAATACAGCTAAAGCACCAAAAAAGAGACAGAATAAAATATTGGGCGCTTCGTACAGTGTATCTACAAATTTGAGAAATGCAGTATCAGTCATTAAAGAAAAAACTGCAAATACCAAAGATGCTAAGGCAACCCAAAATGCATACCGTGCTAGGCGCTTCCAATCAAAGCTTTTGACGTCAATGCTATCGACCATAGCTTTTGCTGTCGATGCATCAATTACATTTTCCTTTTCCCAAAATTGTATTGCTTCTTCTAAGGATTCTTTTTCTTGTTTAGTAACGTCTAATTTCTTCATATAACTTTTGTGGTGGCAAAATACAAATTATACCTTTTACTTAGGGTATAGATTTGCAATAGCGTGACAATAATAAAGAGATGAGCACTCTTAAAGTTCATTAAAAATAAGTAATTTTGCATGTTTGCAGAAATTCATCTGCGTTTGGAAGAAAACAGCGGTTACATGACAAAGAAAATCACACCTGATTTAGGTGAACAAAGTGA
Organism: Sphingobacterium sp. JUb20; assembly: GCF_004342035.1. Taxonomy (NCBI): domain Bacteria; kingdom Pseudomonadati; phylum Bacteroidota; class Sphingobacteriia; order Sphingobacteriales; family Sphingobacteriaceae; genus Sphingobacterium; species Sphingobacterium sp. JUb20. The sequence continues at coordinate 418,111 of NZ_SLYV01000002.1, read as the reverse complement.
AGTTCAAGTATTTGGAGCACGTGTACATAACCTCAAAAATATTGACATTTCATTTCCTCGAAACGAATTGGTTGTTATTACAGGATTAAGTGGCAGTGGTAAATCGTCATTAGCTTTTGACACCATATACGCGGAAGGCCAAAGGCGTTACATGGAAACATTCAGCGCTTATAGCCGTCAGTTTTTAGGTGGTATGGAACGACCGGATGTAGATAAAATTTCTGGTTTGAGTCCTGTGATTTCTATTGAACAAAAAACAACAAGCAAAAATCCGCGTTCTACTGTCGGCACCATCACTGAGGTGTATGATTTTATGCGTTTGCTATTTGCTCGCGCAAGTGAAGCATTTTCTTATGTTACAGGCAATCGCATGCAACGCATGTCTGACGACCAGATTGTTGATCGTATTTTAACCGATTTTGATGGACAGGCTTTGAATATTTTAGCTCCCGTGATCAAAGGGCGTAAAGGTCATTACCGTGAGTTGTTTGAGCAAATCCGTAAACAGGGTTATGTTAAAGTCCGTGTAGATGGAGAAATCGTAGATTTAACGCCTAAAATGCAGGTAGACCGCTATAAAATACACGATATTGAAATTGTGATCGACCGCCTAAAGGTTACTGCCGACGATAAAAAAAGGTTGCAAACATCTGTTATGCAAGCGATGAAGACAGCAAAAGGAATTATTAAGGTAGCCAATCAAGAAAATGTGGAGCAATTTTTCAGCCGCTATCTCATGGATGCCGAATCAGGTATTTCTTACGATGAACCGCAGCCTAATACCTTTTCATTTAACTCCCCATACGGTGCCTGTCCAAAATGTGATGGCCTAGGATATATTTTTGAAATTGACAAAAACACAGTTATCCCTGATGGAAAATTAAGCATTCAAAAAGGAGGCTTAGCTCCCTTAGGACCTGCAAAGGAGACCTGGAACTTCCAAGTGTTGAAAGCTGTGGCTAAAAAACTTGATTTTTCTTTGACAACACCGCTAGAGAAGTTGACAGAAGAGCAAATCGACACGTTACTATTTGGTGCTGAGGAGCCTATTTCAGTTGCTGTTTCCTACGGCAGTTACGATGTACGTGATTACCGCATTGAGTTTTCTGGTATTTTCAAAATGCTAGAGGAGCAGTCTGGTAAATCTAGTGATGATATGTCTTCTTTAGATGATTTCAGATCAAAGATTGTATGTCCAACTTGTGAAGGTGCAAGGCTTAAAAAGGAATCACTACATTTTAAATTTGCCGGTAAAAACATTTATGAACTGGCACATATGGATATTAAATCGCTATATGAATGGTTCTCAAATGTAAACGCTTCTTTAGATGAACGTCAACAGATCATTGCTACCGAAATATTAAAAGAAATACAATCGCGTTTAGGTTTCCTACTGGATGTAGGCTTAAATTACCTGACTATAGATCGTTCTTCTAAATCGCTATCTGGTGGTGAAGCGCAACGTATACGACTTGCGACACAAATAGGTTCCCAACTTGTCAATGTTCTATACATCTTGGATGAGCCGAGCATCGGTCTCCATCAGAGAGATAATGAGCGTCTGATCAATTCTTTAAAAAATTTACGTGATATCGGCAATTCAGTGCTGGTTGTTGAACATGATAAAGACATGATCTTAAATGCAGACTATGTTATTGATATGGGACCTGCCGCGGGTGTCAATGGTGGTCAAGTGGTTGCTGAAGGAAAACCGAAAGATATCCTGAAATCAAAATCACTAACTGCAGCTTATTTAAATGGGAAAAAAGAGGTTGCTATTCCTTCAGAACGAAGAGCTGGAAACGGAAAAACATTATCTTTAAAAGGTGCAACAGGAAATAACTTAAAAAATGTTTCTGTTGATTTTCCACTTGGAAAATTAATTCTTGTCTCGGGTGTTTCGGGTTCTGGTAAATCAAGTTTGATTACCGGTACGGTATATCCGATTCTAAATAAACATTTTTTCCGTGCAAAAGGTATTCCACTTCCTTACAAAAGTATCGAAGGTCTGGAGCATGTCGATAAGGTCATTGAAATAGACCAAAGTCCGATCGGTCGTACGCCAAGATCAAACCCTTCTACTTATACGGGTGTATTTTCAGATATCAGAACTTTATTTGTCCAACTTCCTGAAGCGAAAATAAGGGGTTATAAACCGGGACGTTTTTCATTTAATGTGAAAGGCGGTCGTTGTGAAACTTGTCAAGGTGGTGGAATGAAGGTTGTGGAAATGAATTTCCTTCCTGATGTCCAGGTTCCTTGTGAAACATGTCATGGAAAACGTTATAACAGAGAAACTTTGGAGGTTCGCTTCAGAAGTAAATCCATCTCAGATATCCTGGATATGAGTGTTGATGAGGCAGTCATTTTCTTTGAAAATATTCCTTCCATCTATCGTAAGATTAAAACATTACAGGATGTTGGCTTGGGTTATATTACATTGGGACAGTCTTCAACAACATTATCGGGCGGGGAAGCACAACGGATTAAATTGGCGACAGAGCTTTCCAAGAAAGACACCGGAAATACATTTTATATCTTAGATGAACCGACAACGGGTTTGCATTTTGAGGATGTTAATGTATTGATGGGCGTAATCAACCGATTAGTTGACCGTGGTAACACGATCTTAATCATCGAACATAATCTCGATGTTATTAAATGTGCTGATTGGGTGATTGACATTGGTCCTGAAGGTGGTAAAGAAGGCGGTAATGTCTTATTTGCAGGTGTGCCTGAAGAGTTAATCAAAAATAAAAAGAGCGAAACGGCTCGATTCCTTAAACTGGAAATGCAATAACGAACAGTTAGATTTGATACGTAAGTATTACGTATCAAATCTAACTCATGAAAGTTAATAAGTAATGTAATTTATACGACAACTTTCTAACGGAATTAAAAGCATTCCTCATTAATTTCGTAACTTCGCGTCATATGTCGGATATTATTCAATTATTACCAGATAATGTTGCCAATCAAATTGCAGCGGGTGAAGTCGTACAAAGACCTGCCGCGGCGATCAAAGAATTGATTGAAAATGCTATTGATGCTGGGGCTGACAAGATACAATTGATCATCAAAGATGCTGGAAAATCATTAATTCAAGTGATTGATAATGGTTGTGGAATGAGCGTGACGGATGCACGTCTTTGTTTTGAACGACATGCTACTTCCAAAATTCGTAAAGCAGAAGATTTGTTTGCCATTCGTACAATGGGATTTCGAGGTGAAGCAATGGCTTCCATCGCTGCCATTGCACATGTGACATTAAAAACACGTCGTTTTGAGGATGAATTGGGTACTGTCGTAGAGATAGAGGGCTCTAAAATCATCAATCAAGCACCAGAAGCTGTCGCTGCTGGCACCAATATTTCCATTAAAAATCTATTTTACAATATACCTGCACGCCGAAACTTTTTAAAAAGCAATTCGGTCGAGATGCGTCATATTATTGAAGAGTTCCAACGGATAGCATTAGCTAATCCTGAAATCTTTTTGACGTTACATAGTGATGGTAATGAAATGTTTCATTTACCTGCGGAAACATTGAAACAACGTATTGTTCATCTATTTGGCAACACGTATAATCAGCGATTAGTACCTGTAGAAGAGGATACCACGATCATAAAAGTAAATGGTTTTGTAGGAAAGCCTCAGTTTGCTAAAAAAACAAGAGGGGAACAATTCTTCTTTGTTAATAAGCGATTTATCAGAGACCATTACTTGAATCATGCTGTGATGAATGCTTTTGAAGAAATTCTGCCAGCAGAAACATTTCCTTTATATGTACTTTTCATTGACATCGATCCTTCAAAGATTGATATCAATGTACACCCAACGAAAACGGAAATTAAATACGAAGATGAAAAGGCAATTTACGCGATCATCCGATCTGCTGTTAAAAGGTCTTTGGGACGATATAATATCGCGCCTTCTTTGGATTTTGAACAAGAAACAGGTTTCTCAAACATGATCACGCCAAAACCTTTGGACGAGATCATTGTACCTACGGTGAATTTTAATCCTGATTTTAATCCGTTTGAACCTGATCAGATTACAAAGACGACATTTTCGCGATCAGATAATTATCTCGCAGGTTTTGAAAAGAAAACGGCCATTCCTCAAAATTGGGATACTTTATATCAAATTACTGAACAGGATGAATCGATGCAACTGCCTTTAGAGCACGAACAACAAGACCGTCCAATTCATCAGATACAAGGTATAAAAAGTCAAGCGACAACGAAACAATTTTTTCAGATCCATAATCGATTCATTGTTTCACAAATTCATTCTGGTGTGATGCTGATCGATCAACAAGCTGCTCATGAACGCATCTTATTTGAACAGTTCAAATCACAGCTTGATCAACATAAAGGTTTGAGTCAACAGAGTCTGTTTCCTCAAAGTATTGATTTAAATCCTTCAGATAATGAATTGATGCAAGATTTATTGGAAGATATTCAAAGTTTAGGGTTTCAAATTCGTTCATTTGGAAAAAACAGCTATATCATTGACGGAATACCTGCAGATTTAGGTACCGGAATTGACGAACGTAAAATTATTGAACAGATCTTAGAAGATTATAAGAACAATCTTAATGATTTCAAAATTGAGAAACGTGAGAATTTAGCAAAAAGCTTAGCGCGCAATGCGGCAATAAAACCAGGTACTTTTCTGGATAATAATGCGATATCAGAACTTATTGATCAGCTTTTCGCTTGTGAGTCTCCAAATATCTCTATTTTTGGGAAACCAATCGTTATTACCATTACCTTACAGGAACTATTAGAAAAGTTTAGTAAAAATTAGAAAATAAAAATTATGTTTCCACAATTAACACCTGTTGTCAAGAACTTATTAATAGTCAATATTGTATTTTTTATTGGTTCTAATCTAAGTCCAATGGCGTACAATTATCTTCCAGTATTTTATCCAGATTCACCCTTTTTCAAAATTTGGCAGGTCATCACCCATATGTTTATGCATGCGGATCTATCACATATCTTTTTTAATATGTTTTCACTTGTGATGTTTGGCTCCCTTATTGAACAGGTTTTAGGACCTAAACGTTTTCTAAATTTATATTTACTTTCGGGTTTGGGTGCTTGGTTATTACAATCGGGTGTGCAGGGCATTGAACTGTACAATGCTACGGGTTCATTTTTTCCTCTGCATCATAGTTTAGATCTTTCTAATTTAGCTTCTAGCAATCCAAACCTTGTTAAAGAAATATACACGACTAGAATGTTAGGTGCTTCAGGTGCTGTTTACGGAATACTTTTATCATTTGCTTATCTATTTCCGAACTTACCATTGCAATTCTTATTTATACCAGTACCCGTTAAAGCCAAATACATGATAGGGGGATTTATTCTTCTCGAAATTTATATGAGTATATCTAGACCGGGCGATTCTGTTGCACACTTAGCTCATGTCGGTGGAGCTTTATTTGGTTATATACTATTAAAGGTTTGGGGTATAAAAAAAGGATTATATTAATTAACTTTATAAGATGAGGGAAAACTCGTTCAAAAACTTTATCAGGACAACCTTCGGTTCAGGCTCTCCCATTCCATTTATTATTGGTGGACAGGTTTTCCTATTTATTCTGATTTATTTTTTTGATCTCCTTTTTGAGCTGAAGATTATTTCTTTCCCTCTTTTTCAATGGAGCGTAGATAAACTAAGTTTACCAACAAATTTTCAGGCATTCATCCAGCAACCGTGGTCTCTAATTACGTATAACTTTCTATATACAGGCCTTTTCAACGTTGCTTTTGATTGTTTATGGCTATATTGGTTAGGTACTATTTTCTTTAATTTTTTAAATAGGAAACAGTTTCTTTTCATTTACATTGTCTCCGCTATCATGTCGGGACTGATCTTTTTAGTCTTCTCACACCTTGCTCTTTTCTCCAATACGATTAATCCTCCATTGAGCACTGGAGCATTTGGATTAGCTGCAATTTTAGCTGCTACAGCTACCTTAGTTCCAAAATATGAACTTAGACTATTGCTGTTTGGGAATGTTAAATTAAAGACTATCGCTATCATTTATTTTGCAATCCAGTTTTTGTTCTTTATTCTTACGAATAGACCTGCGGCCATCAGTTATTTTTGTTCCATTCTCTTTGGAATGGGATTTATTTATGCACTGCAATCGGGCATGGACTGGTCTAAAGTATTTAAAAGAAAACAGAAAAGATCCGCAAAAATGAAAGTTGTCGTTGGGAATGGTGCACAACAATCAAAGCATCATCGTTATGATTTGCCCAATCAGGATCAGATCGATCAAATTTTGGATAAGATATCCTTAACAGGCTATGATAGTCTAAGTTCACACGAAAAAGAAATTCTTTTCAAAGCAAGCAATAATAATAAGATCGATGGTTAAGCGTGTATTGTTAAAAAAAAAATTGGGCTATTTAAGCAGGACCGTTTTCATTTTTAACATTCTTGCTATTGTTGCTTTATTGATTAGCTATTCTGCTTCTTTCATCAATCCTAAGACAGTTTGGCCTATTGCATTTTTTGGTTTAGGTTATTTACCGATATTACTTGTCAATATTGGTTTTATCGCTTATTGGTTGTTAAGAAAACCTAAAATGATTGTATTTTCTTTAGCAACGATCTTACTTGGCTGGCCACTGCTAACAAAACATTGGAATTTACGTTCGAGCTCTCCAATAACTCAAAAAGCATCTGATCAGATCCGCGTACTTAGCTTCAATGCCCATCTTTTTAAAGATATCAACGACTCAAAGAAAAACTTCAAAAATGATGCGATAAAGATATTGGACAGTATTAAACCTGACATTGTCTGTTTCCAAGAATATTACAGTAAAATAAAAGGGAAATATGTCATCTCTAATGAGTTTAAGAGCAAACTAGGCTATGACTATCATTATTTTGCAGAAAGTGCCAAAAATGATTATGAGGCTTATGGAATGACCATATTCTCCAAATATCCGATTATAAATTCTGGTAATATCTTAGATAATGACTATGGTATCAACCGCATTTCGTACGCAGATATTGAAAAAAATGATAGTACTATCCGCGTCTACAATGTTCATCTCAGATCTTTTGCTCTTCAAAATGATGAAAAGGAATTTTTTCAAAATCCATCATCCAAAAAGGAGACTGATAATGCCGCTACACGTCGCATTGGACGAAAACTTAAAAATGCTTTTGAATTTAGAAGTGAACAGGCGAGTTCTTTAAAAAAACATATGGACGCTTGTCCTTTCCCTTTTATCGTAATGGGTGACTTTAATGATACTCCTATGAGCTATTCAGTAAATCGGGTGAGTAAGGGGCTCCACAATGCATTTAAAGAAAAAGGATCGGGTTGGGGAGTGACGCATTATGAATTATTGCCGATCTTTCAAATTGATTATATTTTTGCCAGTTCCAATTTTGATATCTTAAATTATCATGTGGTTAAAAGAAAATTATCAGACCACTACCCTATCTGGAGCGATTTGAAATTGAAGCACCTTTAGTGCATCTGAATTCCCAATGCACGAAATGCTCCTGCAACAAAATGATCTTTTCTATTTTTTATCTTAAAGTAAGCTTCTCTACCAAAATAATAACGTCCTACTAGTGCCTCAATATCTGACTGAATAATTTGATGCAGACGATCTGCTTCAAGTTTGTTCACAGCTATTCCTTTTTTTAATAAAAAGGAAATGAAATCATTAAACTCGGAGTCAGGCAAATTGTAACCACTCAAGAAATTTTCTATGGAATAAGCTGGCAATTTTTTTGTAAACCTATCATAAACAAATTCTTGTATACTATTGGAATGATATATCTCTCTATATTTAGCACTGATTTCATTGGAATCTATTGGAATGAGAACGTCGGGCTGAATTCCACCTCCCCCAAATAGCATTTTCCCCTTACTGGTGGTATATAAATCATGCGGATTAAATTCGGTATCCAACGTCCATAGGTCAAATGTGGTCATATACTTAGACTGATCGTAATTTGCGCGCGTATATTTGCGCTGAATACATCTGCCCAAAGGGGTGTAATAACGTGCTACTGTCAGGTTAACGGCAGAGCCATCGGCAAAGTCAAATTGTTCTTGAACTAATCCTTTGCCATAGGAACGACGACCGACTACTGTACCTCTATCTAAATCCTGTAGCGCACCTGTCACGATCTCGCTTGCGGAAGCTGAATCTTCATTAATAAGTATTACGATGCGACCTTCACTAAAATCACCTGCTTCTTTTGAGAAATAATCCCTTCGCAATTCATTGGCTCCTTCAGTATACATCAGTAAACGCTTATCTTTAAAAAACATACTGGCTATTTCAATAGCTGTATGTACATAACCGCCGCCATTGCCTCTCAAATCTAAAATTAAATCTTGCGCTCCACTTTTTCGAAGATCGCGCAATTTGATTTTAAAATCTTCAGAAGTCTGATGCCCAAAGCGTCTTATTTTTACGTAAGCTACTTTAGGAGCTATCATATAGGATGCATCCAATGTACTCACAGATACTTGATCGCGAACAACTTTGAGCGGAGTTGTCAAAATTTCGTTATTTCGTTTCACAATGATGTCTACTGTAGATCCTTTTTTACCTCGAATCAACTTGTCTACTTCATTTTCTGTCACACGTACGCCAGCTATATTTCGATTCGCAATTTTGACCAATCGATCTCCAATCTTCATTCCAGACTTTTCTGCAGGACCGGCTGAGATCATTCCGACAACAAGCAAGGTATCGTTAAGATTAAAGTACTCAACACCAATACCATCAAAAGTTCCTTCCAGAGCCTCTGCTTGTGCTAAACGTTCATTGGGTTTTAAATAGGTTGAAAAAGGATCTAATCGGGTAATGATATGCTGAATGGCTTCATCCTGAATCGTATCTAAACTTACTTTATCAACGTAATTGTCCGATATTAAATTAACCAGATATTGAACTTTTTCAGAATTACCGGTCAGTCCCCCTGCTAGAATAGAAGTTGATTGTTTATTACCTTGTTCATCGGCATATTTTTGCCCAAGCAATAGCCCCACGAGTAAAACCCCTGCGTATGTTGCTGCCACAAAAATATTCCGTTTTATACTTCCTTGCATATGAAAAGATGCTTCAAAAATACTAAGTTTTATCCATTAAAACCACAATATATGAGTTGATTTTTGGATTAAAACAAAAGTCGTTAAAAGTGGTTAATATGTGAAAGTTTTCTCAACTTTGTGTTTGTAACAATCAAATAATCTGCCAAAATGCACGAAATTGAACCTTTTTACAATTGGAGACATGATTATATCGCATCGGAAGATGAACAGTCTCCTTTTTACGGAACGATATATAATGAATTTGAATACAATAAACAGATTTATAATTTCCTTTTACACCCCCAGTGGGACGACTTTGGTTCACATACTTTATATTTGAAAGTCCTATTTGTAGACTATGACAAGCAATTTTGCATCATCGAACTGATCGGGGAATGGAATGATGCCATTGATAATGACATTATGATCCTGAAGCGTGAAGTGATTGATCTGATGATCGCTTCGGGTATTAATCATTTTATATTAATTGGTGAAAATATTCTTAATTTTCATGCTTCAGATGATACTTATTATGAAGAATGGTTTCAAGATATTGATGATGGTTGGATAGCTGCTGTTAATTTTAGGACACATGTCATCACAGAATTTATGCAAAATAATATTGATTATTATATCAATTTTGGAGGAAACCTCAATGATCTTTCTTGGCGTACCTTAAAACCAATTCAAGTTTTCCATCATATCAATGAACAATTAACCAAACGACTGAATGGTTAACAACATTTGAAGATACTATGACATTCAAATTTTACTAAGATGAAGTGTTTGAATGCCTGTTCTCTATATTTTTACTTAACTTTGTTATATTAAAAAAATCAAACGCTATGTCATTTAGAATAGAAAAAGATACCATGGGTGAAGTTCAAGTACCTGCAGATAAATACTGGGGTGCTCAAACAGAACGTTCACGCAATAATTTCAAAATTGGTCCTGCTGCATCTATGCCACATGAAATTATCGAAGGTTTTGCTTACTTGAAAAAAGCTGCTGCTTATGCAAATGCTGAATTAGGTGTATTACCTATTGAGAAACGTGATGCTATTGCTGCAGTTTGTGATGAGATCTTAGCTGGTAAATTGGACGATCAATTTCCATTGGTAATCTGGCAAACAGGTTCGGGAACTCAATCTAACATGAATTTAAATGAAGTAATTGCAAACCGTGCTCAGGTATTAGCTGGTTTCAAAATTGGAGAAGGTGAGCCTGTGTTAAAAGCGAATGATGATGTGAACAAATCACAATCTTCTAATGACACCTACCCTACTGGAATGCACATAGCGGCCTATAAAGCAGTTGTTGAAGTAACAATTCCTGGTGTTGAAAAACTACGTGATACATTAGCAAAAAAATCTGCTGAATTCATGAATGTTGTTAAAATTGGCCGTACTCACTTAATGGATGCAACTCCTTTAACATTGGGTCAAGAATTATCAGGCTATGTAGCACAGTTGAATTATGGTATCAAAGCTGTTAAAAATACTTTAGCGCATTTGGCAGAAGTAGCATTAGGTGGTACTGCAGTTGGTACGGGATTAAATACACCTGCTGGATATGATGTTCTGGTAGCAAAATATATCGCTGAATTTACTGGTCATCCTTTCATTACTGCTGAGAATAAATTCGAAGCTTTAGCTGCGCATGATGCCATTGTTGAATCACACGGATCATTAAAACAATTAGCAGTTTCGTTAAATAAAATTGCTAACGATATCCGCATGTTGGCTTCTGGTCCTCGCTCTGGTATTGGTGAAATTATTATTCCTGAAAATGAACCTGGTTCTTCGATCATGCCTGGAAAAGTTAACCCTACTCAATGTGAGGCTTTAACAATGGTTGCTGCTCAGGTAATGGGTAATGATGTAGCTATTACTATCGGTGGTACTCAAGGTCACTATGAATTGAATGTATTCAAACCTTTAATGGCGTCTAACTTTTTACAATCAGCTCGATTAATCGGAGATGCTTGTGTATCATTTGAAGAGCACTGTGCAAGTGGTATTGAACCAAATTATGCTCGTATTAAAGAATTAGTTGATAACTCTTTGATGTTGGTAACGGCTTTGAATACTAAAATAGGCTACTACAAATCGGCAGAAATTGCACAGACAGCACATAAAAATAACTCGACATTAAAAGAAACGGCTATTGCATTAGGATATGTAACTGCTGCAGAATTTGACGAGTGGGTAAAACCTGAAGAAATGGTAGGTAGCTTAAAATAAGGCTATGATTCCATTTTTAAATAAATTAAAAAATATCAAAGCATACCTATTTTTAGCAATGGGTATGCTTTTGCTATTTGGAAGTTGCAAATTCAATTCGGAAATGCAATCTGAGGGTGCTGGTTATTTGCAAGGGGAATGGAAACAAGACAGTATTGCCGACCAAGATCAAATGTTACAATATACGCTCACACATTTCCGTTTTACCTGTGACTCCATTTATGCACGCATGTATGTCCATGCTAAAACAAAGCAGATATCAGATAGCTGTTATAATAATGGGTCTTGGATCGAATATGCTAAAGGTATTTATGTTGTACGTGGTGACAGTGTCATTGTCGATGGTATATACGTCAAAGAAAATGGCAAACAAAAAGTATCTGGGTGCTATCGCCAAGGTCAATATTTACCAAGGTTTAAAGTTGCTTTCCACTCTAAAGATTCTCTAGTATTAGAAAATAAATATGATCAGCGCCCTATCATATTACGTAAAACAAAGGATGTAATTTGTGTCCCGCAGAAACGCTGGCAATAAAAAAGAATAAACGTGTAGCCATTTAATTTTTTAAATGGCTTTTTCTATCATTAACGACACGCTCGTCACTATCTGAGCAAAAAAATATGAATAAAGGAATTATTGCATTGGCATTTGGAGGTCTCGCTATAGGAATGACAGAATTTTCTATGATGGGAATCTTACCAGACATCGCAAAAGACTTAAATATCGATATTCCAACAGCTGCCCATTTAATAGCACTTTATGCTATCGGTGTTGTTGTTGGTGCCCCTACATTAGTACTATTATCTGGAAAATACCCTCCTAAAAACGTTTTACTTTTTTTAATGGTTCTATTTTTCATTTTTAATGGATTATTTGCTATATCTCCTACCCATTTTACCATGCAACTTTCAAGATTTATGTCCGGTTTGCCACATGGAGCTTTCTTTGGTGTAGGTTCTGTTGTTGCAGCTAGATTAGCTCCTAAAGGTAAAGAGGCGCAGGCAATATCGATTATGTTTACAGGTATGACGATTGCTAATTTAGCAGGTGTGCCTTTAGGAACATATATCGGACATCATTACTCTTGGCGCATTACCTATGGTGTCATCAGTGTACTAGGCCTCCTAACATTTTTAATGATTTATCTTTGGTTACCAAAAATTGAATCTTCTAAACAAAACAATATTATAGCACAGGTAAGTTTTTTCAAAAAGCAAGAAGCATGGCTACTGATGGCAATTATTGCAATCGGAACTGGAGGTCTTTTTGCCTGGATCAGCTATATTGCTCCATTGGTTACAAATGTATCTGGACTTGACCCTAATCGTGTGCCTATTATTATGATTTTAATCGGTATAGGTATGTTTTTTGGAAATTTATTGGGTGGAAAAATGGCTGATACCATCTCTCCGACAAAAGCGGCCATTGCTAGTTTTAGTGCTATGGCGATATGTTTAGTCTTTGTTTATTTTGTTTCACCATTTCAATGGTCAGCATACATTATGGCCTTTATTACGGGTTTGGTTTCTTTTACAATAGGTCCACCTACACAGATGATGTTGATCCGGACTGCTAAAGGTGCTGAAACTTTGGCTGCAGCGGGTGGTCAGGCAGCATTCAACTTGGGTAATACTTTAGGAGCTTATTTAGGAGGTATACCCATTACATATGGCTTAATGTATAATACTCCTTCTTTAGTAGGTGTTGGTATGGCCACTATAGGCGCTTTACTTGCTTGTGTATTCTTGGTTCAATTTGTACAAAAGAACAGAATCCCAAGTGCAGATTAACAGATAATATGACCGAAAAACTTAGCTATATCAGTGTCCTTCGAATTATTGCTACCATTGCAGTTATCGCGATACACGCATCTTCTGGTTACTTAAATAGTACTGATATAGCTGGGTTTGACTGGAAATATGCAAATCTGATAAATAGTTTCACTCGATTCTCTGTCCCCATATTTGTGATGCTTTCTGGGGCTCTCCTGCTGACGAAAGAAGAACATACAGGACAGTTTTATAAAAAAAGACTCCTTAAGATTTTTTATCCCTTTCTTTTTTGGACTATTATTTACTTTTTTTATAACACGAATGTGCTGGAATTAAATATAGACCAATTGATCTCTACATTGGTCTATAGACTCAAAAACGGTGCGAACGCACATCTTTGGTATCTCTATATGATCATGGGTCTATACCTTGCTATTCCTTTTCTTCAAAAGATCGTAAAGCATTCATCTATGAGAGAACTGGAGATTTTTTTAGTTTTATGGTTTATAACGCTGTTTATATTCAACAAAAACTTTTCAACCTATCTACCAAAATTCGATCTTACATTTTTTTCGAGTTATACAGGGTACTTGATCTTAGGCTATTATTTGAAGGTGAAAGATTTTAGGGAGATAAAATGGTGGTGTTTGTTTTTATTTATCATGGCTGCATTGGGAACAGCTTATTTTACTTATGAAATGAGTTTAAGCGCACATGAATTTCGTCCACTTTTATACGGTTATTTGTCACCGAATACAGTCCTGATTGCTACCGGTATATTTATATTCATCAAAAAAATATCGCGTGATCTAAAACTTCCCCAGTGGGCATTATGGATCGATCAATATAGTTTTGGAATATATCTCTGCCATATCCTGATTTTAAATTATGTACATCCGATATTACCCGTGGGCACATTTTTAAAGATTCCTTTAGCAACTTTTGTTACACTTGCCATCAGTATTATGCTTATATACGGTATTCGTAAAATTCCTTTTGGCAAATACATTTCTGGTTAATAAAAAAGCTTCAATAAGCGCAGGGCTAATTGAAGCTTTTTTATATTTGAGATTCGCGTAAGACTAGAAAGGTAAATCGTCGTCGTCATTTGATCCTGATAAATCAACTGGAGCTGGCATTTCAGCATAACCTGGAGCAGGAGCTGAGGCAGCAGTATTTGCTAATTTAGTAACTCTCCAAGCAACTAATGAATTGAAGTATGTTGTTACACCTTCTTTATTTGTCCAAGGACGACCACGTAAATTGAAAGAAACTTCAATTTCTTCACCTACAGTCAAACCATCAAAAATTGATGTTCTGTCTTGAGTAGCTTCAAAGCGAATATATTCAACAAACTGCGGATTTTCAGCGTAAGCCACGATTATATCACGCTTCTTAAATGACTCTGTTACTTGTTGCGTAGCACCTATTTCGTGTACTTTTCCTCTAATTTCCATAATCAAAAATATTAAACCGTAAAAATAAGCATTTTTTGAGTAAGAGATTAACTAACTTTGTACAAATATTATGGAAGTTTTCAACACCCCCAATAAAATCATCATCACTTGCAATAAGCGACTTTCTCCTTATTTGCAACAAGAAGTCGAAGAACTTGGCTTCGAGATCAAACGTTCTTTCTCTACTGGTGTAGAATTATTTAACACTTTGAATGAAACGATTAAGTTAAATTTGAATTTGCGCACTGCTTCTCAGATTCTTTATTCGATAAAAGAATTTAAAGCGTCCAACCCTCAGGAACTATACGATGAACTGAAAGACATCGCATGGGAAGAGCTTATTGCTTTTGACGGCTATTTTTCTGTGACTTCAAATGTCGATAACGAAACAATCACGACACCTTTATTTGCGAATTTGAAAGTTAAGGATGCCATAGTTGATCGTATCAAAGAAAAAAAGGACATTCGCCCAAATTCGGGTTCTGATGCAAACAAAGCTGTTATACATCTGTATTGGAAAGATGACCGCGCAGAAGTTTTTATCGATTCTTCCGGTGAGACGCTAGCAAAACACGGTTATCGTAAACACCCTGGAAAGGCACCAATGTTAGAAGCGCTTGCTGCTGGTACTATTCTTGCAACGAAATGGGATGGTCTATCATCTTTTGTCAACCCAATGTGCGGTTCTGGTACTTTAGCTATTGAAGCAGCATTGATCGCGACCAACCGTCGTCCTGGCCTTTACCGCATGAACTATTCGTTTATGCATTTCATTGGTTACGATGAAGAAGTCTTTTTTCAAGAAAGAAGAAATCTTAAAGAACAGGTCAATAAGAAAGCAAATCCGAAGATAATTGCTTCAGATCTTTCGCAACAGGCGGTAGATATTGCAATCATGAATGCCAAGACTGCTGGTGTAGATCAGCTTATTGATTTTCAAGTTTGTGATTTTGCTGACACAACTGTACCACAAGAAGAAAAAGGAATTGCTATATTTAACCCGGAATATGGTGAACGCCTTGGTAATCATAGTCAATTGGAATTAACATATAAACGTGTAGGTGACTTTCTAAAACAAAACTGCAAGGGTTATAAAGGTTACATTTTTACTGGAAATCCGGATCTTGCCAAAAAGATAGGCTTACGGGCTTCTAGAAAAGTTGAATTTTATAACGGTAAATTAGATTGTCGTTTATTAGAATACGAATTATACGAGGGAACTCGCGAAAAACCAAAAGTAATTTATGAATAAGATTATTGAAAGTACGGTTGCATTTGTACAGGACAGATTAAAATTTGCTGAATCTGGTCATGATTGGTCTCATATCCAACGTGTATGGAACAACACAAAATTAATTCTTCAAACGGAAGAGGCGGATTACCAAACTTGCGAACTAGCCGCTTTATTACATGATATTGCTGATAGCAAATTTCACGATGGAGATGAAACGATAGGCCCTCGTGTTGCTGGTGAATTTTTAACCTCTATAGGCGTTGATAAAGACGTAATTGAACATGTTGAAAAAATTATTTTAAACATGTCTTTTAAGGCAAGTCTTGGCGAAATCGTTTTTCATTCTAAGGAACTTGAGATTGTTCAGGATGCTGATCGTTTGGATGCAATAGGTGCAATTGGTGTTGCTCGAGCATTCAACTATGGCGGTCATAAAAACAGAGAAATGTATAATCCGAATGTCCCTGTTCAAGAATATCAGGACAAGGAAAGCTACAAACATTCTGAAGCACCGACAATTAATCATTTTCACGAAAAGCTTTTATTGCTTAAAGATAAAATGAATACCAAAGCAGCTCAAGCTATCGCTGAAAAAAGACATGAATTTATGCTTTCTTTTTTAGATGAATTTTATGCTGAGTGGGAAGGTAAACGATAACAATAATAAAACTTAATATTTCCTTAACTCGGAAATTACACAAAAATGGTACTTTCGATAATTATCGAGGTACCATTTTTTTTGTTTAAATTTAGTCTGTAAAACTAAGCCCGTAATAAATTGCAATCTATGCGAACAGGTTGTGATCGCTTATTTTTTATATTTAAAACAAAAAGAGCTCGTAGACTCCTAAGTAAAACAAAGTATTCGTCTATACCAGAAAACATGAATACTACTTTATATTTATATCCGATGAAAAAAACAGTTTTTGTAATCCTTGCCACTATGGCCGTTATGGGAATCACTGAATTAAATGCTCAAACCAAAATCATTGCTCACCGTGGAGCTTTTAAAAACACGAAAGTTCCGGAAAATTCAATTGCTTCGTTAAAAGCCGCTAAGGATTTAAATCTTTGGGGTTCGGAATATGATGTACATCTTACAAAGGATAATGTACTTGTTGTCAATCATGATAATGATTTTTACGGAATAGATATTGCGACCGCTACTTACCAGGAGTTATTGGCTAAAAGCCATCCAAATGGTGAGAAAATTCCTACTTTAGAGGAATATATCAAAGCAGGGTTAAAGCTTAAAGGTTTAAAATTAATTCTTGAATTGAAGACTAATAAACTAGGACTTGAACGTACCTTGGAGGCTGCTGAAAAAGCTGTCGCTTTAGTAAAAGAATTAAAAGCTGAAAAAGTAACTGAATATATTGCTTTCAGTTATGATGCTTGTAAAAAGATCCATGAACTTGATCCTAAAGCTAAGGTCGCCTATTTAAATGGCGATATTGCTCCTGATCAAATTAAAAAAGATGGTTTAACGGGTATTGATTATCATCTTAGTGTTTTCACGAAAAACCCAACCTGGTTACAAGAATCAAAAGCATTAAAGCTGACGACAAATGCTTGGACAGTTAATAAAGAAGATGATATGAAATCTCTGATCAGTCAAAAGATTGATTACATTACAACGAATGAACCTGAGCTTTTAAAGACTTTACTCAAAAAATAATTAACCTTGTATAGCAGTTCATAGATATGAACAACACATTTATAAAAAAATAAGTTAATGAAAAAAATTATTCTTGCTTTCTCTATTTTACTTGTGGGTTTAGGAAGTGCTCTTGCACAGCAAATGCGAGTGGCCACCTACAATATAAGACAGAAAAATGATCATGATATTGGTAATATGTGGAATGAACGCAGAGATGCTGTAGCCAATTTGATTAAATTCCATAATTTCGAAATTTTCGGTATACAGGAAGGATTTATTGACCAAGTGAAAGATCTTCAAGAACGTCTTCCTGATTTTAAATCGATAGGTGTTGGTCGAGACGATGGTGCAGAAAAAGGAGAACATTCTTCAATTTTTTATAACAAGAACCGTTTTGACGCTATTAAAAGCGGAACTTTCTGGTTGTCTGCGACAGATACAAAACAACCCAATAAAGGCTGGGATGCTGCACTGCCACGAATCTGCACATGGGCAGTTTTAAAGGATAAAAAAAGTGGAAAATCATTTATTTTTATGAATACGCACTTTGACCATGTTGGTGTTGAAGCGAGAAAAGAAAGTGCTAAATTGATCTTAACTAAGGCAAAGGAATTAGCCGGTAATCTTCCTTTAATCTTAACAGGTGATTTCAATGTTGATGAACATAATGAAGCATATTTTACTTTAGCAAATAGCAAAACTGTGGTCGATAGTTATACCGTTAGTCCTCGAATCTATGAACCAAGCTCTTCTTTTAATGGCTGGGGTAAAAGTATTAAACAGAAAGAAAGGATAGATCATATTTTTGTTGTTCCTAAAACAAAAGTAAGTAACTATGCAATATTGACTGATACGTATCAGGGAAAATTTCCGTCAGATCATTTTCCTGTTATTGTAGATTTATCGCTATAAAACAGAATTATATTGTGCCGGTCTAAAACCGGCGCAATTAAACTACCTTTTCCCTTGATTTATCAAGAGTTAGACGATCATTTGGGTATCCACTCACCCTTCTAAATACGGTAAATATTCGTACTCTTCGTTAAACTTTAGATTCCTTTTGCGTTCTAATTTGTAGTTTTACAAAAAAAAGACATGAAAAGTATCTTATCATACGCTCTTATTGCATCAGGATTATTCTTTGCAACTCAATCTCAAGCTCAGTCCAAAGGGCTTTCTAAGTTAAAGGATATCTTAAATTCTACATCTGCTCAAAATAAAACAAATAGCGATACTACTACGAGTAAAGTTGTTCCCTCTAATCAGGCTGTCGTAAAAAATATTACAAAGAAAGAAGCTACTTCGGGTATAAAAGAAGCTTTAGCTAAAGGATTGACTAACAGTGTTAATATTCTTTCTGTAAAAGATGGATTTTTAGGAGATGCCGCAGTCAAAATTTTAATGCCTGCTGAAGCTCAAAAAGTAGAAAAAGCACTTCGCGCAGTAGGTATGGGTTCTTTGTGTGATCAGTTTATCAGCAGTATGAATAGAGCTGCGGAAACAGCTGTTAGTGAAGCAGGGACTGTTTTTGTCAACTCTTTATCGAAAATGACGATTACAGATGCTTACAATATTTTATTAAGTGGTAATCAAAATGCCGCAACGACTTTCTTTAAAACAAATACTTCGACCGAACTGACTTCAAAATTTTCTCCTGTTATAGACAAGGCAATGGGGGCTAATAATGTATCGGGTTACTGGAATCAATTAACAACTGCTTATAACAATTTACCATTTTCAAAAAAGGTAGAAACCAATTTAACAGGTTACGTTACGCAAAAAGCTATCGATGGATTATTTGTAAAAGTAGCAGATCAAGAGTTAAAGATCAGAGAAAATATTGGTGGATCGCGAAACACGGATTTACTATCAAAAGTATTCGGCTGGGCTGATAATCAAAAATAAGGTATTGGACAGAATTTTTAATTCTGTCTACACCTTTACGTTTCTTTTGTTAATATGGCTAAAATATAGCCTGGACCAATTTTTATACTGGTATATAGTAGCAAGTCCGATCAATAATAAGATAGACTTCACAAATAAATTTACTCCAAAATAAGGTGTGATCTGCACATGTTTCCCCATTAGTATTAAAGCGAAAAACATATAATATAACCCACAAATAATCAGATAAATTTGAAATGCTTTTCTTAAGATTCGTTGATTCTTTGTCTTGATTAAAATCCAAAACGGAATTAGAAGGTATATAAATTGACTAATATAGATCAATTGTCTAATAGAATTATCCATACTAAAAAGTAAAAATAACTGAGCGATAAAAAGAAGGAGAAACATTGCTTTTAATAAACGCAACATACTGGAAATCAAATTTTAAGTTTTTTAAATTTACAAAAAAAATATTGTTTTACAAATAATAAACTATAAAAGTCAAAATTCGCTAATGCTCACATTTTTTGTAATTTTGCAGGGCATAATCACATTAATGATATAAAAAGTATGAGTAAGTTCGAGATCAATAACATCAGTGATTTTTCAGTTTCTGAAAGATTCCAACGTTATGTACAGATAGATACACAGTCGGATGCAAGTTCGCCTACTTGTCCTTCGACAGAAAAGCAAAAAAATTTAGGTAATCTTCTTGTGGAGGAATTACTGGCATTGGGAATTTCTGATGCAGCCATGGATGAAAATGGCTATGTATATGCAACTATCCCTTCCAATAGTACTAAAAAAGTACCTACTATTTGTTTCTGTTCGCATATGGACACGTCACCTGACTCCTCAGGTAAAGATGTTAAACCTTTGGTTCATCATGATTATCAAGGTCAGGATCTGGTATTACCGGATGATAACAGTATTATCATCAAATATTCGGAACATCCTGATCTGGCAAATCAAATCGGTCATAATATTATTACAGCGAGCGGTACAACACTATTGGGCGCCGATGATAAGGCGGGAATTGCAGAAATAATGGATGCAGCTCGATTATTAATGAAACATCCTGAGATCAAGCATGGGGATATAAAAATCTTATTTACGCCAGATGAAGAAATTGGAAGAGGGGTTGACAAAGCTGATCTTAAACGCCTAGCTGCTGATTATGCATACACGATGGATGGTGAAAAAGCGGGCACGATAGAAGATGAAACTTTTTCTGCAGATGGTGCAACATTAACCATACATGGTGTTTCCGTTCATCCTGGATTTGCTAAAGGAAAAATGCAAAGTGCTATCAAAATTGCTAGTGCAATTATAGAGGCTTTACCCCAGGACCGCCTGTCGCCAGAAAGTACAAATAAAAAAGATGGTTTTGTTCATCCGACAAATATCTCGGGCACAGTGGAAAAAGCAGAAATCCATTTTATTATCCGTGATCACCTTACAGCTAATTTAGTAAAGCATGAATCTGAGCTTGAAGCTATTGCAAAATCTATAGTCGCTCAATACCCTAACTGCAGTTATACGTTCGAAGTAAAGGAACAGTACCGCAACATGAAGGAAATTCTGGATCAATATCCTCAAATCATGGAAATTGGAATTGAAGCAATTACAAGGGCTGGCATGAAGGCTGAACGCAGAAGTATTCGCGGTGGTACTGATGGTTCGCGTTTATCTTTTATGGGATTACCTTGTCCTAATATTTTTGCTGGTGGACACGCTTTCCATGGAAAACAGGAATGGGTATCTGAACAAGATATGCAAAAAGCTGTTTTAACAATTTTGCAAGTAGCATCTCTTTGGGAAGAAAAATAATCATTAACTTCATACATATTCAACGCGTTTAAGGAAATAACATATATGCAATCTAACGAAGTTTTAAAAGCAATACAGAGCCGAAGATCAGTTTTTCAAGCTAATTTTACGGATCAAGATGTTAATAAAGAAGATATCTTAACGATTTTAGAAGCGGCGAATGCTGCTCCTACTCATAAAAGAACGCAACCTTGGCGTTTTACTATTTTCAAAGGCGAAGGTCTTTTACGTCTAGGCACTGAACTTTCGCGTATTTATAAAGCGGTCACTCCTCCAGAAAAATACTTTGAAAAAACAGAAATCACTATGGGTGAAAAGGCTACGCAATCCAAAGTTGCAATAGCTTTAATTGTCAATTATACTGGTGACGTTCCTGAGTGGGAAGAACTGGCGGCAACATCTTGTGCGATTGAAAATATGTGGTTAGCGGCACATTCTTTAGGATTGGGAGGTTATTGGGCTACTCCAGGATTAATCAATCACTTAAGCAATTTCTTAAATTTAGAAGAGAATCAAAAGTGCATTGGGTTGTTCTATTTAGGACACCATGAAACAGAAGCTAGAGAACCTATTCGATCTCCTATTGCGGACAAAATCCGTTGGGAGGAATAAAAATATTCTTTAATTAATAAAAAAGGTCGACCCAACAGTCGACCTTTTTTATTGCAGCTTATTATTAAACTTCTTAATCTCAAATTTTTAAAAATTTATTTTCACAGTCTACGATATATTCGTAAATTAAACCAAAATTGGCCTATGAAAATAATCATATCCTTCTTATTATACATAATCTATACATTCTCTCCAAGTTTCGCCCAAAGCGTGATTAAAGGTGTTGTATTGGATCGGGAAACTAAGCAACCTATTCACGGAGCTACTGTTTATATCAATAATTCATCATCTGCAACCAGTACTTCAAAGGATGGTAGTTTCCAACTGCACCAAAAAATTATTCAGAATCAAGAACTGGTCATTTCAAATATTGGATATGAGGCCGCATTTGAAACAATTACTACTACTAATTATGAAAAGGTAAAGGTTTATTTAACACGTAAGATTACTACTCTAGAAGAAGTTAGTGTTATCCCGTTTGAAAAAGATGGGTGGGCAAAGTGGGGTAAATATTTTACGGAAAGCTTTATCGGAACAAGTAAGTTTGCTCAAAAAACGAAAATATTAAATCCAGATATACTGCGATTCCGATATAATAAATCATCAAAAATATTAACTGTAATAGCGAACGAGCCAATACAAATAGACAATAAAGAACTGGGTTATATGATCTCATACGATCTCATTACTTTTCGATCGAACTTTTCTGAAAATACAATTCAATTTGAAGGTTTTAGCTATTTTAAAGATTATAAGCGGATTACAAAGAGTATATTGAAGCAAAGAAGAGTGGCCTACCAGCTTTCCATGATGCGCTTTATACGAAGTTTATATGAACATAAATGGCAGGAGGATGGTTATGTAGTCCGCGAGCTTACTAAAAAAGAAAATCTAGAAAGAAAAGATGCCCAGGAAAAACTAAAAACAATAACGTCACTGGTCAATACGAAATATGAAGGTAAATGGAACTCATTTTATATACTGCAATCAGAAATCATCAAAGATAGTGTGACTAAATATCAAAATATCATGCGGCAACCTGAGTTCTATGACGTCTTAGGAAAACAGTTAACTGAATCTGATCTTGAAAAAGGAAGCTTGGGAAATCAATTAAAGGAAATTCACCATCAAAATTACATTCATATCTTAAATAGGAACCAAAAAATAGACCTCGATTATTTCAATTCTAACAATGCTTATGATGAATCATCTCGTTTAAAAATAGATGACGATTCATCCATTGTCATAAATTATCAAGGAAACTATACGCCTGCTATACAATGGTCAATGGAAGGTTTTTTTGCCTGGTATTCTAAAGTTGGCAATATGCTCCCCTTGGATTATACAATACAGGAAAATAATAAATAGTCTTTCTTAATTACTTTTTTCTTCAATTCCAAAACAATGTGTCGGCTTGAAAGCTTGGGTAGGATTTTCTATAGGAAAGCTAATAATTAATTTACCTTTTTTTCCATGCCACTTGGGCCCCTTGTCTATTAATCTTAATATCTCCTTTTTTAGAACTTCATTGGGTGCGTCTTCAAAATTAACATTTATTAATTTTCCATTTTTATCAACTTCAAAATTCAGGATAATTTTACCTCCTAAATCCCGCACCTGTACATTTCTTTGCAGATATTGCTCAAATGCATTCCATCCTTCTATCGGTGAGGCATCTCCACCAGTTAAGAGGGGTTCAATCGCAATCTTATTTTCAGGGGAACTCAGCTCGACTTCTGTCGTTCTACTTTTATTTGTATTAAAATTCTTAAAATAAATAAAGGCGATAAGCACGACAAAAATGACTGCTGCTGCTGATCCAACTGCCAATCGTTGCCAAGTATAAAACTGGGCATTACGAGTAGATATCGTTTGCTCCACACGGCGGTTTAAACGCTGTTGCAACAAACTCAATTGTCGTACATCCACTCCTTTTTGCAAACGATAACCTTCAATTGCATCCTGCAAAAAAGGATCTTCCAATGCTTCTTTCTCTAGTTGAAACATTTCCTCTTTATTCATCAGACCACTGATGTAGTTATGAATCCGGGATAATTGATAATTATTTTCCATTTTACTTACTCTCCATACAAATTTTAAGATTTCGCTTGCCATTTTGAATATAGCTTTTCACTTTATTCATTTCTATTCCGGTAAGGGCTACGATATCTTTATAACACTTTTGCTCTAAATAAAATAACCTGATACAACGCTCCTGTTCAGGTTTTAGCGTCAACATGCACATTTCTAATTTTTCAAATTGACTTTCGCTCCATTCTTTGGGATCAGATTCATCTAAATAATCATGACCAACCGCAACTTGTTCATCAATATCAACATACTGCGTTCCCTTTTCTTTCCTCAGCTGCATGAGGCAAAAATTTTTAGAAAATGTGTAAAGCCAGCTTTTAAAATTATCGACCTCGTGGATGCGCAATTTCCGAATCAATTCTTCAAAAATTTGCATGACGGCATCCTGACTCTTTTCGGCATCGTGCAAATATTTAAAACATACACCATAAAGCAATGACATATAGGGAGCATACAATTTACCCAAAAGATCCAGATCTCCTGTACTTCGATATTGTATTAATAATTCCTTTTCTGTCATGCTCGGGATATTACTTTGCTTAATTGATGCTTTAAGATACATAATTCCATAAAACAATCAAGAAAAGATTAATATTATGTTTCACTTTTATATCGAGTTATTGAAATTCTATCGCTTCAAATTGATTGTAGTATCTTCGTACAATCAAAACTTGATAGTCTTTATCAATTATTTGATGACATTTTAAAGAATAATAGATGCTTATGAATGAATATGAATTAATAGCTATTGGCTTATATATGGCCTTAATGATTGGAATTGGAATTTACTCTTGGAGGAAGTCAAACAGTAATTCCGATGATTTTTTGATCGGTGGGCGCAAGATGGGCGCGGCTGTGACTGCTTTATCGGCAGGTGCAGCAGACATGAGCGGCTGGTTACTCATGGGACTTCCCGGTGCGATGTATCTTTCAGGATTATCCAGTGCATGGATTGCAATTGGTCTGACTATTGGCGCATACTTCAATTATGTTATTGTAGCCCCTCGACTTCGGGTATATACAGAAGTTGCCCAAAATGCAATTACACTCCCTGTATTTTTTGAGAATCGTTTTAAAGATAAAACCCAGCTCTTAAAAATTGTCTCTTCAATTTTCATTTTAGTGTTTTTCACTTTATATACTTCTGCAGGTATGGTTTCGGGTGGAAGATTGTTTGAATCGGCTTTTGGTATTGATTACTATACTGGATTGTATGCTACAACTTTTGTTGTTGTACTTTATACTTTCCTAGGTGGATTTTTAGCTGTTAGCTTAACAGATTTTGTGCAGGGAACAATTATGGTCACCGCGCTTGTCATCATTCCAATTGTACTGATTTTCCAACTTGATGGACTGGGTAATACATTGGATATCATACATAATAAAGGTGCTAATTATTTAGATTTACTAAAGGGTACCACCACGGTATCGATCGTATCCTTACTCGCTTGGGGATTAGGTTACTTTGGGCAACCTCATATTTTAGTGCGATTTATGGCTATTGGCGATGTTAAAGATATCCCTAAAGCTAAAAGAATCGGCATTAGCTGGATGATTCTTACTGTTGGTGGAGCATTACTTTTGGGATTATTTGGAATAGCTTATTTATATAAGTTTGATCAAGCTACTATGTTGCAATTTGATCAATCAAAGGAATTGTCAGAAACTATTTTTATCCATCTTTCGAGAGCATTATTTCATCCCTTAATTGGCGGTTTTCTTTTATCCGCAATTTTAGCAGCTGTCATGAGTACCATATCTTCTCAATTATTAGTGACCTCTAGCTCAATGACAGAAGATATTTATAAAGCTTTTTTTAATAAAACAGCTTCTCCTAAACGTATGTTACTTGTAAGTCGACTTTCTGTGCTTATTGTAGCGATAATTGCCTTACTGCTCTCCCTAAACCCTAAAGACAGCATATTAAATCTTGTGGGAAATGCCTGGGCCGGTTTTGGCGCTGCCTTTGGTCCCCTTATCATCTTGTCGTTGCTTTGGAAAAAAACAACCGCCACTGCAGGATTATTGGGAATGTTGGTGGGTGGTGCTACTGTACTTTTATGGGTGTATATTCCTCACGATTACAAATCTGTGTATGAAATCATACCTGGTTTCATTTTGAGTTTCTTAACGATTGTTATTGTTTCGTTTTTCAGCAAACCTGTTGCCCCTGTCATTGTGGAGGAATTTGATCAGGTTACGAAAATTCTGAAATAATAAAAAAGGATAACCTAAATCTGGTTATCCTTTTTTATTATTTGAAATGTTGATATTGACGATATATTATCGGTCTTTCTTATCCATCATTGTATTCCTAAGTCTACTGAAATAACAAGAGTGCAATAATTAAGGTCACAATAATATTAAATGTTTGTGCAATTAAAAAGGCATACAATGGCTTTTTATTATCCTGTTGAAACAGGTCTTTAAAATTAGTTTCCAATCCGATTGAGGTAAAGGCCAGGGTAAACCAAAGTCCCTGAATAAATTTCAAACTTCCTTTAACCGCAACATTTGTTTCTGGTGAAATAAAAAATGAGAAAAGTAAAGATGCAAATATAAAACCCAGGACAAACTTTGGAAATCTTTCCCAAATAATTTTCAAAGTTGGTTTCTCTTTCTTTGTTTCATCATCAACTGACTTTGAATAGCTCCAATAAATACTAATTGCAAATGCTGCAATTCCTAATAATACATTTTGTGAAAATTTTACAATTGTACTGATTTTTAAGGCTTCTTCTCCAACTAAACTACCTGAAGCGGCTACAGCACCCGATGTATCTATTGAACCTCCTAGCCATGCTCCTGTTACTTCTTGAGACAGTCCCATTTTATCCGCCAAATAAGGCATAAAAATCATCATCGGAATTGCCGTGATCAATACAAGTGAAATAATGTAAGATAACTTTTTACTATCTCCTTTAATTGCTCCAGATGTTGCAATTGCTGCTGATACCCCACAGATAGATACTGCGCTTGATAGCATCAAAGCCATTTCTTTATCAATCTTTAATTTTTTACAAACCCAAAAAGCAAAATACCATACTGAAATGACCACTACTAATGCTTGGATAAGTCCCAGTGAACCAGCTTTGAGTATATCTCCAAAAATAACTGTTGTTCCTAAAAGAATCAATCCAATTTTGACATACAACTCTGTACTTAATGCACTTTTAAACCAATCAGGAAGATTGAAAAAATTACTGATGACCAAGCCGATCGCCAAACTGAAAATAACAGCTTCTAGATTATAGTCTTTTACGAGTGAATTTCCAGCAAAGATGAGTGCGAGCATGGTTAACACATAGACAGACGGAAAAACTATTAATAAGCTTTTAACCGACTTACCTAATAAGGAAGCTCCGATAATGGCGACAATAAAGACTAGACCAAATTGGGTCGCTATTGCCTGCAGGTTATGAATGGAAAATACTTGGTTTCCTAATTCTGAAAAATTGCTCCAGCTGAAACTTGGTTGAGGAACAATGACCCCAAAAATTGCTAAAAAGACAATTCCTAATCCTAAGATAACAACTACCCAATCCTCAGCTAAGGAGAATGATTTCGAAGATGACATGTAAACAGGTTTTAATT
The DNA here is from genome assembly GCF_004342035.1 of Sphingobacterium sp. JUb20. Taxonomy (NCBI): domain Bacteria; kingdom Pseudomonadati; phylum Bacteroidota; class Sphingobacteriia; order Sphingobacteriales; family Sphingobacteriaceae; genus Sphingobacterium; species Sphingobacterium sp. JUb20. Next base: position 390,642 of record NZ_SLYV01000002.1, on the reverse strand, counting down.
TAGAAACCCCAAATTTAGAAATATTATCCATGCCGGCAACTAGTAAACGAAAAAGTTACCAAATAATAAAGCCGAGATGTTTTCATCTCGGCTTCTAAACCTATAATCACTTTTTAAAACCTAAAAACAATATTTATTGGCATCAATCAACTTCTTAGCAATTCGTTGACGCGCATCTTTCACATTAAATGGTTCTGATTTTGTAAAGCGACGTAAACCCACTAACATCATTTTCAACTCATCACCTTCAGCAAAAGAATTTAGGGCTTCTTTTCCTGCAATATTCACTTTATCAATGGTTGAGTACAGATAAATTTTAGCCATATCTGTTGCATCAGCACTTGCTTCTACTCCTTTTGTATGATATAATTTCTCCGCACGAAGTAACGCTGACTCAGCGATGTATACATAACCAATGATATCGGCAATATTCATCAAAATCTCCTGCTCCTTAGATAAAGACATCATCAATTTTTGAACTGCGGCGCCAGCAATTAATAAGCCTGCCTTTTTCAAATTAGCGATAATTTTCTTTTCTGCTGCAAATGGTGTTTCATCTTCTTCTCCAAAATCAGGAATAGCTAATAATTCTGATGCAACTGCAGTAGCAGGTCCCATCAAATCAATCTCTCCCTTCATGGCACGTTTCAAAAGCATATCTACGACCAACAGTCTATTTACTTCATTAGTACCTTCAAAAATACGATTGATACGTGAGTCTCGATAAGCGCGTTCCATTGGTGCTTCTGCTGAATATCCCATGCCTCCATAAATCTGTACGCCTTCATCCACAACATAATCTAACATTTCTGAACACCACACTTTAATGATCGCACACTCGATAGCATATTGTTCTACAGATTTCAGTTTTGCTTTGGCTTCATCCATCCCCCCTGCAACTAATGATTCGTACGTGTCATCAATATTCTGACCGGCACGATATGCTGCTGATTCGGTCGCAAATAATCGCGTTGCCATTTCAGCTAATTTGTAACGGATGGCTCCAAATTTGGAAATAGGTAAATTGAACTGCACTCGCTCATTGGCATATTTAATCGCTTGTGTAATCACCATGCGTGATGAACCGATAGTAGCAGCGCCTAATTTTATACGACCAATGTTTAGGATATTAACCGCTATTTTAAATCCATTTTCACGTTCAGAAAGCATATTTTCAACAGGAACTTCACAATCGTTGAAAAATACCTGACGGGTTGAAGATCCTTTGATTCCCAGTTTATGCTCTTCTGGGTTCATGCTGATTCCTCCAAAATCTTTCTCAACAATAAAAGCGGTAAGATTCTTATCATCATCAATTTTTGCAAAAACAATAAAGATATCAGCAAAACCACCATTTGTAATCCACATCTTCTGTCCATTAATGACATAGTGTGTACCTGCGGCATTTAATTTTGCTGCAGTACGACCAGAGTTGGCATCTGATCCTGAATTAGGTTCTGTTAAACAATAAGAAGCTTTCCATTCCCCAGTAGCTAATTTTGGAATGTATTTTGTTTTTTGAGCTGCGTTTCCATAGTATAAAATAGGCAAAGTACCTATGCCTGTATGTGCCGATAATGCCACAGCAAAGGAGAATCCTCCCCCAACCGCATCTGCAACTAACATGGATGTATTGAAGTTTTTACCAAATCCCCCGTATTCTTCTGGTATGGACACACTCAACATTCCTAGTTCTCCAGCTTTATCCATAAGACTTGGCATCAAACCTTCTTCCTGGGAGTCAATACGATCCAATTTGTTTAGAACTTCCGTATCTAGAAAGTCAATACAGGTCTGACGAATCATCTTTGCTTCTTCATCAAATTCTTCAGGAATAAAAATATCTGTATAAGATGTCTCTTTAATTACAAATTCTCCGCCTTTAATTGTGTTGCTCATAATTTTTCTGATTAAAGTGCAAAGGATAAAGACTAAAACCTTATTTCTTTGCTTCTATTGTTAAATATTATTCTATTTTTTAAAACAAATACCTCTCGATAAGTCACCTAACTGATCTTTACGATTAAAAATCAGTTTAGATGGTCCGATTTGCAAAACATGTGGATGAAAAGCTGAAGTCATCCTCAAAATGTGCGATTTGATTTCGATAAAGAACATCTCATATGCCCTGTCGAAGTCTTAAAATTTGCGCTATCTATAGTAATTCAAAAATACCTGCTGCTCCCTGTCCTGTTCCGACACACATGGTTACCATGCCGTATTTTTTATTTCTACGCTTCAGTTCATTTAATATTTGAACAGTCAATTTGGCTCCAGTACAACCCAATGGATGGCCTAAAGCAATGGCACCGCCATTGACATTAACTTTTTCTTCATCAAGACCCAATTCGCGAATAACGGCTAAAGATTGTGATGCAAAAGCTTCATTCAATTCGAATAAATCGATATCTTCTTTTTTTAATCCTGCCATTTTTAGAGCTTTTGGTATAGCTACAATAGGTCCAATACCCATGATACGTGGCGGTACTCCTGCCACGGCATAACTGACAAGACGTGCTATCGGTTTTAGGTTCAATTCTTTCATTTTTTCTTCTGAAACAATCAAAACAAAAGCTGCTCCATCTGAAGTTTGTGATGAGTTACCTGCTGTGACAACACCATCAGCTGCAAAAACTGGACGCAACTTCGCTAGTGCTTCAAGTGATGAATCTGCTCTTGGTCCTTCGTCTGTGTCAACGACATATTCTCTTGTTTCTAATTTTTTGCCATCCTTTAAGTAGTTTTCCTTTACTGTAATCGGAACAATGCCATCTTTTAAATGGCCATTTTTAATAGCCTCAACAGCTTTTTGATGTGATTTTAAGGAGAATGCATCTTGGTCTTCTCGAGATACGCCGTATTCTTTTGCAACAGCTTCGGCTGTAAGTCCCATTCCCCAATACCAATCTGGATTTTCTTTTGCTACTTCAGGGTTTGGAACAATTTTCCATCCTCCAAAAGGCATTCCTGACATAACCTCTACTCCGCCAGCAATAATACAATCTGCCATTCCGGCTTTTATTTTTGCTACAGCTGTGGCTATTGTCTCCAACCCAGAAGCACAGTAACGGTTTACAGTGACTCCTGGCACTTTATCCGTTTGCAAACCCATCAGCGAGATTAAACGTCCTACATTCAATCCTTGCTCTGCTTCTGGCATTGCATTACCGACGATTACATCGTCAATTTCTTCTTTATTTAAGTTGGGTACTGATGCCACCAAATGCTTGATCACATCAGCGGCCAAATCATCCGCACGCATAAAACGAAATCCTCCACGAGGTGCTTTCCCTACTGCTGTACGATATCCTGCTACAATGTATGCTTCCATAATAATATGAGTAGTTAGTAGTTAGATGTTAGTAATTAGATGTAAGTTTTTGCTGAAAAGAATAATTCATCTTTTGCAACTCGCTCAATTTCTCTAAAATAATTACCAAATCTTCTTCTAATATATAACCTAAGTTTTTTGAGATAATTAACTGTGTTTCGACTTCATAGGTAGATCCATGTGCTATGGCAAGAAACTGAATAAATTCTTTTTTTGAATTTCGACCAGCTCCTTCGGCAATGTTCGAAGGAATTGAAACTGCGGCACGATTAATCTGACTGATTAAATTAAACTTTTCTTTATCTGGAAAAATTGATGTAACCTTATAAATATCAGAAACAAAAGCTATTGCTTTTTGCCATATTTTCAATTCCTTGTATTGATGCATATCTAAATACTAAGTACTAAATACTATAATTTAATTTCTTAACGGTTTTCCTTTTGTTAACATAAATTGGATACGTTCCAAAGTTTTTCGTTCTGAACATAACCCAAGAAAAGCTTTACGTTCTAGATCCAATAAATACTGTTCTGAGACTTCTGTTGGTGCCGATAATTCACCGCCACATAAAACATTTCCCAATTTTTCAGAAATCTTTTTATCATGATCAGAGATATAATTTCCAGCACGCATTGAACTTGCTCCTACATAGACAATTCCTAATCCTTGTTTTCCCAATACCTTAATATCAGTCCTTTGAACGGGCTGTATATAACCTGCATTAGCTAATTCTAAAGCTTTTTCCTTTGCATCAGCTATAAGTCGAGCTTTATTCATGGTAATAGCATACTTACCTTGCTGCAGGTATCCAAGTTCATAGGCCTCTATAGCTGAGGTTGACACTTTTGCTGTTCCTATGGTCAAAAAACGATCTTTTAAAGTATTTTGAACAATTTGATCGTCTTTATACTCATCTGAAGCACGTAAAGCAAATTCTTTAGTACCTCCGCCACCTGGTATTACACCAACTCCAAATTCAACTAAGCCCATATATGTCTCAGCATGTGCCTGCACAAAATCGGCATGCATTGAAAATTCACAGCCTCCTCCTAATGTCATTTGAAATGGTGCTACTACTACTGGAATGGACGAATAGCGAATCCGCATAGAAGTATTCTGGAAAGCACGAACCGCCATATTTAATTCATCGTAGTCTTGCTCAGCGGCCATCATGAATATCATACCTATATTAGCTCCTGCGGAGAAATTTTTTCCTTCGTTAGAAATTACTAATCCACGATATTCTTTTTCAGCTAAATCAATTGCTTTATTCACACCTTGAATTACATCACCACCGATCGTATTCATTTTGGTATGGAATTCACAATTGATAATTCCATCTCCAAGATCAATAATGGAAACTCCGGAATTTTTCCAAATTGTTTTGCTTTCACGGATATGATCTAAAACAATCAGATCTTCTGTTCCTGGAATAGGTTTGTATGATTTTGATGCAATATCATAATAATGACGAACGCCATTTTCGATTTTATAGAAAGACTCACAACCTGCGTCTAACATATCATGAACCCATTGTGAAACTTCACCACGTTGACCTGGGAGACGTTTCTCTTCGTTCTTAATTTTTTCTATTGTCTCTCGAACACCTAAAGCATCCCAAACCTCGAAAGGACCTATCTCCCAACCAAAGCCAGCACGCATCGCATCATCGATACGGAAAAAATCGTCAGTAATTTCAGGTACACGATTAGATACGTATTCAAACAAAGGATAATGCATGGCACGGAACAATTCTCCTGCTTTATCTTTCCCTTGTTCATATACTTTCATTCGTTTGCGAATATCTTCCACCAATTTTGTAGCTTCCAGGGTAGCAGATTTCACCTTTCCTTGAGGTCCAAATGTTAAAGTTTTCAGATTTAAAGATTGAATTTCTGAATTTCCAGAAGCATCTTTTACTTTTTCGTAAAATCCTTTTTTGGTTTTTTCACCTAGCCACTTATTTTCAACCATTTTAGTTATAAAGGAAGGCAATTGAAATACCCCCTTAGCTTCATCATTGGGTGCATTCTGGGCGAGGCCATTAGCAACGTTTACCAAAGTATCTAAACCAACAACATCAGCTGTCCGGAAAGTTGCCGATTTCGGATGACCCATCGCTGGACCGGTATACTTATCAACTTCTTCCACAGTCAAACCTAGCGGTTCAACGAGATGGGTTAAAGCAAGCATTGAATAAACACCGATTCTATTGCCAATAAATGCTGGTGTATCCTTGCATAAAACAACTGTTTTACCTAAAAACTTGTCACCAAATTCTAACAGAAAATCAACAACTTCTTTTTTTGTATGGGGGGTAGGAATAATTTCCAACAATTGTAAATAACGTGGCGGATTAAAGAAGTGTGTACCACAAAAATGATCTTTAAAATCTTCGGATCTACCTTCCGTCATAAGATGTATCGGAATACCCGAAGTATTTGAAGTAATCAAAGTGCCTGGTTTTCGGTATTGTTCAACGCGTTCAAACACAGATTTTTTGATATCCAATCGTTCAACGACAACTTCAATGATCCAATCACATGATGCGATATCAGACATATTATCATCAAAATTTCCTGTTGAAATCCTTTTCACAAAAGATTTACTATAAATAGGAGATGGATTAGATTTTACAGCCGTTTCTAAAGACTGGTTGACAATGCGATTGCGAACGAACTTACTATCCAAAGTAAGTCCTTTTGCTGTTTCAGCTGGCAATAGCTCTTTTGGAACGATGTCCAAAAGTAATACTTCCATACCGATGTTAGCAAAATGGCAAGCGATCCTAGAGCCCATTACTCCAGAACCTAATACTGCTACTTTTCTAATGTTTCTACTCATTTATCTAATTGTTTATTATCAATAATTGCTAAGCTTACTATTGATCGATGGTACTATTTTCTTCTTGATATGAAGTCGCCAATTCATTTAATTTGGCTAAAGATTTCATCAATTGATTCCGCTCTTTCTCTGATAAATTTTCCTCGAGATAATGATTAAAATTACGAACGACGTTTTTTGCCATTTCTCTTTTTTCTTTACCCAGCTCTGTTAAATACACTTTAACCGATCGCTTATCAGATGCACTCGCTTCTCTATAAATAAATCCCAACTTCTCTAAATTATTTAACACCCGAGACAAACTAGTTGTTTTCACACCTGTTAAATTGGCGATCTGTGACACGGGGGTCCCCTCTTTATGGATATTAATTAAAATATAACCAGCAGCCTGAGTAAAACCATACTGCGTCGCAATCTGGTTATACTTATTAGCAATAGTCTGCCAACCTGTTTTTAAAAAATAATCGATTGTTTTATTTTGACTCATAATTTGCTTTATTATTTACTATGCAAGCATAACAAATCTAATTTATTTTTTTTGGATTTCAAATAGTTAATATTAAATTTTTAATAAATATTTGACGGAAATGAATAGTCCCTTACTAAGGTATTAAAATACCGATTATAATCAACAATATGCCATATTATCAAAATGTGGAAAACTTTTAACAACTACAAACCAACAACTTAAGTAAAACACCCCTACAGTTATTCACATTTGTGTTTTTATATTCAAAATTAAATCGGTTACCTTTGTATAAACAAACATAAACGTATGGCTTTAGTTAATATACCGAGACTTGACTTGTTAAACTTTACTGAGGGGAATTCAGAACAGCGCGGTCAATTTATCCAAGACATTGGAAAAGCTTTTAACGAAACTGGTTTCGTTACTATTGCTAATCATGGTCTATCAAAAGAACTAATAGACGAATTGTATCAAATCGTACCCGCATTCTTCTCATTACCGACAGAAACAAAATTGAAATATGAGTTTCCTGAACTTGCCGGACAAAGAGGGTATACAACAAAAGGTCGCGAAAAAGCAAAAGATTCTACAACTCCAGATTTGAAAGAATTTTGGCAAAGAGGACAAACAATCGTTGGTGAAGAATATAGTAAAACTGATTTTCCTGATAATCCGGAAGTTGCCGAATTACCTCGATTCAGTGAAATCACCGCCGAAGTATATAAAAAACTAGAAGATACTGGTCGTGAATTATTAAAAGCAATTGCAACTTATTTGGAGCTAGAAGAAGATTATTTCGAAAAATTCGTTATCAACGGTAACTCTATTTTACGTGCAATCCATTACTTTCCGATCCAAAATCCAGATGAATTAGCACCTGATGCTGTTCGTGCCGGAGCACACGAAGATATCAATTTGATTACTTTATTAATTGGAGCGAGTGCTGACGGTCTTGAGGTTATGACAAAAGACGGTGAATGGTTTCCTATTAAAGCTAAAGGCGAAGATATCGTTATCAATGTTGGTGACATGTTGCAGCGCTTAACAAATAATAAATTAAAATCAACTACACACCGTGTCGTTAATCCACCGCGTGAATTAATGGGTAATTCTCGTTTTTCTATTCCTTTCTTCTTACACCCTAAAGCATCAATGAGCTTAGCTTGTTTAGATTCTTGCATTAGCGAAACCTATCCAAAAGCTTATCCTGATTATACTGCAGGTGAATATTTAGATGAACGTTTGAGAGAGATCGGTTTGAAGATGTAATAATAAAGACATTGTATTATAACAAAAATAAGGCGCTACAGATCAATCTGTAGCGCCTTATTTTTGTTATAGCAAAACTATAATCTTTTGTCAATACTCAGATTATTTACAATTTATAGCCAATACCGACATTCATAAAAATGTTGTGCATCCCAAAACTAATACTTTCAAAACCGGTTTTCATAATGTTATTAAAGCCATAATCAAACTGTGCTAAAGCGAACCATTTCTTATTGATATTATAAGAAGTCCCTAAACTCGCTCCTACATCAATGTTCCGAACACTTTTTGAAAAATCATATGCTGCCTCATCGACAATTAGCTTCTCTCCTGTTGGAACCTCATTTCGCATATAGCCATTTGTAGCTTCACCAAAGAATTTTCTTTTGACAGCAAAAGCAATATAAGGACCTGCTTGAACATTCCACTTTTCAGATAATTTATAAGTAGCTAAAACTGGAATTGAAAGATAAAGGTTGTGCACTTTTGTGGTAATATCACCTGTATAATAACCTCGCATATTTTCATTAGGATCATCGTTCGCATTAAAAGTTGTTTTATATCCTTTAACGGTAGCATCAGCATTCATGCCCTTACCTTCAAATGTTAAACCTAAGATTACTCCCCATTTTTGATCAATTTGATAATTTGCTCTAACTCCCAAAAGAAATGGCACTGCTGGGGTATATTTATTTATTTTTCGAATTTCCTTTGGTAATGATAAAGGAGCAGCTCCTCCGATTTTACCACCCGCAATGATATCAATACTAAAATTATTTCCGACAGTATCCTGCTTCACTTTTTCATCCGCTTGTGCTATCATTGTAAATGTAGAAACCACTAAAGCGATTATATAATATTTCATATTCATTATTTTGTAATTACTTTTAGATCATCAATGATTAACTTACTTCCAACTGCGCCTATAAAACGATCGCCATATTTACTTGAAGACATCACAATAGCAATATTATAATCCAAGCTAGCGATAGCTACGTCATCTACTGTTGCAGAATAAATGAAAGGAATACTGAATTTGGCAAAATCATTTCCCGCGGTTGGTGCACCATTTTGAAGTTTAGCAATTGCGACAACACTTGGATCTTTAAGAATATTGTGACCAGTCAAATAATCTAATGGTTTTTTTATCGCTTTTTGCGATTCTATCAGTTCCTTTCTATTGTATAAAACAGCGTAAATATCACATGAATCCGTCATGTTCAAAACATTCATTTTTTCATCTGTTACAACTGCTCCAGCGGTATATTTAAAATACCCCTCTAATGACAAAGGAATCTTATTAAAAGGCATACCAAAACGGGTTGCAGACAATGGATCCGTTAAAACAGGACCTGTATCAAATGAACCTATAAATAAATTGCCTGCAGCTATGGGTTTGCCAAACATTGCTCCAAACGAACCCGTCGTTTTTGTTTCTAATAAAACTGCTTGCTCTCCTGAGTGGCTGACTTTAGTAGTTTTAGTTGGATAGGCCTCGGGAGTCGGTGGAATTTGCGAAATCATTAACGTTAGTGAAAAACTTGCATTTCCAGATGCCCAATTATAAAAAGGTACACCATCAATTACATCATAAAAAGTAACATACTTATTATCTTTATCTATTTCACTCTGTTCAAATCCAAAATTCAAAGGAACCAAACCTCCTTCAGTACGGCGCATCTTCACGAGGTAATTTTTTGAAAATTGACCGTCTTGTGAAGTCGTTTTATAATATACACCTTTATCAAAATATTGCTTCAGTATAGCCTTTTTTGCATCACTTTCTTCCGGATCTTTTTGTAATGAATCCGTAATTAGTGAAACTGTTGCTCCAGGTGTTACATCAAAATCAATCTTTAAATCCGTAAGGTCAATACCTGGTCTCACATATAAAACTATAGCATTATTAGAAATTAATGGTTCTAACAGCAGGATTTCGTCATTTAATAATTTATTATCACTTAGATGAATCCCAGTAATGTCGGCTTCCATATTTAAAGCCTCATCTTTCACACAGCTGGCAAACAAAAGAGTAGACAGCATGGTGAATAAAAAAGTTATTTTTTTCATCAAATATTTAATTTGGAGAGAATATATAAATAGGAATGTCTTGCTAAGCCATTCCAACTAGAATCCGCAAAGTTAAGATTGTTGGGGTAACAACTTAAATTTCGTGGAGAAAAAAGACCTTTGTCTCTAAAACTTGACAATTAAAGGAAATTCAACTGTTATTAAAGATTTTCTTTTATCTTTTTAGGCAATGATGCAAACACAAGATCATAACTATGATCAATTAATTCCAATAACTTTTGGTCTGTTAATTCACGATTTGCATGAACTGTATTCCAATGTTTCTTATTCATATGATATCCTGGAAAAACTGTCTGCAGAAATTCCTGTCTCAAACTAATAGCGTACTCTGGATCACACTTGACATTAAAAGATAGTCCCTCCAATTGATCTAACCCAACTAATAGAAAAACTTTAGAAGCAACTTTAAAAACCAGTGTATCAGGACCAAATGGAAGTTCTTCAGTTACTGCATTTTTTGCTATGCAATAATCGCGTAATTCTTCGATATTCATGTTTGGATTTTTTCTGAAAGTTAAGAAATAATTATTATTTTACCCAATGTACAGCTTGCTGATAAAGATTATAAAAAAACAAAAAATGTTAATTATTGTAAATAATGCTCTGTTTTTATAACATTCTGATTACACAAATATTAAGAACCGGTTAATATTCTATATTTGACACATAACTTCACCTAAATAGCATTATGAACAGGATATTTTTCCTCCTATTATTTTTTTGCACATCATTAAGTTACGCACAAACTTCTATTAAGGGTAAGGTTATAGATCGAGGCGAAAACAAGCCCCTTTTCAATGCTTCAGTAATCTTACTTACGGAACAAGATTCTATTTTGAAAGTATTTACACGCACAAACGAGGAAGGTAATTTCAATATCCAACCCCCAGAAAAAGGTGCTTATCGCGTACTTGTGACTTATCCAAAATTTGAACTATACAGTGACATCATAAATGTAGAAGATAGCAAGATTGATTTACATGATATTAAGATAAGTTCACGAGCCAATGTTCTTGAAGAGGTTGTTATAACGCAAAAACTACCAATAAGAATTAAAGGTGACACAATAGAATATAATGCCGGTAGTTTTGAAACTGAAAAAAATGCAAAATTGGAAGACCTTCTCCGAAGGTTACCCGGTATGACTGTATCTTCGGACGGAACTATTACTGCTCAGGGGAAAACAGTTTCAAAGGTATTGATAGATGGTGAAGAATTTTTTGGTTATGATCCTAAAATTGCGATTCGCAATGTTAGAGCAGATGCTATTGACAAAGTACAGGTATACGAGAAAAAATCTGATGAAGCTGAATTAACGGGAGTGGATGATGGCGTACGTATCAAAACGGTTAATGTGGTGCTTAAAGAAGAAGCTAGGAAAGGTATTTTCGGAAATGCGAATGCTACAATTGGTACTAAACATTTATTTGATGCGGGTTTATTTGCCGCTAAATTCAATCGTTCTGAACGCATAGGACTAACCGGAAACTGGAACAATATGGGAGGGGGAAATGATTCAAGGATCCGGTCCAATGCCAGCATTCAAGGTAAACCTGAATATAAAAATATTGGCGTAAATTATGACAATGTATTTCTAAAGAAAAGGTTATCGTTAAATTCCAGTTATAATTTCAACAACAACAGCGCTACTAATGAACGAACTTCTAACGTTAAGGAATTATTTGAAGACAAAACACAAGAAACAATAGGAAGTAACAGCTCCGATAACGATACAAAAAATAACAATGTCAGAACACAGGTACGATTCAAAATCGATTCTATCCAAAATCTAGACGTTCAATTGAATGCAGGCAAATCAGACACCTATACTAAAAGTACGTCGAACCGTAGGATCACCATTAATGACACTACACTAACGAACACTTTTGATGAAAATAACAGCTCAAAGGGAAATAATGATAATGCCGATTTCCGTATTAATTATAGAAGAAGACTAAACAATAATGGACGGTCTATTAATGTTCAGTTTAATACGCAATTATCACAAAGTGAATCTATTGGTCAAACAAAATCGATTACAAACTATTATAAAAACAACGCGCTTAACAGAGCTGATACTATAGATCAAAAACGTGTAAACGAAGCGACAAACAATCGAATCGGTGCTTCTCTAAATTTAAATGAGAAATTACTTCAAGACTTGTACCTAACTGTAGGATATACGATGAACAGTAACGTTTCAAAAAGTCTAAATAGATCATTAAATGCCGATGGACTGGGTGAATATACGTTGTTAGATTCATTATATTCTAAAAATGAAGAAAACAAAAATTTCAATCAGGGTGCAAATATTCAGTTAAACTACAACATTAAAGACAAACTCAATATTAACCTATCAAATACGATGAGCTATAGGAATCAAAAATTAATTGACAGCTATCGTGATATTAATCTCAATCGCAACTTTTGGGATAATAACCTGAATATGAATGTTAATTACAAATTGTCTTTAAACAAAAATTTGATGCTTAGCTACGGTACATCGAACAGAATTCCGACGTTCGGACAATTGATAGCCTTACAACCACAGACAAATCCATTATTTGTACAATTAGGAAACCCCGATTTAAAGAAATCCACTGAAAACTCTTATAATTTCAATTTTAATACCTTTAGCATTTTAAGAAGTTCGAGCTTCAATATCAATGCGGGTATTACAACAACACATAATCCGATTGCAAATAAGAGAATCCTTGATTCTGAAGGGGTGACAACCAGTAATTATGAAAACATACGAGATAAAATAAACTGGTCCGCTAGAGTATACTCTGGTTATAGTAAACCTTTATTTAATAATTTACTTCAGTTCAATCCAAATGCGAATGTAAGCTATGGAAATAGTTACGACTTTCTGAATGGTGTATTGAACAATTCCAAGAACTACAATGCAAGTGCAGGTTTTGGATTAAATAAACAAAATTCTAAGGTTATTGACTTCAACTTCTTTACGAATATAGGTGTTGATCGTGTGGAGACTCTTTTACAACCTGATTTAAACAGTAATAGCCTGAGAGCAAATATCAATACGGATATCAAATACTTCCTACCCTTTAAATTTGATCTGGTGCAGGTTATTAATTACGGATATACGGGTAAGAACAAAGTATACACTAAAGCTATCAATCAATTTTATATGAATATGGAATTAAATAAGAAATTGATGAGCAATAACCTACAATTAAGCTTAAAAGCATTTGATATTTTTAAAACATTCAATACTACCAATCGCTCATTTGACAGCAGTAAATTTTCGGAATCACAACAACAGATGCTTACTCAATATTTCATGCTTGGATTGAAATGGGATTTTAACAAAAACTTAGGAAAGAAAAATGACTAAATTATTAATAGGTTTCATTCTTTTGCTATTTGGCACAGATGCATTTGCGCAACATGCTTACTTTGCAACAAAAGGAACCATCAATTTTGAGAAAGTAGTGTATACGAAAGCGAGAATGCGGGAATTGATGGCAAAACATAGCGGCAATCGAGGCGGTATGATGTATATGGGAAATATTGATGAAATGCCAGAAAGTTCTACATCCAATTTTGTTCTGAAGTTTGATGAGAACCAGACATTGATGGAGTCCAATGCAGAAGAAACGCCAACAAAACCCAATACCTCACCTGCAAATACAAGAGTTGGAAGAGGTTCAGGAGGAGGACGAGGGAATGCAGGAGCAAATCAACGAACAGGCACAAATGGAGGTGGCGGTATGCGTGGCATGGGCAGAGGAAACAACAGAATGGGCGATAAAACTTATTTTCAGAACCTTAAAGCTAAGCTTTCTGAAGTACAGCTTCAAATTGACGAAAAAATTATTATAAAAGATAGTCTTCAGGATGTCACATGGCGATTCACAGATGAGTTTAGAACAATTGCAGGGTATGAATGTAGACGTGTAAATGGGGCGACGAAAGATTCACTCTATCTAATCGCTTTTTATTCAGAAGAGATTCCTGTCTCAGGAGGGCCGGTATTAACAGGAGGATTGCCCGGAATGATCTTGGGACTTGTTGTTCCTGAAATGCATATCAATTATTGGGCGACTGAGGTAAAATTCACCACTGATCAGGTTTCAAGTTCGTGGAAAGATAAAAAAGCAAAAGAGATGTCATCCAACGAATTTTTCAAATTGCTTTCAGGCAGTATGTTTAGGGGAAGAGGTAACAGTGATGCGCAACAAAGAAGACAAATATTAGAGCAGATTCTTTATTAAAGAATCTGCTCTAATCAGTTATCGACTAAGTATGTCAACTAATTCCTCCTGTATGGCAACTCCTTTATCTTGATTATACCATTTTTGAATCTCTTCTTTAATGTCATTAAATTCAGCTCCTTTACCTTTCATCATAACAAATAGATCTGTACAGCCCTGAGGGCGCGGTCCCCATACAGCCAAGTCATCACCTTGCTCATTACGAATCACTAATTTAGGAATAGACTTTCCGCCATTGGTCAAATATTGGTTAATTGTATAAGGTTCCGAATCACGTAACTGTATATCCAGAACAAGCAATGGATTACTCTTCACCATCTGGTAAATCATGGGGACAGAATGAGCGGCATCACCGCACCATGGTTCTGTTATTAAGATCCAATGTTGCTTGGTTGCAATCCCGTTCATAAATGAAGCTGTTTCAGCATTGGGTTCAAATTTTTTCAACCAGCGATTCATTCTCGACCAATTTAATTTGGTGTAATTAAAGATTTCTTCGTCTTGATAACCTTCATAATTCTCGGGATTTTCTAAGATAGCTTTAAAATAGGATACGTATTCTTCGAACTGCATATATTAGCTTTTATATTTTGGGATACAATATGACAAAATTTTGCCATTTGCACAATTCAGACGAAATAAAGAAACATAGAAATGACAGTTTGTCACCAATTCTGACGTTTACTTGTCAATTTTATTCATTTTCATCAAAACAAAATGATTGGCACAAGGGTTGATTAGGTAGGTATACAACAAACAGATTAGTAAAAAATAAATATATATAATATGTCTAAAATAATAGGAATCGACTTAGGTACGACCAATTCATGTGTTGCTGTAATGGAAGGTAACGAACCGGTAGTTATTGCTAACAATGAGGGTAAACGTACAACCCCTTCTATCGTTGCTTTTGTTGAAGGTGGAGAGCGTAAGGTAGGTGATCCAGCAAAACGTCAAGCGATCACAAACCCGACTAAAACTATTTACTCTATTAAACGCTTTATGGGTTTATCTTATGATGAGTCTGTAAATGAAGCGCAACATGTACCTTATAATGTAGTAAAAGGCGACAACAATACACCACGTGTAGAAATTGACGACCGTAAATATACACCTCAAGAAATTTCAGCTATGATTCTTCAAAAAATGAAGAAAACTGCAGAAGATTTCTTAGGTCAAGAAGTAACTGAAGCTGTAATTACAGTTCCTGCATACTTCAATGATGCGCAACGTCAAGCAACTAAAGAAGCTGGTGAGATCGCTGGTTTAACAGTTAAACGTATCATCAACGAGCCAACAGCTGCTGCTTTAGCTTATGGTTTAGATAAAGCACACAAAGACATGAAAATTGTTGTTTTTGACTGTGGTGGTGGTACACATGACGTTTCAGTATTGGAATTAGGTGATGGTGTATTTGAAGTTAAATCTACTGACGGTGATACACACTTAGGTGGTGATGACTTTGATAATGTAATCATCAACTGGTTAAATGACGAGTTTAAAAACGAAAACAATGGCTTTGACTTGAAAAAAGATCCAATGGCATTGCAACGTTTGAAAGAAGCTGCTGAGAAAGCTAAAATTGAATTATCAAGCACAACTTCTACTGAAATCAACTTGCCATACATCACTGCTGATGCAACAGGCCCGAAACACTTAGTTCGTCCTTTATCACGTGCTAAATTTGAAAGCTTAGCTGCTGATTTGATCAAACGTACAATTGATCCTTGTCGTTCTGCATTGAAAAATGCTGGATTCAGTACAGGTGATATCGATGAGATCATCTTAGTTGGTGGTTCTACACGTATCCCTGCAATCGTTGATGCAGTAAAAGCATTCTTCGGAAAAGAGCCTTCTAAAGGTGTTAACCCTGATGAAGTTGTAGCATTAGGTGCTGCTATCCAAGGTGGTGTATTAACTGGTGAAGTGAAAGACGTATTATTATTAGACGTTACTCCTTTATCATTAGGTATCGAAACAATGGGTGGTGTGATGACTAAATTAATTGAAGCAAATACAACTATTCCTACTAAAAAGTCTGAAACGTTCTCAACTGCTTCTGATAATCAACCATCTGTTGAAATCCACATCTTACAAGGAGAGCGTCCAATGGCTGCTCAAAACCGTACGATTGGCCGTTTCCACTTAAATGATATTCCTTCTGCTCCTCGTGGTGTTCCTCAAATTGAAGTGACATTCGACATCGATGCAAATGGTATCATTAAAGTTTCTGCTAAAGATAAAGCAACTGGAAAAGAGCAAAATATCCGTATTGAAGCTTCATCTGGTTTATCTGACGAAGAAATCAAAAAAATGAAAGAAGAAGCTGAAGCAAATGCTGAAGCGGATCAAAAAATGAAAGAAGAAGCTGATAAAATCAATGGTGCAGATGCTTTGATTTTCTCAACTGAAAAACAATTAAAAGAATACGGAGATAAAATTTCAGCAGATAAAAAAGCGGCTATCGAAGCTGGTTTAGTAAAATTGAAAGCTGCTTTTGAAGCAAGAAGTTTTGCTGATATCGATTCAGCTTCTGCAGAAGTAAACAATGCTTGGAATGCTGCTTCTGAAGAGATGTATGCTGCTTCACAAGGTGGTTCACAACCTCAGGGTGATGCTGGTCAAGCAAACAATGGTGGTAACCAAGGTGGTGATGACGTAACTGACGTAGAATACGAAGAAGTTAAATAATTACACTCCTTTTAAATAATAAAAAGCTCGAAGATTCATCTTCGAGCTTTTTTATTATTAGGCCAAGTCTGAATCTTCCAATTGGAATAATTCTTCTATACTTTTATCCAATACTCTTGATAACTTAAGTGCCAATACAGTTGAAGGAACATATTTCGCAGCTTCCAAGGCATTGATTGTCTGTCTACTTACTCCGACTTTATTTGCTAACTGTTCTTGTGAATAATCTTTCATCAGTCGATTGATTTTAATATTATTCTTCATGCGCTAACCTCCTATTCATTTTAAAAACCTGGAACCGAAAAATAATAATATAAAGCAATAATATAATATTTGGACTTAAAAATGCCAGGCTTATATACCAACTACCATAAACAAATGCAATTAATAATACATTGAAAATAGCAAAAGAAATAATAGACCAGGACCAAGAATAAAGACGAATAGAATTAATCATTTCATCCTCATACTTATACTTCGTAAATGCAATAAAACTCAACCCTAAAAAGATCGATAAAAGCTGTAATGTTAGTGACATTTCTGTATTAATAATTTCAAAAGGACCATCATTTCCTCCTAAAACTGCAAAAGTAGAAAAAGATAATTCGAAAGGCATGATCTCTACCCCTTTTATTCTTGGATAATTAGTAATTAAAATACTATTTTCTTTTAGCATATATAATGCCGTTGGGATTAAAAACATGAGGACTAATCCTAATCCAATCCACCGGAAGTACCGGGGTAATAAAGGAATTTTTTTCATAATGATTTTAAGTTTTATATTGTTAGTACGACAAATGTAAAACTAATCATACATATTGACAAGTATTTTTTACAAAATGTAAAAAATACTTGTCAATCTATTATGTCTTTTATTGTGATGAATACTGGAGTGCTATTTTTTGTAATGGTTTAATATTCCTTTATCTAATGTTGCCCATATACCCGCTGGCATATTTGCCTTTTTAAGAGCTTCGTTCGTCCAAGTATTGCATGAGTAAAACATGCTGTAAGATCCTTTGGCTTCATAAAAAGCATCCGAATCACCATACTGTGCATTGGTATTAATTACAATTGGTTTATTTTCAGTATCATATTCCAACGATGATTTCACAAAATCAATAAGGGTCTGATATTGTACTGTATCAATCATATACTTGTAACAGAGCTCATTCTCCTCTACTGATTTATGATAGGTAATATGTAGTGCCGTTTCACCAATGCCAGTTGCTGCTACAAATGCTGTCGAAGCTTTTAGATCTTTCCATTCTGGGGTATTTAAATAAAAGCCCTTATCTCCCCATCCTATTCCCATGTAACTGTATGTGGTATCTTTTCCCTTATTATTACTTAATGGAAATAGATGCGTCCAATCCATCAGATTATTTTTAACAGGGAATACTAAATCTGTATGCACACCATTTGACATAATATATACCGTTATATCTTTTGGTAGTACAGAATTTTCTCTATGTGCACTTATTCGCGATAAGACACGTTCTGACAACCAATAAATAAATACAATTAGAATGAGTGTGATAAGAATATATAAGAGCACTTTTAATATTTTTTTCATGTTTATAATGGACTTGATCTTAGAATGATAATACCTTCTAATATTCAAACATAAAAAAAAACCCGCAACAAATATTGCGGGTTTAGAAAATACTACGATAATATTTTAAAATAATTTCTCTGGATATGCACCATCTGCAATCAATTTTAGGATTGATGCCTGCACAATTTCCTTATCTTCTTTATAGGTAACACCGAACCATTTTGATGAGGTTGGGATAACTTTAAAATCTGCTTGCTTTGTTTGCACGAAATAATCTGCAACAGAAGGAATGAAGAATTCAGATTTAGGATCTTCCGAATTTTTCTCAACAAAATCTCTAAACATGCCTTCAGCCACTTCAAATACTTTTGGAGTAAAGCCCCAGAAATTCATAGATACACGACTTTCCGGATCCAACTCTGTTATTACATCACCTTCTTCGAAAACTATTTTTTTCTCGCCTTCAATTTCTTTATAGTAGATTTTAGTACGTTCCGTAACACTTTCCATATGTCCTGAAGGACTTACTACACATACCCCTCTAGATACATAACCATAATCAGATAACGTATTACCAACTTGAAATCCCATCAAAGCCATTTGGTCATCTGATACTTCAGTTGTTAAGAACTTAGCCATTTTTTCGTAAGAATCCGTACCGTAAAAATCATCTGCATTAATCACACAGAAAGGTCCATCAACGTGATTTTTTGCACTCATTACAGCGTGTGCAGTACCCCAAGGTTTAGCACGCTCTATTTCACGGTCAATACCATACTTCTTTAAATCAAAATCTTGGAAAGCGTAATCTACTTCGATTTTTCCTTTTAACTTTTCGTCAAAGACTTCTTTCATTTTATCTAAAAATTCTTCACGAATTATAAATACTACTTTGCCAAATCCAGCATTAATAGCATCATAGATAGAATAATCAATAATAGTTTCGCCGTGAGGCCCAAAAGCATCAATCTGTTTCAATGATCCGTAACGGCTAGCCATACCTGCTGCCAAAATTAATAAAGTTGGTTTACTCATATCCAATTTCTAGGTCGTTTCTAGTTTAAATTTGTGCAAATATATAAATATTAGATTACTTTTTCTTAAAGAATGCTGTTAACAAACCACTTGCCAGTTTCCCCAACAACTTTACCCCTTCTCTTGCAAGTGTGGTCGTCGCTGTTTTCTGAGCGGCTTCTAGTGGTGTTTGTCTTCTCGAACTGTTCTTAGCAAGCTTAGCCTCTTCTTTTTCTCGATCTTGCTGTATCTGCTGATCATTTGCCACTTTCATTCTTTCATCAACAATCTCAGCTGCAGAGCGATTTTCCTCACGTTGTTGATATTTCAAATACAAATCAGATTGCTTGACAAGCTGATCGTAAGTTGTTGCATCTGCAGGTCCCATGACAGCTCTTGCTGGTACCAGATGTGTGGCAACAACTTCTGTAGGAATTCCTTTATCATTCAGCACTGTAATGAGTGCCTGCCCTGTTCCTAAGGATGTTAATATTTGATCGATTGCATAAAAATCTGATTTAGGATATGTTTTGACAGTTTTTCTTAAATTCTCAGCATCATTCGGAGTAAAAGCACGTAAAGCATGCTGCACGCGATTCCCCAACTGTGCCAACACAGACTCGGGAATATCTGTTGGTGACTGAGTACAAAAGAATACGCCTATACCTTTTGATCGAATCAATCTAACGATCTGCTCTACCTGCGTCAGAAATGCTTTAGAAGCATCTTTAAATAGTAGATGAGCTTCATCAAAGAAAAATACCAACTTTGGTTTATCCAAATCGCCTACTTCTGGTAAATTTTTAAACAACTGGGCTAATATACTTAATAGAAATGTTGAAAATAACACCGGTTGATCCTGAACATCCGAAATATTCAATAAACTAATGACACCTCTGCCATCTACTTTTTGAAATAAATCTTGGATATCAAATTCCTTCTCTCCAAATATATGAGCAATACCCTGTTGTTCTATAGCAACTATCTTACGTAAAATAGTTCCAGAACTGGATGTACTTATTTTTCCATAATCATCTTTAATCTCCTCACTTCCTGGACCATCGGCGAGATAACTTAGTAACTTTTTAACATCATTAAAATCAACCAAAGGCATATTATGATCTTGTGCATATTTAAAGATTGCAGCTAACACTCCAGTTTGTGTATCATTCAGTTCTAAAATACGGGACAAAAGAATAGGACCAACATCAGATACTTTTATCCGCATTGTTGTTCCTTTATTACCTGTCAAAGAAAATAATTCGATGGGAAAACTCGCTGGTACAAACGGAACGCCCACAGCATCTCCACGATCTATAAGCGCTTGATTGGTTTGTCCTTCAACAGCTAAGCCCGATAAATCTCCCTTAACATCTAGCATAAACACGGGAACTCCTGCATCAGACAACTGTTCTGCAATTAATTGCAAAGTACGTGTTTTCCCAGTTCCGGTTGCTCCTGCAATTAAGCCATGTCGATTCATCATTTTTAAAGCCAGGTTAACTTTAGCCTCTGATAAAATATTACCGTCCAAAATACCTGCACCTAAATATATATAGGCTCCCTTTGGATTGTATGATGCTTTTACTTTTTCAATAAATAGTGTTTGATCTTCCATTACTTAATTTGCTAATTTTTAAAACCCAAACAGTTAACGCTTGAGAAATCTCTTCACTTTTTACATGTTATATTTCCTCTATTAAAGATAGAACGAAATATTGAGTCTTTGTAATTTTTTTGTCAGCATGGATTTTTTTTTAAAAAGTTCACAATTTTTTAACATGAAAAATGTATTTTTACATACTCTAAATAGGGGACAGATACAGTTTTGAAGAAAAATGTTTAATAAAAAAATTAGAAATATAGCCGCTTTATTATGTGCTTTAATCTTTTTCACAAAGATGAGCATATCAATAACACCTATATTTTCATCTTTATTAGATCAAAATACTATTCTTCAAATTGTGCTTCAATTAGAAATTGAGAACAACAATGGAGCACATAGTGATCATAATGAGTCCGGATCAAAGTTTTTTAATGCCAAAACTGAAGAATCTTACTTTTTAGCGATCATAACTGATAACCACGGAAAACAAAAGCACTACTTGAAAAATGAAAAAAGTATTCGTGCATTCCACCCATCTGTTCCTACGCCGCCTCCTAACTGCTAGGCTTCCTGTACATGCTTTGGCATGACCTCAACTTTGGTCAGATCTGACTAAAGGAAAATCTTATATAAAAAAAACAGGTAAAATTTTAGACAAAAACTAATGTTTGGAACTCGTATGTCTGCTTTTCTGAAACTATCGAAAAGAGACTTAAAATATGATGTACCCGCTAGTGTTGTGGTGTTTTTAGTAGCACTTCCACTATGTTTGGGTATTGCAATGGCTTCTGGTGCGCCATTGTTTGCAGGATTGTTAACTGGAGTAATTGGCGGTGTAGTCGTTTCTTCTATCAGTAAATCACCTTTAAGCGTCAGTGGTCCTGCAGCTGGTCTTACAGTTATCGTTTTGGGAGCCATTCAGAGTCTTGGAGCTTATGAAACGTTTTTATTAGCCGTAGTTATTGCTGGAATACTTCAGTTGATTCTAGGTATTGTAAAGGCGGGAATGATTGGTAATTATTTCCCATCCTCGGTTATTGTTGGAATGCTTGCTGCCATTGGGATTACCATTATATTAAAGCAAATTCCTTTGGCACTTGGTATGTTGGAAACACATGCTTTTGAGCTTGATAACGGCCATGGAATTGGCGCATTTACAGACACTTTGGTTTCTTCAATTGGCCCTGGGGCTTTGATTATCTGTATCTTATCACTGATTGTTTTAATTTATTGGCCAAGCATACCGAAACTGAAAAGCATTCCTGCTCCACTAATCGTAGTGGCTTTAGGTATCGGATTATCATTTGCCTTTAATGGAACAGCATTTCAATTAGCAGAGTCACAGTTTGTACTTGTACCTATTGTTAATTCCTTTGCGGAATTTACAGGGCTGTTTACGCTTCCCGATTTCACACAAATCATCAATAAAGAAGTTTGGATTGTCGCTTTCACCATTGCGATCATAGCCAGCTTAGAAACACTATTGAGTATTGAAGCGGTCGATAAAATTGATCCATTTAAAAGAAATACGCCGACCAATCGGGAACTGATTGCACAAGGAGTTGGTAACATAACAAGTGGTCTATTGGGTGGTTTACCAATGACGTCAGTTATTGTACGTTCATCAGCGAATGTAAATGCTGGAGGAAGAACAAGACAATCTGCCTTACTTCATGGTATGTGGTTATTACTAGCGATTCTGATCATACCTAACGTATTAAATTTTATTCCACTATCTTGTTTAGCTGCTATTTTATTGCAAACTGGCTATAAGCTAGCGAAACCAGCTTTATTTACATCTATGTATAAAAAAGGACTTGACCAGTTTATTCCTTTCTTTGCAACAATTGTGGCAATTGTATTTACAGACTTATTAATGGGTGTAGGTATTGGTCTTGTGGTAGCCACTTTTTATATTTTAAAAGCTAATATGCAGAATGCTTTCAAATTTGATATCGTCAAACAAAATGATTACGACAAAGCTGTAATCACTTTAGCGGAAGAAGTATCTTTTTTAAACAAAGCTCCTATTCAACAAAAGCTTTATAGTCTTCCAAAATCTGTTGGCCTTATTGTTATTAACGGTACAGGTAGTAAATTCATTGATAAAGATGTTATCGAGGTCATTAAAGATTTTGAACAGAATGCCCTGACCAAAGGAAAGCGCATTGAATTGACAGATATTGAATACAAGAAAAAATAATAAAATAAAAACAATTAATTAACGAGATTTGTATCCTATAAGGGATAAAACATACAGCACATGACTGAATGAACTGTATTAATATATATATAAAATGGAAAAAGATTTAGAAATAGGATTTAAAAAAATTTTACAAGGAAATCGTGAGTGGATGGACTTTGTTAAGAATGATACGACTGGTCGTTTTCAACAATTAGCAAAAGGTCAAAATCCAGAAATTTTATGGATTGGTTGCGCTGATAGTCGTGTTCCTGCAAATGAAATCACAGGTACTAAACCTGGAGAAGTATTTGTACACCGTAATATCGCAAACATGTGTGTGCATTCGGACATGAGCATGTTATCAGTACTCGATTATGCTGTAAATGTATTAAAAGTAAAGCAGATTATTATTGCTGGTCACTATGGCTGTGGTGGTGTAGCGGCATCATTAAGCCGTAATCAATTTGGAATTATTGATAACTGGTTATGTCACATCAAAGATGTTTATCGTTTACATGCAGCAGAAATAGATGCAATTGATGAACATGATAAAAAAGTTGATCGTTTAATTGAGTTAAATGTGCAAGAACAGGTATTTAACTTATGTACAACTTCTATTATCCAAAATGCTTGGAAAGATAGAAACGATCTAGCTGTTCATGGAATGGTCATCAACATTGGAACAGGTGAATTAACAGATCTTGATTGTACGTTCACGAGTAACGAAGATCTTGGAGATGTATTCTCTTATAGATAGCATATAAAAGGATCGGGCAACCGATCCTTTTACTATTAAAAACAGTTCTTTACCCCCTCTCTTCTCTCCGTTACAACTCACTCATTTTTCTTTCGAAACAACTTACTTTAAAATGTAAGAACTACTACGGATAATTCGAAGTAATACTTAACTTTGTATTATGATAAACGAGGAGAAATCATTAAATTTTATTGAAGAAATTATCGAAGCAGATCTTCGTAATGGGATCCATGATGGGCGTGTATTGACACGTTTCCCTCCCGAGCCTAACGGCTATCTTCACATCGGTCATGCAAAATCTATTTGCCTAAACTTCGGTTTAGGGCAAAAATACAATGGCCAGACCAATTTACGTTTTGACGATACTAACCCCGTGACAGAAGATACGGAGTACGTTGAAAGTATTAAAAACGACATTCAATGGCTTGGCTTCAACTGGGCACAGGAATTATATACTTCTGATTATTTTGACACCCTTTATCAATATGCTGTAGACCTCATCAAAAAAGATTTGGCTTATGTAGATGATAGTACTGCCGAAGAAATTGCAGCAGCCAAAGGTACGCCAACTGAACCTGGAGTTCCAACTCCTAATCGCAGTCGTAGCATTGAAGAGAATTTGGTTCTTTTTCAAGAAATGAAAGATGGTAAATATCAAGATGGTGAAAAAGTGTTACGTGCTAAGATAGATCTTGCAAATCCAAATATGCACTTACGTGATCCGTTGTTATACCGCATCAAACACGCTCATCACCACCGAACTGGAAATAAATGGTGTATTTATCCCATGTACGATTTTGCACATGGACAATCCGATTCTATCGAAAAAATCACACATTCTATCTGTACGTTAGAATTTATTCCACATCGTGCATTGTACGACTGGTGTATTGAAAAACTAGAAATCTATCCTTCAAAGCAATATGAATTTGCGCGTTTAAACATGACCTACACCGTTATGAGTAAGCGTAAGCTTTTACAATTGGTAAATGATAAATTTGTAGAAAGTTGGGATGATCCACGTATGCCTACTATTTCAGGTTTACGCAGAAGAGGTTATACTCCAGCAAGTATCCGTACTTTCTGTGATAAGATCGGCGTCGCTAAACGCGAAAATATGATTGATGTGAGTCTGTTGGAATTCTGTATTCGTGAGGATCTGAATAAAACAGCATGGAGAAGAATGGCTGTGCTAGACCCTATTAAATTAGTGATCACAAACCTTCCTTCTGACCACATTGAAGAACTACATGGTGAAAACAACCCAGAAGTTGAGGGTGGTGAAGGTTCTCGTATGATTCCTTTTTCAAATGAATTATGGATTGAACGTGATGACTTTATGGAAGATGCTCCAAAGAAATTTTTCCGTTTAGGTCCTGGCCTTTCTGTGCGTCTAAAAAATGCATATATAGTAACCTGTCATGACTTCGTTAAAGATGCAAATGGTCAAGTAACAGAAGTACACTGTACTTATGTGCCCAATTCAAAATCTGGCGAAGATACTTCAGGAATGAAAGTTAAAGGAACTATTCACTGGGTTTCTGTGCCACATGCTAAAGAAACAGAAATCAGATTGTACGATCGTTTATTTAACGACGAGAATCCTGCTGCTTCAGAAAACTTCAAAGAATCGATTAATCCAGATAGTTTAAAAATCAGCAAAGCATTTATTGAACCTGATTTGTTAAATGCAATCCCTGGAAAAGGTTATCAGTTTATCCGTTTAGGGTATTTCACTTTAGATACATCTTCTAAACCAGATCACTTGGTTTTCAACCGTACGGTCGGACTAAAAGACTCTTGGGCCAAGGAAGTTAAAAAAGGATAATATTAACAAAAAAGGGAAGCAGCTGCTTCCCTTTTTTTAATATATCATTCTGATAGATACATCTTTTTATATTTATTGCTCAGCTCAGCAATATATGCATATCGGTCCTTTTCTTTTGTATTAGAAAGTATACGTTCATATAGATCGACCGAGTCAAGAGCCATCCTTATATTTTGAACTTCCAACCCGTTTTCAGGTTTGTCAATAGCTAGTTGTTGATAATAATCCATATTCTCTGTTAAAAATTTCATATTACGATCAACCAGCTGGTTTGCAAATTTTATTTCTCCAGTTTTATAAAGCGTATCAATAACATCCCCATAACTCGTCACATCAGACATGCTATATAGTCTTTGGGGTAATTCATTAAATGCTTTTACTGCCACTTGTCTTGCTTTTTCGGTCTCCCCTTTTGCCAACAGGGTTCGCGCTGCTTTCCCAAAAATCTCCTTTGCATACATACCTGCAAAACGGAAGGAATCCGTATCAAGATAGGTTGCTTGATGTATGTTTCCCCAAGCGTATTTATCAACAATATTTTTATATAATTTATCGACATTAATTAGAGACTCCCCTTTTTCAAGCTTTGCTTCTATAGGCATCAACCGTTTGGCAAACCCTTCATTAACCATGTATTTATCCAATCCCATCAAACTTTCAGCGGGTACCATTCCTGAAAAATAAATTGGTCTTTTCCAATTATTATTCACAAGAACAGACATCAAGCCTAGATCTGCTCGGGTGACGTAATCATTACCAAAAGTCCACTCCATTTGTTTTGGGATCTCACTTTCCCATTCTTGAGGTACGACTTTATTTCTAATGACATCTTCCTTATTCACGGCAAGCTTCAAGCTTTTTGTTGGCAGAAAGTTTTCATATTGTCCGTCTCTCATTTGAAGTTTGTTATCATTACTATCTGATAATAAAAAATCCAACAACAAGTTTATATCTGTAGATCCTGCTAAATTCAAATCATGGTAAGGCAAAGATTCTCGAAGGCCTTTTGCCACCTTTTCATTCGGTATCGTGATCGGCAAACCTGCGGCCTGATAGGTACCATTTTTCACCTGGCGGAAATACCAGTCAGAAGTCAAATAACTGATCACCACTATTCTAACATCCCGCCGAACACCTTCTACTTCTTGTAAATACCATAGCGGAAAAGTATCATGATCACCGTAAGTAAACAGGATCGCATTGGGAGCACAGGTTTCTAAATAATTTTTCGCCATATCCCGAGCTAACGATTTCTCCGATCGATTATGATCATCCCAATTTTGACTAATAAGAATCAATGGGCCAGCTATGAGACATAATGATGTAGCAAGCAGATTTGCATTTCTTTCATTAATATATTTTTTAAAAAATTCAGAAATAGCAAATACACCTAATCCAATCCAGATTGCGAAAGCATAAAATGATCCTGCATAAGCATAATCACGTTCACGTGGTTGCAAAGGAGATTGATTTAAATAGATAACGATGGCCAATCCTGTAAACATAAATAAGAGACTAACAACAGTTGCATCTTTCTTGTTACGTTTAAAATGCCATAGTGCACCTGCGAATCCAATTATTAGCGGAAGGAAAAAATAGGTATTCCGAGATGGATTATGGATCATTTCATCCGATAATTTAGATTGTCCACCTACATGTAAATTGTCGATAGCCTTAATCCCCGATAACCAATTTCCTTCTGTTAAAGAACCGTGTCCCTGCTGATCATTTTGCCTTCCAACAAAGTTCCACAGGAAATAACGTGCATACATATGCCCCACTTGATAGTTAAAGAAGAATTTCAAGTTGTCAGCAAAATTTGCTTTTCTTCCTTCTTCAATACCTAAATAACCTTTATAAAAATATTGATGATAGGGTTTTTGACTGTAAATCCTTGGGAAAATGGTTTCTCTATCAAATTGATAACTTGCTGCTCTTTTTATTGAAGTATACTGGTGGTTGTCTTTTCTATAATCAATACGTTCATTGATACCAATCGGATTTGCATCAAAATATTGCCCTTTTATGAGTGGCTCTGATTCATACTGTTCTCTACTTAAATAACCCAAGAAAGAAAATACGTTTTCAGGATCATTATTATTTAAGGAAGGGTTAGCATTAGCCCTTAGCAATACCATAGTGAAAGAGCTATATCCTAATAAAATAAAACAAGTTGCCAAAATCGCTGTATTCAAAATAACTTTTCCTTTTCTTATGGAGTAATATATGCCATAAATTAATGCCGATAAGATCATTATGACAAAAACGAATATGCCCGATCCAAATCCTAATCCAAGTGTATTGACAAAAAACAAATCAAACTTGGCAGCAAATTTAATAAGGTACTGGATTATTCCCCACAGAATAATGGCCAATATTCCTAGTCCAATAAACAATGCTTTACTAATTCCCCAAAACGTTGTACGATCAGTTTTCTTAAAATAAATAATAAGTGCTATCGCTGGAATAACTAATAGATTCAATAAATGAACTCCTATTGAAAGTCCAATAATATAAGCGATGACAATAAGCCAACGATCTGCATGCGGTTTATTTGCACGGGCTTCCCATTTTAGAATTGCCCAGAATACGACTGCTGTACATAAGGATGACATCGCATAAACTTCAGATTCAACTGCTGAATACCAGAATGTATCGGAGAAACTGTAAGCTAAAGCTCCAACCATGCCTGCTCCCATTATTTTAATCAGATGATTTTTATCATTGGATTGATGATCAGATTGGATAATTTTTCTTGCTAATGCTGTTATGGTCCAAAACAAAAACATAACTGTCAAACCACTGCATATAGCAGAACCCACATTCATCCAAAATGCAATCTGAGCTAAATTTCCTAAAGCAAAATTTGAAAATATATTCTGCAACATTAGAAACAAAGGTGCTCCAGGCTGATGAACAATCTGAAGTTTATATGCTGATGCAATAAATTCACCAGTATCCCACCAGCTTGTTGTTCGCTCTGCTGTGATAATGAAAACGGATGTTGCTATGATGGCACATAGCCAACCTAACACGTTGTTTACTTTCTTATAATCCATGAATGATTCAGGTTTAATTGATTATTTGATAAATCAAATTAATTTTCAATTAAATATAATAAAAAGAGATTTCATTTGAGGGTGATTAACTTTTTTTAACAAAAATCGAAACGCATAAAAAAGCCTGCTATAATGTGATAGCAGGCTTTTTTATACGATATAAGTCTTAGAATAACTTTTCTACAATACTTTTAGTCGGTCCAGGATTACTCATGGTATAAAAATGTAAAACTGGCGCACCAAAGTCAATTAATTCTTTACATTGTTGTACCAACCACTCTTCTCCGACTTGTCTCACGTCTGCATTATTTTTACATCCGGATACTGCTTCACTCAATTCCTCTGGAATATCCAAATGAAAAATTTTCGGAAGCGTAATCAGTTGTTTTTTTGTAGTCAATGGCTTTAAACCTGGTATAATTGGAATATGAATATCATTTTCCCTGCACTTATTGACAAACTCTTTATATTTTTCAACATTAAAGAACATTTGTGTAACAATAAACTCAGCCCCCATCTCAACCTTCTTTTTTAACCATTTAAAATCGGTATTAAAATTTGGCGCTTCGAAGTGTTTTTCAGGATATCCTGCAACGCCAATACAAAAGTTGGTCTTTTCTGAAATCGCAATATCCTCATGTAAGTACTGTCCTTGGTTCATATCGGCAACCTGCTGTAAAAGATCTGTTGCAAATGCATGACCACCTTCTGTTGGTATGAAATCAGGATCGCCTTTTCTTGCATCACCTCTCAATACGAGCACATTGTCAATACCCAAGAAGTTCAAATCTATCAAAGCATTTTCAGTTTCCTCTTTTGTGAAACCACCACAGATAAGATGTGGTACAGCATCCACTTTATACTTATTCATAATAGCGGCACAAATTGCAACAGTCCCTGGACGTTTACGATAAGCCACACGTTCTAATAAACCGCTCTCGTGCTTCTTATACATGTAGTCTTCTCTATGATAAGTCACATCGATAAAGGGAGGCTTGAATTCCATAAGTGCATCCATTGTTTTAAAAATACTTTGGATACCTTGCCCCTTAGCTGGTGGCAACAGTTCAAAAGAAAACAAAGTTTTTCCTTTGGCATTACTGATATGATCAACGATTTTCATTAATATTTTTTAAAGTGATTTTGGTTGGCTTACATCGAAATGCACAAGTGGACTTGTTTCAACTTATCTTTCCCAGCTCTGAGTTGGGGTAGAATGTAGCACCTTATAAAATAACAGGTTGCTAAGGCTTCATTGGGTCTATTCCCTCGGCCTTTCTCTATAAGCATCGGCTAATATCGGCAATAGAAATTTATAATCAAAATAATATTAAGGTCATGCCTAAAAAAATGCCCCAATACAACGTTTATTAAAATGGATTTCTTTAAATAAAAAAGAGTTACTGCATATAACTACAGTAACTCCTTTTTATTAATCTGTATATCGTGAAGACTTTAAATCTCCTTATATAGCTCAACCAATCCATCTGGTAAATCAACCTCTAAAACTTTATCCTCTGAATCAATTCCTAGCATAAGATCGTCATTTAATGGGAACATCAATTCTTTTCCATTAAAGTCTACTGTTGCTATAAATTGCTGAGGCATTTCCTGTACATGTTTAATCTCTCCTAATTCTCCATGAACTTCATCAATCACCAAGTATCCAATTAAATCCGTATATCTAAAATCATCAGGATCACGCTCTGGCATTTTATCATTTGGAAGGTATATTTTCTTACGCACTAAAGGTTGTGCTTTATCAATATGATCGACGTCTTCTAAATTTAAATAGGCTGTACTATTTGATTGGTATTTGATATTGTCGACAAAGTAAGGCACTAATTTTTTATTCACTTCAGCAAATAAAACATCAAAGTCTAAATCTTGATAATCTTCAAATTCAAAAAAAAGCTGAAGCTCACCTTTTAATCCACGTGTTTTGCTAATATAACCGATGTAAAAACTTTCTTCTATGGTCATGTTCTAATTTGAAAGTGCAAATTTAAAAATATAAATATATAAATACAGTACTTCGTAGGTATAGCAACTACATTCTTAAAAAAAAGCCGGATCAAAATTGAACCGGCTTTCTTGATACTGTATGAAAGAAAAATTAACCTTCAGTTTCTTCTGCAGCAGGAGCTTCAGTTTCTTCAGCAGGAGTTTCTTCTACAACTGGCGCATTTTTAGCGGCAATAGCAGCAGCTTTTTCTTCTTTTTTCTTAGCTTCAGCAGCTAATGCAATTTTCTTAGCTTCAGCTTTAGTAGTTGCTAAACCGTCTTTTTTACCAGCAGTTCTTGCATCATTAGCTTCAGTCCAAGCTACAAATTTAGCTTCAGCAGCAGCTTCATCAAATGCACCTTTTTTAACACCGCCTAATAAGTGTTTTTTGTATAAAACACCTTTATCCGAAAGGATAGTACGAGCTGTGTCAGTAGGTTGTGCACCATTATTCATCCAATCCAAAGCTTTGTCAAAATCCAAAACGATAGTCGCTGGATTTGTGTTTGGGTTGTAAGAACCAATACGTTCGATGAATTTACCATCACGTGGAGCACGTGCATCTGCTACTACTAGGTGGTAAAAAGGACGTCCTTTTTTACCATGTCTTTGCAATCTGATTTTAGTTGCCATGTTTTTGTGTTATTTATGTATTCAACATATCCCCCGTGCTACATGCAAGAGGGGACGCAAAGATACAAAGGATTATTGGAAGTTAAAAACTAAAAATAGAAGTCAACTTCCACAGAATAAGAAAGATGACAAATAAGCGTCATTATATACCATTATGGCCAAATTATTTCATGCACACCGTCTTAGTCTTACAACGAAACAAATCATAGATGCCATCTGGATGATACAAATTTATATAGGGAATTAATTTGTAATTTTGCCTTATTTCTAAAGGCTCCGTACGCATTAGCAATTTTGTCTATTCAAATTAATAAGCGTATTTTCATCCTTCCAAATCAAATTGAATTCATGTCATCGATAGCGCCATTAAAAATATTAAAAGCCTCAGCTGGTTCAGGCAAAACATTCAGCTTAACTGTCCATTACCTGACTTTATTACTTTCAAAAGAAAACAGTTATCGTGAAATATTGGCCGTCACTTTTACTAATAAGGCGACCGCTGAGATGAAGGAAAGGATCTTATCTGTTCTAAAAGGATTAGCACAAGGTGACCAAAGCCGAAAAATCGATGATTATAGACGTTTATTGTTGACCCAATTTCCATATTGGAGTACGACTTCAATTCAAGAAAAAGCACATCGTGTTTATCGTAAAATCTTACATGATTATAGCCATTTTACCATCAGTACCATTGATGGTTTTTCGCAAAAAGTGATTCGAAGCTTTACTTACGAACTCAATTTAGATGCTGCTTACAAGATTGAAATGAATACAAGTAAGGTGCGGCAGGACCTTACTGTCATGTTAAATCAACTTCTGGATCAACGCCCTGATTTATTGGAATGGATTATTGAATATGCGGAAAAGAAAATTTTAAATAATGAAAACTGGAACTATCGTCGTGAATTAACCAATCTAGCGAATGAGATATTTTCTGAAAACTTTAAAGAGTTTGACAAACACCTCCTATCGCAAGATTCGGATAAAGTGTTCAATACCTTAAATAAAGAAATTGAAAACTTTACAAAAATATTCCTAGAAGCAGTTCATGAGGAAATAAAAAGTTTTGCAAATACTTTTAAGGCATTAAATATGGATTCTGCTGACTTAAAAGGAAAAAGTAGAAATCCGATTTACTCGCTTTCTAATTCAAAGAACAACGTATTCAAACAAAGTACTTCTAAACTACAGGAGATCATTGGTAAATATGTAGAGCTCCTAGATAAGGAAGATGCATTTTTAGATGGCAAAAAAGAAGTTAATTACGGACTACAGCAGGCACTTTTACCTATCTTAAAAAATTTCAAAATATTACAGGATAAATTAAGTACTTATATCACATATGAGGCATTCCAAAAGAATTTCTACTACCTCCGTCTTTTAAAAGAAATGAGTGATTTGTTAGCGCAATGGCGAAAGGAAAATAATGCACAATTAATTTCCGATGCGCAGATCCAATTGAATAAGCTTGGGCTAGATCAACATGGAGATCCTACTTTTATTTGGGAAAAGATTGGGAATCGCTATCAATATTTCTTATTTGATGAGTTTCAGGACACTTCCCGCATTCAGTGGAAAAATTACAGTCCTTTATTGATTAATGCCCTTGGGAATGCATCGGGAGAATTATCCGAGCATTTAATCGTTGGTGATGTTAAACAAAGTATCTACCGTTGGAGAAATGGAGATTGGCGAATACTATTGGAACAGGCTGAAAAACAAGTAGCAGATGCCTTTCATATTTCAAACGAGCAGGAATTACAGGAACTTGTTGAGAATGGCTCGCTGGATGTAAACTATAGAAGTCTTCCAAATATTATTCATTTCAATAATTACCTATTTGAGACAGTACCTGATCATATCCAACAGTTACTTAATGAACATATTGCTACTAATCTTACTACGGAAGGACAAACATGGTGGCAGGAAATGGGATATGACCACATGATTAATAAAGCCTACGATGGTGCGTCTCAAAAGGTTCCAGAAGCAAAGGTCTTAGATGAATCACAAAAGGGTTCTATTACCATCAAATATTTTGATGTAGAAAATAACGTGAGAAGAAACTCACAAGTTGAAAGTCTTACTGTATCTTCCTTATGTGAACAGATTGAAGAATGGATTACTTCGGGCAGATACCAAGCTAATCAAATCGGAATCCTTGTACGATCGAATAAACAGGCGCGATTGATTATCCACGAATTAATGAATTATAGAAATGAAAAACAGTTACATTTTGAAGTTATCTCTGGAGACGCACTGGCATTAGAGGCTAACGAAGGTATTCAGCTGTTGATTGAAACATTAAAAGCATTTGTTTTTAATACGGATAAACACATTTTATATAAAGCTAAAATCACACATCTTTATCATATTATTCAAAAAGAGCAAAATTTCAATGCCGAAGTCTGGTTGAAATTTAAGGAAAATGATGTTCTTAATTTAAATGAGGACCTCCCTAAGGATCTGATTGAAAATTGGGAAAATTGGCAAAAATTACCCTTAGTTCACCTCGTTGAAAAACTTATAGAAGTTTATGGTTTAACCTCATTACACAACCCACATTTGCCTTATATTCTTGCATTCAAAGATATGATCGCTAATTTTTCTGCAAATGGGGAACGCGGAATTAACCAGTTCTTAACCTTTTGGGATGAAGATGGGGTGAAGGCGGTACTTCCTTCTTCGGGCAAAGTGGATGCCATTGAGGTAACCACTGTGCATAAATCTAAAGGTTTAGCTTACGATGTCGTTATGATTCCTTTCTGCAGTTGGACACTAGATGGTATGACCAACGGAAACTTCTGGATCGATACGGAAGGTACAGCTCTTGAAATTATTGGAAAGGCGCCCATAAAATATACCTCTTCTTTAGGGCAATCAACACTCTATCAAAAATATTATGAAGAGATGGTTTTCAATTATATGGATGCCCTGAATACATTTTATGTGGCGACAACCCGAGCAATAGAACATCTTTATATATCGGCTCCTGCTTTTAAGCAAATCGTTGACAAAAAAACGGGAGAGATAATGGGAATGGATGTAAAAAATGATTTAATCAGTGATATTGTTTATCAAGTGCTTGACAGCAATAATGGAGCCTTTACACTTACGGACAACGAATTGCACATCGACCATGTTATTCGTAGAGAAAAAAGCACTAAGATTGAAGTTGGCAAAATTGCCTTACAGCAATACCCGATTTCAAAAGAATTGGATAAAGCCTTTGATAAATCATCACAACGCACTATCACCAGTATCCTGCTATTGGATAAAGCGTCCCAATATGGTGTAATGGCTCACGAAATTATGTCCATCATAACTTCTGAAGACGAAATTGATGGTATTATAAATCAATATATTTCTGAAGGAATATTCACACCTTCAGAAAAGTCAGCGATTTTACATGAAGTCAACCAAATTTGGCAACACCAACAGATCAATAAATGGTTAACTGGGAATTTCAAAATTTGGAATGAATCGGCTATTATTACTGCTAAAGGAGAAACATTACGTCCTGATAAAGTTTTCACAAGTGAAGAAGAGACAATCGTATTAGACTTTAAATTTACACAGAGCGAAGCGCTGTCACATCAGAAGCAAGTCAAACAATATGTCAAAACTTTGGAAGAATTGGGGTATAAAAATGTGAAAGGATTTTTATTTTACGCCAAGTCAAATGATTTAGTAGAGGTTATCATACAAGCAAAAAACTAAGAAATGAATCCATTTTTAAAAGACGTCGCTATCGATTTGAAAAATCGTTTTGGAGAAGATCTACACGAAACTGCTATAATATTCAATAATAAGAGACCGATTACGTACCTCAAACAACATCTAGCTGAGGTATATGGTCAAGCAATTTGGTCACCACAATTTTTTACCATTCAAGAATTTTTTCGTCTGTCCACTAACTTGTCTGAGGCTACACCTATTGCACAATTTTTTATTCTCTATCATTTACACAATGAACTCCTCGCCAAGGAAGGTCATGAAGCGGAGACCTTAGAAGAGTTTTACCCAATAGCAGAAACCATATTGAGTGATTTTTCACAGCTGGATTATGATCTTGTTGACATAGACGAAATCTTTATGGAATTGTTTGACAATACCCAAATTGATTTACAGTTTCAACATTTCACTGCAGAACAGCAGGATTTTATCCGTCAATTTTGGCAATCATTTTCCATAGCAGGTCATACTGCTGTACAAGAACGATTTTTAAAGTTATGGCGACGTCTTCCGGTGCTATATCGGTCGTTTAAAGAAGAATTAAAAGTTAAAAAAATGACAAATATGCCGACCATCTACCGTGATATTGTGGATGGAAAAGCAAAAAACCAAACATTCCACCAACAGTATAAACAAATCATTTTTGTCGGCTTCAATGCTTTGAGCAAAGCAGAAGCTACTTTATTCAAAAAGTGGCAAGATGCAGGTTTGGCATTATTCTATTTTGATGCAGATGCTTACTATTTAGATGACAAACAACAAGAGGCAGGATTATTTATTCGTCGTAACATATTTGAAAGCGGATTGAAAAATGCATTAGGTGAAAGTTCAAATGTTATTGGCAATCGCTATTCAGATGTAAACCTTTATTCCGCAACCGGAAATGTATCGCAAACCAAATTATTGCATGATATTTTAGTAAATAATGAAAAGGAAGGCAAATCTTCTGCTATCTTATTGGCAGATGAATCTTTACTAGTATCGCTATTACAAAGTCTTCCAGATGTGAAACCTAATATTACCACCGGTTTTCCTTTGACTCAATCTCCCATCTACGGCATTATAGAATTGTGGATGGAGGTACAACACCTCATCACACATCAGAAAAAAAATAAAATTCCATACACACTGATTGAGACATTTATCAATCACCCATTGA
Source organism: Sphingobacterium sp. JUb20 (assembly GCF_004342035.1). Classification (NCBI taxonomy): domain Bacteria; kingdom Pseudomonadati; phylum Bacteroidota; class Sphingobacteriia; order Sphingobacteriales; family Sphingobacteriaceae; genus Sphingobacterium; species Sphingobacterium sp. JUb20. The sequence continues at coordinate 354,166 of NZ_SLYV01000002.1, read as the reverse complement.
CCAATGTGTCTAAAGAGGAAAAGTTGGACATTCAAAAGCTTATATCAGATAAACAGCTTTTCGAAGTAGAAATCAAAGAGCTTTCCTTCAAAAGTTCAAGTTTAGCACACTTCTTCCACCCCATTGTAAGGATAGAGGAAGCAATTGCTATATTGATTCATATCATTGATAATCTACTACAAAATCTAGCGCAGGAAGATCGAATAAAACAGATTGACAGCAACTTATTGATTGAAGTAAGAAAGACGTTAAACCAGCTTAATTTAGGCCTAGAATCGCTTCAACCGCTAAGCCTACCATTTCAATTTGGACTAATCAGTAAAGCAATTGCAAATATCAATTCGGCAATCGAGGGTAATCCACTTGAAGGACTGCAGATCATGGGGCTTTTAGAAAGTCGTTGTCTCAATTTTGACCACGTTTATGTATTAGGTGCAAATGAGGGTATATTGCCTAAAACATCTAGCTCTCCAACATTCATCCCCAATTCACTAAGACAGGCTTATGGATTACCGATTCTAGAGAACCAGGACGCCCTTTCCGCATATTTGTTCTATCGTCATTTTCAATACAGTACCGAGATCCACCTGCTCTATAATGGTATTGTTAGCGACAGTTCATCTGGAGAAGAAAGCCGCTTTATCAAACAGCTGGAGTTTGAAAGCAAGTTCAATTTTTTAAAACATAATCAACAGCAAAATATTACCTTTTTACCTGATCAAGATGAAGTTATCATTGACAAAAAAGGAAAAGTTTGGGATAAATTGCGCTCGGATTTCATTACTAATAAGAAAAAAATTTCTGCAACAGCGCTCACGACTTATTTACAATCTCCCCTGCAATTTTTCTTGAAATATGTAGCTGAGATTAAAGAACCTCCCAGTATCTCGCAAGAATTTGAAATGAACAATTTGGGTACTGTTATTCACAATGTGATGGAAAAAGTCTATCTACCATTCAAAGGTGCAACACAATTTGTACCTATAGGAAAATTAGAGCAATCATTACAGACAGTAGATGCTTTAATTATTGCCGAAATAATTGAATTATATCAATTGGAAGGCACGGGACTAAATTCGCTAAATAGTCTTCAGCGGATCATGCATAAGATTTCTTCTGAATATGTCAGATTACTGGTTCAACATGACATCGATCACTTTATTGGCATCAAAATCATTGAATTGGAAAATGATGAAGACTATATCATGGATTTTCCTATCGAGGTTGAAGGGAAAGAGGAAAATGTACGTATATACGGTATTATTGACCGCGTGGACGAAGTGTTATTAAAAGATAAAACAGTCAAAATACGTATTGTTGATTATAAAACAGGCGCGGACGAAGTCAATTTTAAGTCATTGGATAAAGTGTTTATCAAAAACACGGAGAATAAAGCATTGGTGCAAACTTTATTTTATACGTATGTCTATGAGCAGGTAACAGGACGTATCGGAATAGAACCTAATCTGTATGTTGCTCGAAAAATGAGGGAAGAAGGAACTTTATTTTACGCCAAATCAGAAGTGTTAGAAACAGTATATCTTGCAGAAGTGAAAAAAGAATTTATTTCCTTTCTAAAAGCTACTTTGGAAGAGATCTTCAATCCAGAAATTCCTTTTAGACATGATCCAAAAGCAAAAATATACGATTCGGATCCTTATATTTTATTTTACAAAAACGCAATCGACGAAGAAGACGAAGAATAAATGCAATATCATAAAAAGAGCTCCACCCTTTTGTGTCGGATGGAGCTCTTTTTATCAATTAAAATATACTATTTTAATTTTTTAATCGCTTTTTGCGCTCGTTTTATTGCCATTTCTATCTTATAATCCAACCATTTCTTTTTAAAGATCCTACGCATAGCATCATCAAAATAACGGGTGATGAACAAATTGCGTGCACCAATTAATTTTTCAGAGAATGTATTTGCTAAAGCCCGAACTGAGATGGAATAACCTTCCGTATCATATTGGATATAATGCCACCACCCTGCCGGCATATATAACGTATCTCCAGGATTTATAACCGCTTCATAGCCTTTTATAAATTGTAATCCAGGATATTCAGCTTCAGTACTGTATTTAGGATTGGCTATACTATGAAAATTATAGGGTAATTTGTACAATAAATCAGATTGATCATTTGGAAATAACCAGATCCGCTTAGATCCTTGAAACTGGGAAATAAACACATGTGACATATCAATATCAAAGTGATTTCTTGTTGACGACCCTTCTCCACCAAAAAATAAGTAAGGTAACCATTGAATCACTTTACCACCGGTCACATCGTTATAAATAACATCCTTTTTTAGTTCTGGTCTAATCTTCAGCAGATTAAAAAGGAACAACCGTAGCTCGGTAGGTTCTGCACTTATTTTATCTAAGTATTCTGCCAAAGTCATTTTCCCAACAGGAGGACTTGCAGCATGATTTTGAGAATTTTCTTCACGCCCATACACATCTACTTGCTCTTGACCTGCAATTTCCTTGAAATAATCGTAACTCCATTTATCCCAACATGCACTATCCTTACTTATAAAGTCTTTAATAATTACAGGCTGACCTTTTTTTAAGTAATCTTTTACAAATTCTTTTGGAGTTATTCCTGAGATACTATCAACTGGTTTTAATTTCACAAGCTATCTGTTTTTACAACTACTACAAATTTAAAAAAAATATTTCTACTTAAACTTATGCCATGATTAAAAACAATCACTCCTGCTAAAGTACTAATTTAGCTCACAAGTTAGTAGAAATATTCTAAATAACTAAATGACACTTGTCATTTAATTTTATATTATCATCTTAATATTACTGAATAAAAACATATAGAGAAGTACAAATAACTTTTCAGTATTCAATCAAACTTCGTCTTAAGCCTTATTTCGATCATCATCTCAAATTGAGATAATGATATTTTTATTTATTTACCATTTTTATATATTCCTCAACCGCCATTGTCATACTAGGTGCCTTAGGTGTTGGTGCAGGAATATCTAAAACTAAGCCATGTTCAAGTAATGCTTGTTGTGTGCTTCCACCAAATGCAGCAATTCTGGTTTGATTTTGTTTAAAATCTGGAAAATTCTCATACAGAGATTGCACACTAGAAGGACTAAAGAATACGATGACATCATAAAAAACATCCTTCAGATCAGATAAATCACTTACCACTGTTTTAAAAAGAACAGCAGGTGTAAATTTATAGCCATTTTCTTTCAACCACTTACTTGTCTCTTCATTTGCGACATCTGAACAAGGAAATAAGAAATTCTCGTCTTTATGCTTCTTAAGAACGTCTTCTAAATCTTTAGCTGTTTGCTTTCCAAAGAAAATTTTACGCTTACGATACTGAATATACTTTTGAAGGTACAAAGCTATCGTTTCAGAAATACAGAAATATTTCAACTCAGAAGACACTTCAAAACGCATTTCTTCACAGACTCTAAAGAAATGATCTACAGCATTTCTGCTTGTAAAAATAACAGCCGTGAAATCAGCAAGATTAACTTTATCTTTTCTTACATCACGTGCTGGAACACCCTCTACGTGGATGAAACCTCTAAAATCAAGTTTTAAATTATACTTCAGTGCTAATGCAGCATATGGTGACTTATCATTTTCAGGCTTTGGCAAGGTTACCAATATACTTTTTACCTTTTTCGCTCTTTCTACGTCGGAAGTTTGCATATTATCATTTAATTAGCTTAGTAGTCGCACCAATATTAAAATAGGTGCTATTTCTAGGCAACAAAGATACAAAATTAAATAAAAAACTGAAAACTGCTGTTGAGAGACAACATTTAGCGCTGTCCGTAAAAAACGATAAGAAAACAGCAGTATACCGATGATTACCGTGAAACTGAAGATATAAGACAGATATTCTAAAGGTACAAGACTTACTACAAGCACTACTGGCAGTAAAAATAACAATGAATTAAAGTAAATTAAATATAAGATTGTAACATATTCTTTCACTAATCGCTGTATTTCAAAAACAAACGCTATAAACCTTATAAATCCTATTTTTAAAGCAAATATTATTGCTATGATCGCTGATATTTTTAAATAATTGGTAAAAGATAAGAAGTCAAATCGTTGTAGGATGTATGCATAAAATATACAGACAAATAAGCTTAGTGCTAAAGAAAACAGTAGGTACAAAAAGATAAACGGCCAAGAGGTTAATATGGTATCTTCTTTACTTACTTGTACAATAATTCGTTCATTAAAATATGCAGATACAATTAATTTTACATCTGAAGAGAAGAAAAACCGAACTATTGCAAATGCTAAAAAAAGAAATAGACTTGTAAATAATACCCACCTTTTCCGTTCATATTTTAATATGCCAACATGTACTTTATCTTTACCTTTTAGATCACTTGTTTTAAAATATTGTGTAACAGCATATGAGTTCAAATTATGAAGAATAATTTCATCGCCAACAATTTCTACGATATGATAGGGCCGTATTAAAGATGGATGGAGCAATTCCTGTCCTTTTGGAACTTGTTTCACAGCCAAAGTATCTGAGATCGCTACAGAATCAATGGAAATCTTGCTTATCGAATCAACAGTCTCCTGTCCTTTTGCATTATGGGCAAAAGATAAAAAAATGAAAAAAATAAACTGAATAATGTAGCTTAACTTCACCTGCATCGCTTTGAAACTCTTTAGAGTTGTAAAGTTATGATAAAAATTGGCTTAGAAAAAAAACATTACAAACGCTTTTCTTAACTTCAACCAAAATTAAAAATGAACAGATGTCAACAACAAGATGTTTATGGTGCGGGAACGACCCGCTGTATATGGAGTATCATGATTTGGAATGGGGTAAACAGGTTAAGGATGACAAAACCCTTTTTGAATTTATGATTTTGGAATCTGCGCAAGCTGGATTAAGCTGGATTACCATATTGAAAAGAAGACCGCAATACAAGGAGGCATTCGCAGATTTTGATGTACAAGCTGTGGCAAAGTTCACTCCTGAAGATGTAGAGCACATTTTAACAAATACGGGAGTTGTCCGCCATCGTCGGAAAATTGAAACATCAATAACAAACGCCCAAATTTTTATCAAAATTCAAGAAGAGTTTGGTAGCTTCTATGAATATCTCTATCAATTTATGCCCAATCGGGAGCGGATTGAAAACAACATCCTAACACAAAAGGACACCGCAGTTACGTCCTTAGAATCTGATTTAATTTCTAAAGATCTAAAAAAAAGAGGTGTTAAGTTTTTTGGATCTACCATTTGCTATGCCTATATGCAGGCTGTAGGGATGGTCAACGATCACCTTAATTCTTGTACTTTCAGAAATTAAATAACAATATTTTTATAAATATGTGGGATATTTCGTCCCAAACCATTGTAATCCATACCGTAGCCAACAACAAACTCTTTTTCAATCTCAAAGCCTACATACTGAATGTTTTCAAAATCATTTTGTAAACATTCAGGCTTTAACAATAGTGTACATACCACTACACTGGATGGTGACTGCTTTTCAATGGAGGCTATGGTATGCTTTAATGAATTACCTGACTCTACTATATCCTCTACAATAATAACATCCCTTCCTTTAAGATCTATACCCAAACCTATAAGCTCACTCATTTCCCCCTGGCTGGTACCCTGATAAGAAGATAGTTTTACAAAAGACATTTCACAAGGAATTACAACCTGCTTCAAAAGGTCGCTCATAAACATGAAACAGCCATTTAAGACACCAATAAATACTGGATTTTTATCTTCATAACGATGATTAATATCAACGCCAATCAAACGTATCCGTTTTTGAATCTGATTTTCATCAATCATCAATTCAAAGTGCAATTCATCTATCTGTATCTGTTTCATTTATTTTTCTTCTTTATTTCGTCCTAATAATTTATCAAAAAGAGATCGCTTGTGGGCTTCCGTTGTCTCATCTAAGTTTAGAAAATTATCTTCTCCCTCTTCTAGATCTAATGTATCTGTTTGTACTGAATCAACAAATGCAGGTCTTGCCGATCGAAGATGTGGCACCAACTCGACTTGATAAAAACCATAATTAGACACCGTAGAGTCTACTCCAATCTGCTTTGTCTTAACCATGATGTTGCCATAGGTATTAAAATAGCGGATCATATTTGACTTCAGATGGCCTGTCCAGTCAAAAGAATATAAACCCGTCTTAGGTCGAGGTACAATACTAGACAAAAAGATACTTTCACCTAAATTTAAATCTGCAGGTTTTTTACCAAAGTAATAACGAGATGCTTCTGTAATCCCATAAACATTATTCCCCCACTCTATGACATTCAAATACACTTCATAAAGTCGTTTCTTACTGACTTGTTTAGAAGACTCCATCAACCAGACTAAAATAATCTCTTCTACCTTTCTTACTACCGTTTTATTACGGTTCAAAAACACGTTTTTCACAAGTTGCATCGAAATTGTGCTTGCTCCACGTTTAAATTTTTTCTCCTTTAAATTTGTAGCAATTGATAAACGAAAAGCCTCTTCTTGAAAACCGTTATGAGAAAAAAAGAATGGATCTTCCGTATTGATTAAGGATATCTGCATATACCTTGAAATCTGATCTAAAGGTGTAAAATCTTTATTCTGAGGGCCAAGTACTATCGTTCTCATGGGTTCTCCTTTCTCATAGGCAATGTAGGTAAATGCTGTATTTAATTCTTGAATATTAGCATTACCCCATTTTTCTATTTTTAAATCTTTATCATCCATTTTAGATGTAAAGATCACTTCATTCGGTTTCTTAAAGTTCAATGCAAAATTTAAATCATATTGCATATGTCCGGAAACACGTATACCTTCTAAAGAATGAAATAACCCTTGAGGTATGGCATCAAAAAACTTTTGAGCCTCAATTCGATCGGTATGAATGGCCAGTTCTAATTGTTTATCAGGCTTATGTACATATTTTACATAAGGACTAAATTCAAACTCTTTAACCTTAACCTTACTTTCCTTATCAATTTCAACAGATGTTTTTCCAATATTAAGAATACCACTCATTAAACCTTCAGGAAAAAGAACATCTTTATCTGAAATACGCCAATGATTCAATTTCAAATTCTCAAACCCCCATTCACCAGATAGCGACAATAACTCTTTATTTTTACGATCGACCTTATTTAAACGAAATGTCAACGCATCAAAACTTGCTCTTAAACCAAATTTTCGTCGTAACAATGGTAGCTCTACATCTTTTGCATCAGAAAACAACCGGAGATACATTTCCTTCCCATCAGGATTGACTGTGCCCTCTAGATTCCAAACAGCTTCATGATCATTCAACAGGAATTTTGTTTTAAGATCTCCACCTGAGATTTCTGCCTCAGGAATTGAGATACGCTGTGAAGTGCTATCATCCTGATAGGATATTTCGAAATTCTGTAAATCCATATCCTTTGGAATTTTAAAGAATACGCTCTTTAGCATACGATCGGCCAGTTCTGCAAAATTAGTTTCAGCTTTATCATTAGCTGTGCTATCTCTATTTTTTTTCTTGAATAGGAAATCGTAATTACTTGTCGAATCTTTCTTAATCAAAGTGACCGCACTATTGTTCATTAAGATTTGACCTAATTTGACATCACCGAATAGTAATGGAAATATTCGAATAGATACAGTCAGATCCTGAATATGGGCCAATTGCTCTTTACCTTTAGGTTGCAAAATAATATTCTGAAACTGAACAGCTGATAGGCCTTTAAAAGAATAATATTGGATTTTAAGGTCCAAGTCATACTTGGTCGCAAGTTTTTCTTTTGCCTTGTTGATTGCAGACAACAAGATACCGTCTCTTTTTTGATATGCGAATACACCTCCTGCTACTATAAATATAGAAATAACTCCTAATACAATGTACAAGATTCGCATTTTCTTGGAGCGAAGAAGGGTCTTAAGATTATTGGACATATTATAACAACGTATCACACTCGATTTTGAATACTCAAATGTAAAAATTAAATCTTAATATCATTAAAAACATCTTTATGACAAGTTTTAATTTATCATTCAGTAAATTTGTAGTTTAATATACATGCATCCATATATCAGATGATAACCAAAGAACAAGTACTAGAAGCATTATCATATGTCGAAGAGCCAGATTTGAAAAAAGATTTGGTTACGCTCAATATGATTCAGAATATTGTGATTGAAGATCAAAAAGTATCTTTCGAAGTTGTTTTAACAACTCCAGCATGCCCACTTAAGGATCATATAGAACATGCTTGTCGCAATGCTATTGCACATTTTATTGACAAAAATATTGCAGTAGATGTTCACATGACCTCACGTGTATTAGGTAAAGAAGGAAATCAACTTTTAGGAATTAAAAACATCATCCTTGTTTCTTCGGGAAAAGGTGGTGTGGGTAAATCGACTGTTGCTGCAAACCTAGCCTTATCATTACATGCTAAAGGTGCAAAAACAGGACTTTTAGATGCCGATATCTATGGCCCTTCCCTTCCAATTATGTTTGGCTTAGAAGGTGAAAAACCTCAATCTGTACAACATGAAGATGGTACTGTTAAAATACAGCCTATAGAAAAGTTTGGTATCAAATTGTTATCGATCGGATTTTTCACCGATCCAAATCAGCCTATTCCATGGAGAGGTCCAATGGCAACATCGGCTATCAAACAATTATTGAATGACACTGATTGGGGTGATTTAGATTATTTAGTGATCGATATGCCACCAGGAACCGGAGATATCCATATCACTGTTGCCCAAAACTATCCTATTGCAGGTGCAGTCATTGTAACCACACCACAGCATGTAGCACTAGCTGATGCTATTAAAGGTATGGGAATGTTTCTAATGGACTCTATCAATATCCCATTGCTGGGTATCGTGGAGAACATGGCGTACTTCACACCAGCAGAATTACCTGAAAACAAATATTACATATTTGGTAAAGGTGGAGGAACAAGGCTAGCAGAAGAATACAAAATACCTTTCTTAGGGGAGATTCCTTTATTAAAGGGGATTTCTGATGCCGGAGATAACGGTTTTCCAATCGCTATTGATGAAGAAGATCCAACAACCAAAGCATTTATAGCAATCGCTGAAAAAGTAGCACAACAGTTGTCTATTATACAAGCTGTTAGATAGCAACGTATATTGTATAAAAAGGAAAGGCCCTAATAAAAAATTAGGGCCTTTTCTTTTGTGTTGTAAATGACGATAAACTTATTCCATCATTAAATATGGAAGCTACTGCTTCGACATAGTATTATTTTAAGTTAAGGACAACTGGACAGTGATCAGAATGTACCGCCTGATTTAATATTGTAGCCGATTCGATTCGATCTGCTAAAGCATTTGATACCATATTGTAGTCAATACGCCAACCTAAATTTCTAGCACGTGCTCCTGCACGATAACTCCACCAGCTGTAGTGATGCGGATCTGGATTTAAGTGACGGAAAGAGTCAATATACCCTGAGTTTATAAAATTTTCCATCCATTCCCTTTCCTCTGGTAAAAAACCTGAAGAGTTAGCATTTGATTTCGGATTGTGAATATCAATCGGACGGTGACAGATATTATAATCACCACATACAATTAAATTAGGCTTTTCCTGTAGTAACTGATTCGAATAATCCTGAAAATCTGCAAGAAACCGATACTTAAAATCTTGTCGGATATCTCCCGTGGTGCCTGAAGGAAAATAAGTACTCATGATGGACAAATCATCAAAATCTGCACGAATAATTCGTCCCTCAAAGTCATAATCCTCATGTCCACATCCATACTCAACATGTTTTGGTGTTATTCTAGTAAATATAGCTGTACCACTATATCCTTTTTTCTGAGCAGGATACCAATAATGTTCATAACCGAGCTGTTCCAGCAATGCTATTTCAGGAATTTGATCGGGAGTCGCTTTTATCTCCTGCAAACATATAACATCTGCATTTACTTCCTTTACCCAACCTAACCAATCTTTTTTTATGGCCGCTCGTAAACCATTGACGTTATAAGTAACTATTTTCACAGTAATCTTTTTTGAAGCTTAATAATTTTGAGAAGAAAATAAATCTGCAATCTTTGTAAAGAAACCGTTCTGAGGTTTTAAACCCTTTAATTCACGTTCCAAATTAATTGCTTCTCTTTTCGTTAATAATTTAACATACATACGCTCATCTGTTAAAGGACGATCATTTTTATCCGTTTTTACAGCGGCAATCGCGTCGATAACTTCCGTTCCATTGACCAGCTCTCCGAATACCGTATAATTTCCATCCAAATGCGGAGTACCACCCACGGTTGTATAAGTTGTGCGTTGTGCTTCAGTAAATTTTACGCCTTTCATTCGTAAAGTTTCTAAACTATCCAGACCTGCATTCGTAAATTTCTTGCCCTGTACGATGTAAAACTGTGACGCAGAGGAAGCTTTTGCCAGATTATCGTCACGTGCGGCACCAAGAGCACCTTTTTTATGAAATAATCCCGATTGTATTTCTGAAGGAATTGTATAACTTGGACCACCATCACCTAACAGTTGTCCTGATTTGGCATTTTTTGAATCAGGATCTCCACCTTGAATCATAAAATTCTGTATAACACGATGAAACAATAAACTGTCGAAATAGTTTTCTTTCACCAATTTTATAAAATTATCCCGATGCTTAGGTGTTTCATTATACAGTTTTAAAACAACTACTCCTTTATCTGTTTGAATACGTACATATTTAAACGCAGGCTTTGCAGCAAATACTACGATCGATAAAGCACAAAAAAATAAACTTAAAACAATTCTTTTCATTACGTTTTATTAAATTACATTTAGCTCTTGAAAATAATCAATGATCAATGATTTTATGATCAACTCTTGTTCAAGCAATGTATAATTAGGAATAGGCTTAATCAATTCCCAATGTGGCCATCCTTGTTCGTCCAACCCCTTAAGCTCATAAAAGCCCATTGCACTAAAAAGGCGGCAATTAGCTATATGCATCAACTCTTCTTTTTCTCTTTTTGAAAAAGTCTGCGGTCCTTTCCCTAATTCCTGGACACCTATCAGAAATAAAAACACTTTTAAATCTGGTAGATCCATATCAAATGACTGTGCAATCTCATGTTGCAAAATCACCCATTTCTTATTTACTTCTGATGCATTCATATAAAGACAATCTTAGATATAAAGACAAACTTAGATAAATTGTAATTTATATACTAATATATAAATGTGAATATGAAACATAGTACATTCAGATTATCAATTTTACCTCAAGTAGATCTCAGCGCGAGATTAGCAAGATGTACCTATCTCCTGAAAATATGGGGTTCTAGACATTTCATATTATTACTTCCACGCTTTGATTAATTCTTTACAACGAGCTTCGATCATCTTATAAACAGGTTCAAATAAGCTTTCATCAAAATAGGGATCGGGAACAATATCATTAACTAAAAATAAAGCAACTTTATCTTTTTCTTCTTTTGTTGATGCCTGTGCAACGACATCCTTATAATTTTGGTGATCCATTACCAAAATATGATCATAGATTTCAAATAAACTAGGATTAAAATGCATTGCCTTTTGTTGTGAAATATCTACTGCATATTTTTTAGCCACAGCGATAGATCTACGGTCTGGGCTTTGACCAATATGCCAGTCTCCTGTTCCAGCAGATTCAATTGTCCAATCTAAACCTTCTTCCTTTGCCATATGGCTCAGAATACCATGTGCCAATGGTGAGCGACAAATATTTCCTAAACAAACCATTAAAATTTTCATGCCTTAAAAATAATGATAATATTGCTATTATAAGTGGTATATATAAACTAAAAAAAGGTGATTTCGATTCCGAAACCACCTTTCCATAACCAACCTAAAATCTAATTAATATTCAATAGGAACATTAATAATAACAGTACTTCCACGCTCAGGAACTCCTTTTAAGCTTACAATATTACGTTTTGTTTTACCTAATGCCGCTTCAATTTCATCAACATTATTAACTGGAACCCCATTCACCTCTGTTATCACTAATCCTCTTTCTACTCCAAAGTATTCAAATACACCACCTTTATTTATTTGCGTCACTACAACACCTGAGTTAATTCCTAATTCTTTTTTCTTCTCACTAGAAGCAGGCATGAAGCTAGCACCTAACTTATTATAAATTTCGGTAGCACTTTTACTTGATTTATCACCAGCTGCAGCTTTATTAATTTCTTCGCCTTTTAAAGTTACCGTCACCTCTTTCTCTTTTCCATCGCGCTTAAACGTTAATTTAACTTTATCTCCAGGACGTAATCTACCGATTGTTTCTTGTAGAACTGGCGAAGAAGTAATCACTTTACCATTAATTTTCGTAATCAAATCTGCTTTCTGAATTCCTGCAGCTTCAGCAGCTCCACCTTTAACGATATCTTGAACATACAGACCATTCACATCTGTAAATCCTTTTTCTTTCGCTAACTCTGGTGTAATTTCAGTAAAGGTAATACCAATGTATCCACGCTTAACATTTCCAAACTCAATAAAATCGTCAACAATTTTTTTAACTAAATTAACTGGTATTGCAAAACCATATCCAGCATAAACCCCTGTTGGTGATGCTATTGCTGAATTAATACCGATTAACTCACCCTGTGCATTAACCAATGCTCCCCCGCTATTACCTCTATTAATAACGGCATCTGTCTGGATAAAAGACTCAATTGAAGAATTCACAGGAGGTTGGTCCTGATTTCCATATCCTCTTGGTTGTTGTTGACTTTCACCTAAGATCCCAATCTGACGACCTTTAGCACTCACTATACCTGCAGTTACTGTAGACTGTAATCCCAGTGGATATCCTACCGCTAAAACCCATTCTCCGATATTGACATTATCCGAATTCCCTAGCTTCACGACAGGCAAACCTTTACCCGTCACTTTAAGAAGGGCCAAATCCGTATTTGGATCGCGACCTATTACTTTTGCTTCAAAGGAACGTTTATCTGTCAAGACAACCTCAATCTTATCGGCGTCCTCCACAACGTGATTATTTGTTACAATATAACCATCCTCTGTTATTATTACTCCAGAACCTGACGCTTGGACAGGTTGTGCCTGTCTCTGTTGACGACCACGGCCCTGCGGTGTTCCAAAAAACTCTTCAAACATGTCGAAAGGAGAACCCGATCCACCACCTTGAGGCGCTTGTCTCGTATATGTTGTTTTAATATGAACTACCCCCGGAGACACAATAGCAGCAGCTTGTGTAAAATCAGGATTTCCTGTTGAGGACATCACTCCAGTTGGATTGTTCGCAAAATATACTTTCTGTTTGTCTTCGATAGACATTCCTTCAAACTTTTTATTTTCAAAAAGCTTATAACCCCCAAGGGCTACGGCTCCACCGAAGACTGCTGTTAATAAAGTTAAACTTACTTTGTTCATAAACTATAGCTTCTAAATTTTTTATTAAATATGATATACTTCAAATTGATATTTATCCCGAAAATTTATTCTACATAAATATAACAGATACTTTTCAAATCTAGTACCATTTCAATATTCTCTGCAAATTAGACACGTTAAAAAATGTTAATTAAAGACTATGAAAGACTATTTTAACAAAACTTAACTTTCCCTATGTTATCTGTAACAGAAAAGTTAATTTTGCTAGATACAATCACTCAAATGGAATCAAAAATTAAATTTTCAAAATACCAAGGCGCCGGCAATGACTTTATTCTAATTGATAATAGAAAGCTTCATTTCGACAGTAAGAATGAGGGTTTGATACAAAAGCTTTGTGACCGAAGATTTGGTATCGGTGCAGATGGCCTGATGTTATTGCAAGAAAAAGAAAACTTTGATTTTGAGATGATTTATTACAATTCGGATGGACGAGAAGGAACTATGTGTGGCAATGGGGGCCGGTGTATTGTTGCATTTGCTAGAGATCTCAAATTAATATCTGACAAAACTGACTTTTTGGCAGTAGACGGAAGTCATCATGCCAATTTAGAAAATAATTTGATTGATCTGCAGATGATTGATGTACAAGAAATAAGCCGTGATGGAGAGGCATACGTCATCAATACAGGCTCCCCTCACTATATTAAGTTTATGCATAATCTGGTTGATTTAGATGTTTTCAAGGCAGGTTATGAGATTCGAAACAATGAAATCTACAAAACAAAGGGTATCAACGTCAATTTTATCGAAAAAGAAGGCGACTCCGGATATTTCTTACGTACATTTGAACGAGGTGTTGAAGATGAAACATTTGCTTGTGGCACCGGAGCAACTGCAGCAGCAATGACTATAGCTCTTCACGAAAATCTAAATGGACAAATAACAATACCTATCCGTGTATTAGGAGGTCAATTGTATATTTCCTTTCTTAAAGACGGAACTTCCTTTACAGAAGTTTACCTGAAGGGCCCTGCCACATTTGTTTTCGAAGGAATGATTTAATTCCCCATCTTTGACTGACCAAAAAATTTATTAAAAAGTCAAATATTACTTGATGAACATAAACAAAATCCACGTTTATGTTCATTGAGCATAAATTTATTAACAAATTTTAGCCACATCATATAGATTAATCTGTATATTAGAAACCTTTTTAGAGGTACGAATATATTAATGCAACAAACAAAGTTATCTTCATCACACCGAATTGTTTATTCAATCTGCGAACATCCTTACTTGGGCTATTTAATAGAACCACATGTGGTTAAGTTAAATCCAAATGGGACATATTCACTTCGATATCAACGCGTATTTAGCAATACAGTCAATGAATATGCGCAAGCGGTCGATGAATTGGATTATAAATTAATCCGATTATTAGATGAAATTGAGCAAACAAGCCTTATTAAAAAGTTCCATAAAAAAGCAATAAGACCCGTAGACTTTTTTTCAAAAGTATTTGATAAAAATCTGTATGAATTATTAAGAACAAAAATTGATCAGGTATTGTTACAATTCTTTGCCCTTGTTGGAGAGAAGCCTATATTCCTCATGAGCAAAGATGGTTATCCTGCAGATCAAAAACTATTGATTGCTCCTCAACCCGCTTCCGTACTTTTCCATTTTAGAAGAAATGAAGAGGAAACCCGCTATTTTCCAACGATTAAATATGAAGACCATCGTATGGAATTCATGTTTAAGAACGCACAAGTCATTGTCAATGAACAAGCTTGGCTACTTTTAAACAATACCCTATTCCACTTCGACCAACAATTAGAGGGGAAAAAACTCAGCCCTTTTTTAAATAAAAGATTCATATCTGTATCCAGAAGTACCGAGAAAAAATATTTTGAAACTTTTGTTTGTAGCTTAATAGAGAAATATAATGTATATGCTGAAGGCTTTGAGATCAAAACCCATCAACATAATGCCAACCCAATATTAAAATTAATCTATCATGAGGAAGGTGATTCGCATGTTGAATTGCAGTTTCAATATGGGCCATATATCTTTTCGTCTGGAAAAGACAATAAGGTCAATGTTCGTATGGAATATGATGAGGAAAATGATCTGTATACTTTCCATCGTATAAAAAGATCGATTATTTGGGAAGAAAATCAGGCAAAGATCATTACTGAGCTTGGGTTAGAAAAACTATATCCCCACTCTAATGATTTACTGCCAAAAGAAATACTTGGAAAACGGCCTTCTATTTTTGATTGGATAAGTCAAAATGATTTGGTATTGCGGGAAAAAGGGTTTGAAATCATTCAGGATGTAGCCGAAAAGAAATTCTTCATCGGCCAAACTTCCATTGATATATCCATCAATGAGGATAACGACTGGTTTGATATCAAAGCGATCGCAAAATTTGGTCCTTTTGAAATTCCTTTTATTCAATTGCGTCATCATATCCTTCATAACATTAAAGAATTTACTTTACCCAATGGAGAGATCGCGATGATACCTGAAGAGTGGTTTGCACAATACAATCACTTATTTCAATTCTCTAGGGATAAGAATGAATTAAAATTAAATAAAATTCATCTGGGCTTGCTGTATGAAATCAGTGAACATACAGAACTTACCTTTAGTCGAAAATTAAAAAAATTAGCTGATTTCGAAGAAATCGCTGATGCACCATTACCTAAAAATTTTCATGGTCAACTCCGACCTTATCAAAGGGCTGGCTACAATTGGTTCAATTTCTTACAGCAATATAAATTTGGAGGATGCTTGGCAGATGATATGGGTCTTGGTAAAACTATTCAAACATTAGCCCTACTGCAACATCAAAAAGAAATATTAATAGCAGACCATGCTGTCAGAACATCTTTACTAATATTGCCAACCTCATTAATTTACAATTGGCAAAATGAGGCTACTAAATTTGCTCCTGATCTTAAGATTTATCTGCATACGGGAAATAATAGATTAAAAGACCCACATTTGCTTTCTCCGTATGATCTGGTCATTACTACATATGGTATCACTCGTATTGATGAGGAATTTTTAAATCAGTTTTACTTCAACTATATCATTCTTGATGAAAGTCAAAACATTAAAAATCCAACATCAAAATCATTTAAAGCGATCAAAAGTCTAAAAAGTCAACATAAATTAGCATTAAGCGGAACACCCGTAGAAAATTCTGTTTCTGATTTATGGACACAGATGCATTTTACAAATCCAGGCCTCTTGGGTAGTTATACTTATTTTCAAAAAGAATTTGTTCAACCAATCGAAAAGAAAAAGGATGAAGAAAAAGCAAAAAGACTTCAAACTATAGTTAAACCGTTCATTTTACGCAGAACTAAAGATCAAGTAGCAACGGAATTACCTCCAAAAACAGAACAGGTCCTTTACTGCGAAATGTCAGAGAAACAGCATGAACTGTATGAAAAGGTTAAATCGGAATATCGTAATGCCATTTTAGACAATCAGCTCGCAGGAAAAGCAAAATCAAATCAGATCGCATTATTACAAGGATTGATTAAATTGAGACAACTTGCCAACCACCCGAAAATGGTTGATCAGGAATACACAGGCAATTCGGGTAAATTCGATACTGTCATTGAAACACTTGAAAAAGTACTTCAAAATGGTAATAAAGTATTGATTTTCTCTCAATTCGTCAAGCAGTTGAATATTTTCAGAAGCTATTTTGACAAAAAAAGTATTAATTATGCCTACTTGGATGGAAGCACAAAAAATAGGGACGAAGCTGTTAGTCAATTTAGAGAAGATAAAGACACCAAGCTGTTTTTAATATCCATCAAAGCCGGCGGTGTAGGCCTAAACCTTATTGAAGCGGACTATGTATTTATTTTAGATCCATGGTGGAATCCTGCTGTGGAGCAACAAGCTGTTGATAGATCTCACCGTATTGGACAAACAAAAAATGTTTTTATATACAAATTCATCTCAAAAGATACTGTCGAAGAGAAAATACTTGCAATGCAAAACAGGAAGCGTTCCATTGCTCAAAGTTTAATTACCACTGAAGAAAGTTTTATCAAATCACTCTCTTCAGAAGATATTCAAGAGCTACTGGGTTAGTTGCTCAAAAAAAGCCCCCCATACAACGCATGGGGGGCTTATCATATATATCAGTGCTCTTATTCAGCTGTAAAAGCTACTAAAGCTTTATTAACACGAGCTATTACTTCTTCTTGTCCTAATAATGAAACGATTTGGAACACATCTGGACCAAATTTACCTCCCACTAACATAATACGGAAAGGCATCATCAATTCACCCATTTTCATGCCTGACTCCTGAATAGCACCTTTAAAGTACGCTTCCAATGCTGAAGCATCCCAAGACTCAAATTCACCAAATTCGCTATTAACTTTCTGAAAGAAATCCGTTTTCTCAGCAGACCATTTAGGTTTAACAGCAGCTAGGTCATAATTTTCTGGTTGTACAAAGAAGAATGATGCTTGTTCCCAAAAATCCGAAACAAAAGTCAAACGCTCTTTCACTGCACTTAAAACTTCAGTAACAAAATGATCGGCTACCTTTTGCACGTTATGCAATGTTAACAGGGCTTTAATCTGTGGCAATAAATCCTCGTTAGACGATTTTTTGATCCACTCATGGTTGAACCATTTCGCCTTTTCAAAATCAAATTTTGCTCCAGCTTTACTAATACGCTCTACTGAGAATTTTGCGATCAATTCATCTAAAGAAAACAATTCTTGTTCTGTACCATCATTCCATCCCAGTACACCTAACATATTGACAAATGCTTCCGGCAAAAATCCCATTTCACGGAATCCCTGCGTTACAGTCTCTGATTGCGCATCTTTCCAATTCATAGCATACACAGGAAAACCTAATCGGTCACCATCACGCTTACTCAATTTACCATTACCATCGGGCTTCAATATTAATGGTAAATGTGCCCATTTTGGCATTTCATCATTCCATCCTAAATATTCCCATAATAAAACATGTACAGGAGCAGAAGGTAACCATTCTTCCCCTCGGAAAACGTGAGAAATCTCCATTGCTTTGTCATCGACGACAACAGCTAAGTGATAAGTAGGCATTCCATCAGCTTTTAACAAAACCTTATCATCAATAAGATTAGTATCAAAACTTACTTGTCCACGAATCATATCATTAAAAGAAACGGTTTCATCTGTTGGTACTTTGATACGAACCGTATGGGGTGTACCTGCGGCTAATAGTTCTGCTGTTTCTTCTTGTGATAAACTTAATGAATTTCTAAGTTTCAATCTATTTTCATGGCTGTAACGGAAATTCGGTTGTTCTTTTCGTTGTTCATCCAATTCAGCCGAAGTATCAAATGCATAATAAGCATATCCCTTTTCTATCAATTGTTCCGCAAATTGGCGATAAGAAGGTTTTCGTTCACTTTGACGATAGGGGCCAAAATCGCCACCTTTAAGAGGACTTTCATCTGGTGTTAAGCCACACCAAGCTAAACATTCATTAATATATTCTTCTGCACCAGCAACAAATCGTGTCTGATCAGTATCTTCAACACGCAAAATAAAATCTCCTTGATGTTTACGCGCGTACAAATAATTAAATAAAGCTGTACGAACTCCTCCAAGGTGCAATCCACCTGTAGGACTTGGTGCAAAACGCACTCTTACTTTTCTTTCAGAACTCATGACACAAAATTACCACAAAATTTTCATTTCAATGAAACTATAGCACTGATAACCACAATAAAATAATAAAACAGGGAGTTTATGAATAGATAAATGTTGCCGATAAAGGTAAATTTCATTTAATTACTTAATTTGCGGCAACAAGATTCCTGATCACTTATATGAATCCGTATCAATACAACCAACAACGTTGGAAATTTTTCTTGCTTATTTTCGCGGCCATCATCGCGGCGGCTTCGCTTTTGTACACAAATTACCTTGTTCGAAATTTATCAAAGGTAGAGCGAACAAAAGCAGAAGTATGGGCAATGAGTACAAAAAGTATTATGACCATGCCAGATGTTGACGATGAATTTATAACGTTCGTCTACTCGGTAAGAGATAGTCTAGCAGTTCCTGCAATCATTACCGATGAAAAGGATAATATTGTATTCTGGAGGGATTTAGATTCGACCAAAACCAACATTAAAACAACAGCAAAAGATAGCTCGAACCATCATTTGGATTACGATCCACATTACTTTGAGAAGCAACTCAATTTCATGAAGAAAAGCCATGCTCCTATTATTTTAAATTTAGACAATGGAGCAAAATGGATGGTATATTACAAAGACTCCTGGTTTCTACAACAACTTCGTGTGTTTCCTTATATTCAGTTATCATTAATCGCTATCTTTCTAATTATTGGATATACCGTCTTTAATTCTATTCGAAAATCAGAACAGAATTTAGTCTGGGTAGGTTTGACTAAGGAAGCTGCTCATCAGCTCGGTACACCGATTTCTTCATTAATGGGCTGGGTTGAGCTTATTAAATTAAAGTTCGATGCAGAAGATGACGAAACTTTAAATGAGATGGAAAATGACATTAAACGTTTAGAAATCGTCGCCGATCGCTTTTCCAAAATTGGTTCAACACCTGTTCTTCACAATGCGAATGTTTATGAGGTGATAGCCGCTTACATTCGTTACTTCAAAGTAAGAACAAGTGACAAGATTCTCTTCGAGCTCACGGGTGACAAACTTGTTGAAGCGAAACTAAACATTCCCTTATTTGATTGGATTATTGAGAATCTTCTGAAAAACGCCGTTAACGCAATTGCATCAGAAGGAAAGATAACTGTTAAAATATCTGAAAATATTGCGAAAGAGGAAATTTTTATAGACATTAGTGATACAGGTAAAGGAATTCCCAGATCAAATTTTGAAACGGTATTTCAACCAGGTTTCACCACGCGCAAACGAGGGTGGGGATTGGGACTGAGTTTAACCAAAAGAATGGTACATTATCATCAAGGCCACATTTTTGTCAAAGACTCGGAAATAGGAAAAGGAACAACATTTAGAATAATATTAAAAAGTAATCTAACATATGAACCCACTGAAATCTGATGAATACCCAGCGGTGTATTCCACGTACATTGAGACCGTTGTCGGCGATGTCATGGAAGTACTGGAAGAACAAATTTTATCCTTTCCAGCGTTCCTAGATACCATACCTGAAGAAAAAGGCGATTACCGTTATGCTGAAGATAAATGGTCTATTAAAGAGGTTATAGGGCATATTTTGGATAATGAACGTATTATGGCTTACCGTGCCCTGCGCTTCTCTCGAAATGATATGAAAGAACTTTTGGGGTATGATCAAGAATACTTTATCCAAAACTCAAGATATAGCGAACGCACATTAGCCTCTCTAAGTAAAGAATTTGTACATCTTAGAAAAGCAAATATGTTTCTTTTCGAAAACTTCAATGAGGCAGAATTGGAGAGAAAAGGAATGGCGTCAGAAAGACTTACAAGTGTAAAAGCTTTATTATATGTGATTGCCGGACACCTAAATCATCACCGCATAATTATTCAAGAGCGTTATTTCAACTCAAACAATGTCCATGATTTGGTTTCAGAATTACAGCATTGAGCAGATAAACGGTATCCTCTCTCAATATATGACCGGTCTGCTCGAAATTAAAGCGACGGCAATCGATAGTCATTCCATTACTGCAACGATGCCCGTGAATGACAAAACAAGACAGCCATTTGGAATCCTGCATGGCGGAGCATCTGTTGTACTAGCCGAATCAATAGGAAGTATCGCATCCAATCTGATTATTGATCCAGATATTTATAAAGGCGTGGGATTGGAGATTAATGCTAATCATTTGAGACCGGTTGCTACAGGATTAGTAACCGCAGTTTGTACAGCCGTACACATTGGCAAACAAACTCATATTTGGGATGTACGAATTGCAGATGAATCGGGTAACTTAAATTGTATTTCCAGATTGACAGTCGCTATTATACCTAAATAAAATTATTTTAAAACATTTATTCTTATTACTTGTCTTAAATATAAATGAAGCCAACTGGATTGGTTTACAAATACGGTTTTTACAAGAAAGGAGTATTATACTAGGTATAATGCTCCTTTTTTCTAATGAAAATATTACTAAATAATCTCAAAAACCACTTCTTTTTATTTCCTATATTGAATTTATTTAATTAGTCTTGTAATGGAAAGCATGATTTTTTATTATAAACCAATATCAATCGATTGTGTAAGCACATCTTGAATAGAGACACTATAAAAATCATTATTTTCTAATTTTATAATCTAAAAAACAATTAATTGATACTAAAAAAATGAATTCTCAACCAAATTCAGGAAAAACAGCATTTCGCCCCATGGCTATGTGTTGTGCCTTATTCTTCATTTTAGGATTTGTCACTTGGGCAAATGGAACACTTATCCCATTCTTAAAGATTGCCTGTAATTTAGAAACAGATTTACAAGCCTTTTTTGTAACATTTGCTTCTTACATCGCTTACTTCTTTTTAGCAATCCCAAGTTCTTGGATTTTGAAAAAAATTGGTTTTAAAAATGGATTAGTTCTCAGCTTAATTTTACTTGGAGTTGGTTCTTTAATTTTCATTCCTGCTGCAGATGGTAGAAGCTATATTCTTTTCTTAACAGGAATTTTTGTTCAAGGTTCTGCAATGGCATTGCTACAAACTGCTGTTAACCCATATTTAAGTATCATTGGCCCTATTGACAGTGCTGCACAAAGAATATCTATTGCTGGCTTTTTCAATAAATCTGCAGGTATTATTGTTCCATTAATATTTGGTACATTATTCTTAAAAGATTCTTCTGCTATAACAGCTAAATTGGATGCCGCGGTAGATATGGAAGCTAAAAATGCCATTCTAGATTCTTTATTACAACGCGTACATACACCATACATTACGTTAGCTGTTATCTTCGTTTTATTTGCGATCGTTATTAAAATAACACATTTACCTGAGGTGGATGTAAATGCAGAAGAAGAACATACTGATGAGAATGGGGCAGTTATTCTTAAAGAGAAAAAAACAAGTGTATTCCAATTCCCACACCTATTCTTAGGCTCTTTAGCTATCTTTTTCTGTGTTGCTGTAGAAGTAATGGCTGGAGATATTATTGGTGTTTATGCAAGAGAATTAAATATCCATGGTGCATTAGTTACCTATGCGACAACATTCACATTAGGATGTATGCTTTTAGGTTACATTGTTGGTATTATTGCAATACCAAAATTTGTTTCTCAACAATTAGCATTACGAGTTTGTACTATTGTTGGTATTTTATTCACTGTTATTTCTGTATTTACAACTGGAATCACTTCATTCATTTTCGTTGCCCTTTTAGGTATTGCCAATTCTTTAATGTGGCCTGCTATTTTCCCACTAGGTATTAAAGGTCTAGGCCGTTTTACTAAAACAGGATCAGCCATCATGATTATGGGTATTGCCGGAGGAGCTATTTGGCCTCTAATTTATGGTTACTTAAAAGATAATTTACATGTTGACTTTCAACATGCATTTCTTTATGCTATGGTTCCTGCTTATCTGTATATCTTATACTTCGCAACAAAGGGCCACAGAGTCGGACAGAAATAAAAAATACTAATTACAATCAAATAGCGATTATTTCTTAAAAATAATCGCTATTTTCTTATCCACCTAAATATGAAAAAATCGTTTTATTGTTTACTATTTGGTCTATTCGTTTATGCACAACAGGGCTATTCCCAGAGAATAAATGAACTGAAAGATCCAAAAGCCCCTCAAACAACTGAAAAATGGAACAGTCTAAAAGAGAATAATAACTTGTCTTTTAGCACAGCTGATTATAGTTATTCCAAAACAAACCCACCCACCCTAGAAACACTAAGTAAATCATGGATTACAAAAGCTTGGAGAGGTGAGAAAGTACATACACAATTAGTCTTTTGGAGTAACCAAAATCACGATAAAATTGAAGTGAGTTCTTCACCGTTAAAAAATAGCAAAGGGCAGGAAATCGGAACAAAAGATATTACTACTGGGTATATTTCTTATGTAATGACAGACCTTCCTGGAGATTTAAAAAATGGTTGCGGTATCAGTAAAATACTAGATTCCGCTTTAGTTGCAGACCGTATCACCAATCAATCAAGTTTTGAATATGATAAAAATACCACGAGACCCCTCTGGTTAAGTATTCAAGTTCCTCGTGATGCAGCTCCTGGAATCTATAAAGGATCACTTACACTAAAAGGTACAAATTATAACACCACTATTCCTTATACAGTAGAGGTATTATCACATATACTTCCTAAAGCAAAAGATTGGGCTTATCATTTAGATCTATGGCAAAACCCTTACTCTATTGCTCGGCATCATAACGTCGAGCTATGGTCTCCTGCACACTTCAGTGTCATGAAACCATATTATGAAAGGTTACGCGATGCTGGTCAGAAAAATATCACTGCAAGTATCATCAACGATCCTTGGAATGGTCAAACGTATGATAAATACCAAGCTATGATCAAATGGACTAAAAAGAAGGACGGTTCTTGGTCATATGATTACAGTATTTTTGATAAATGGGTAAGTTTCATGCGTGAAATTGGAATTTCAGAATATATCAATTGTTATAGCATGATTCCATGGAATATGAATTTCCAATATTTTGATGAAAACACCGGAAAATATGAAATTTTAAAAATAAAAACTGATGATCCAAAATATAGAGCACATTGGTTACCTCTTTTAAAAGATTTCGCAAAACACCTTAAACAAAAAGGATACTTCGAATGGACAACCATTGCCATGGATGAAAGACCCCAGGAAGATATGAAACGTGCTATTGCTATTATCAAAGAAGCTGATCCCCAATTCAAATCATCTCTTGCCGGTGGATATCATCCACAAATTTCGAATGAATTTGCAGATTATAGTATTACTCTAGGAGAAGATATGGCTCCAGATGTATTAAAAGCCCGTCAGGAAAAAGGTTACAAAACCACTGTTTACACTTGCTGTTCAGAAATATTCCCGAACACTTTTACTAATTCTGGATATCAAGAAGCAACCTGGTTAGCGTGGCACAGTGTTCAAAGAGGTTTTGATGGTTATTTAAGATGGGCATTTGACTGCTGGAATTCAAATCCTAATCAAGATACACGTTATGGAACGTGGTTAGGTGGCGATACCTATTTTGTTTATCCTGATAATATGACTTCTATTCGTTTCGAAAAATTAATCGAAGGGATTCAGGATGCTGAAAAAATAAGAATCTTGAAAAAAGAGTTAAAAGCATCTCAATTACAGAAATTAAATAATGCCATTGCTGGATTCTCAAATAAAAACATCAATCAAAAAGCAATACCAAACCAAGTGAAAGAAGCACAAAAATTATTAAACAGTTTATAAAAATATAGAATATAAGAGCCGATAAAGATGATTTACCGGCTCTTATTATTAATAATCAAAATTCTTTATTCTGATTTTTTACGAGTAAATTAGGAAAAATTAAACGTTTCCAAAATGAAAAAATCTATTTTAACACTGTGCGCCGCGACGGTACTCACATTTAGTATCTCTACAACTTCTTTTGCTCAAGTAAAATTGCCGCAAGCAAGTAGTACGACTTCGATTACTCAAGGTTTAGGGATTAAAAACATAGCGCTTACATACCAAAGACCGAACATAAACGGTCGTGTTATCTTTGGTAATTTAGTTCCTTACAATGAAGTTTGGAGAACAGGTGCTAATAACCTTCCTATTATTAAATTTGAAGAAGAAGTTACAATAGAAGGAAATAGGGTTCCTGCAGGAACATATGGTATTTTAACTATCCCAACTAAAGGTGACTGGACAATCATATTAACAAAAAACAGTAATCAGTGGGGAGCCTATACCTACGATAAGAAAGATGATTTAGTTCGTTTTAATGTAAAATCCACAAAACTTTCTAATAAGGTAGAAACTTTTACCATGCAATTTGAAAATGTAACAACTAATTCGGCTACACTATCATTAGCTTGGGAAAACACATACACGAAATTTACAATTAAAACCGATCAAACGAAGGAGATTTTAGCTAATATTGATCAAGCAATGAAAGGTGATAAAAAACCTTATCTACAGGCTGCACAATTTTATCTAAGTAATAATTTAGATCTTAATAAAGCATTAACATGGGCAAATGAGGCTGAAAAAGAAAATCCTGATGCACCATATGTTCGTTATTGGAAAGCTAAAATTCAATTAAAATCTGGCGATAAAAAAGGTGCAATTGCAACAGCTCAAAAAGGAGTAGAAATTGCACAAAAAGGGAATAATGCTGAGTACGTTAAATTAAATAACCAGGTGATCCAAGAAGCTGGTAAATAATAATATTATGCTATAAAAAACGCCACTTCGAAAAAAGTGGCGTTTTTTTATAATTCTTCTTTCAGCAATTCTGCGAGTTCCTCATGTGTAATATTCATATTGACATTGCCATCTTTTGCAAAAGATATTTCACCCGTTTCCTCTGATACAATAACAGCGACAGCATCAGATACCTCTGTCACCCCAATCGCGGCACGATGTCGTAAGCCAAATTGCAAAGGCAGATCTTCGCTATCTGATAAAGGTAAAATACAAGAAGCTGACATAATTTTAAAATCAACAACAACTACAGCTCCATCATGTAGGGGGCTATTTTTATTAAAAATACTTTCAATGAGGCGCTTTGAAATATGTGCATCAATGTACTCGCCGCTGCTTTGATAATATTCTTCATCAAAATATTTAGAAAAAACCAATAGCGCACCCGTACGGGATTTTGACATGCTGCGACATGCTTCTATAATGGGTCTCATGTGTTCAGAATTATCTTTTGCAACTGTCCGCTTACTAACTAGGAAAGACCATAAGATCTTCTTTCGCTTCATCGAAATGTTTTTCCCTATATGTAACAGGAAACGCCGGATCTCCTGTTGAAATACAACAATCAAGGCAATAGAACCAACAGAGATAAAGCCCCCAAATATTTCCGTCAGCAAGCGCATATGCATCTGCTTAACAATTATATATATTCCGTAAAATAATGCGACACCAATTAATATATTAACAGCAATGGTCCCGCGTATCAAACTATACACATAGTAAATAATAATCGCTACTAAAATAATATCGATAACATCGAGCAACCGGAAACCTCTAAAAAGGCTGTAATCAAATCCTTCCATATAGATGCAAGTTAAAAAAAATCAATTTAAGAATCTGTTCTTTATCAAGCAAATTGTTGCTAATATGAGTAAGCATGCAAATTGTTTTGTATTTTTACTTAAAAGATTGAAATCAACATGACTGCATTATCTGTAAACATCAATAAAATTGCTACCCTACGTAATTCTCGTGGCGGAAATAATCCAAATGTACTAGCAGCTGCTCTAGCCTGTGAACGTTTTGGTGCAAATGGAATTACTGTACATCCAAGACCTGACGAACGCCACATCCGTTATGCAGATGTTTTTGACTTAAAAGCCAATATTCAAACAGAATTAAATATTGAAGGTAATTGTCAAGAACAAAAATTTATAGATCTTGTATTGGCGAACAAACCTGCTCAGGTAACATTAGTTCCTGATGCAGAGGGACAGATTACTTCGAATCATGGTTGGGATACTATTAAAAATAAGGCATATCTGACTGATATGTGCAAACTATTTAAAGATCAAGGTATTCGAGTTTCTATTTTTGTGGATCCAGATGAAGATATGGTTGAGGCAGCAGCAGAAACGGGTACTGACCGAATTGAGCTTTATACAGAGTCATATGCACAAGCATTCTTAGATGAAAGAGATGAAGCGATCAAACCTTATTTTCATGCCGCATTAAAAGCGAGAGAGGTAGGATTAGGCATTAATGCTGGTCATGATTTAGATTTAAATAACCTAACTTACTTTAACGAACATATTCCGGGATTGTTAGAAGTAAGCATAGGACATGCTCTAATTGCTGATGCCCTGTACTTAGGCTTAGAAGAAACGATAAAAAGATACTTAAACGCACTTAAATAAAACAAAAGAGGCTTTACAAATGTAAAGCCTCTTTTGCTGTTATGTTTATTCTATTCCTTTGAATATTCTATTCCATCTTATTTTCGATAGTCCCGATCCCAATTCATCAAGACTTAACCAGGTAAATAATGCTTTACCCACTATATGATCTTCCGGCACGAAACCCCATCCTCTAGAATCTAATGAATTGTGTCTATTATCACCCATCATCCAGTAATAATTCATTTTGAAAGTATAAGAATTAGCTTTTACACCATTAATATAAATACCATCAGACTTATTTTCTAATTTATTACCTTCATAAACAGTGATTGCACGTTCATATAGTGGCATTGTTGCACTATCTAATTGAACTGTCCATCCTTTACTCGGAACTTTAATAGGACCAAAATTGTCAAAATTCCAGTTCAGAGATGCAACATGAGGAAAAGTTCCATCTTCATTTTCTCCTGCTTTACGAATATTGGGAACAACTTCCTTTACATTTATCCAACCTTTGACCATTGCAGCCTCATCTGCTGTCATAAAAACTTGATAAATGTTAGGTTGTCCGGTATCAGACATTTCTAATCGTTTTTCTTTCATCACACGCAGATCCAAACCAGATTGATCCGTTACTACAATATAATCTAATTGTCCTTCTGGCGGATTAAAACCAGGCTTACCATTTACAAAAAATACTGCATTTGCCATTGAAACTTCATCTCCAGGCATCCCTACACAACGCTTGATGTAGTTCTCACGTTTATCAACCGGTCTGTTGTAAGGAGCATCGGCTTCCATAGGATAATTGAATACTACGACATCATTTCTTTTGATATCCTGAAAACCAGGTAAACGTTTATAAGGAAGTTCGATCAGTTCGGAATAAGCTTTTCCGCCTGTTAGCGGCATCGTATGATGCGCAAAAGGAAATGCCAAAGGTGTCATTGGAATACGAGGCCCATAATTCAACTTACTCACGAACAAGAAATCACCGACTAACAATGTTCGCTCCATGGATCCAGTTGGAATCATATACGCTTCAATCAAAAAACCACGAATTAAAGATGCTGCAACTGTTGCAAAAACAATCGCATCTGCCCATTCGCGGGCCATTGATTTTTTATAAAAATATTTCTTTTTAAATTCCTCTGAATTTGGGTTTCCTAAATACTTTACTAGAGGATCGTTTCCCCAAAGAGGCAATACAATAAAAGGAGCTAAAACTGCTGCCGTATTTTCCCAGAACCTTCTTTTCCCAAATGCCTTTATAAGGTCCAAATACAATCCATAGAAAATAAAAATATTTACGATTGGGACTAGCAAAAGAACAACAATCCATTTTGCACGACCTGTCAATTGAGCCATCACATATTCCCGATAAAAAGGAACTAATGCTTCCCATCCCGGTCTTCCTGCCTTAACAAATAATTTCCAAAGCCCGTAATGAGCAACTACTGTTAAGACCGCAAAAATAATATACCACATAAGCTTCTTAAAATTTTATTGTTTAATAATCTAATATTTCAATTAGTATAATAGACTATGGATTCGTTACAGAATCCTAATTTTTTAACGCAAAATCGGCAACTTAGTTACCGATTAAAATCAAACATTTCTGTCACCTGATAAAATCCTTGCTTTCCAAATAACCATTCAGCAGCAATTACTGAACCTAAAGCAAAACCATCACGACTGTGTGCTGTATGCTTAAATTCAATTTGATCTACTTCAGAACTATATACAACAGTATGAGTTCCTGGAACTTCTTCAATACGATGACTCTCTATTAGCAATTGATCTGCTTTCGGAATAACCTCCTCTTCTCCATCGCCAACGACAGAATTAACCCAGGAAGTTTTAGTGTCGCTATTGTTCAGGATACCCTCCGCTATTGTAATAGCAGTTCCACTTGGTGCGTCCAATTTGTGGATATGATGAATTTCCTCAACCTGTACATCGTAAGCTTTATAAGGCTGAATTGCTTTCGCCAACATCTTATTGATATGAAAAAAGATATTTACACCGATCGAAAAATTAGAACCATATAAGATAGATCCATCCACAGAGAGACATTTCTCCTTGATTGTATCAAGATGCTCGTACCAGCCTGTTGTACCCATTACAATCGGAAGATTTGCTTCTAAGCAAAGTTCCATATTAGCTATCGCTGCCTGTGGAACACCAAAGTCAATTGCAACATCTGCATCAACCAATTCATCCACTGTAATGAGATTACGATTTTCGCTGTTGACGATCAAATGAATTTCATGCCCCCTCTTTTGAGCAAATTTTTCTATGATTTGGCCCATTTTTCCGTAGCCGAATAATACTATTTTCATATCTATTTTAGATCATATTTAAATAAAGAAGACCAAATAAATCTATGCGACAACGCACAAATACAGCTTTAAGTTATATAATTTTTATTTTATTTTCATGGATAATTTCAGTCCCATAGTTGGAACGGCATTAAATGCAAAACTATTTGATGGGCCCTGAAGTACAGTTGGCCTAATGGTAAATGCGACCTTTTCAGAACTTACACTCCATCGATTCTTTAGCATTGAGTCCACATAAGCTTCGACCACATTCAATCCGTATAACCCCACAGTTAAAAGTACCATAAGATCGCGATTACGGCGTGCATAGTCCTTTGCACTAATAAGCCCTTGCTCTGAAGCATTAGCATACGCTGGATTATCTATTTTACCATTGTTATCATAGCGAAAATCTAGCTCTTTAAGAAGTTCTTTGTAGTAACGGTTATTAAAGTCAAACACAAGTACCGTGGTTGCAAATCCCCCATAAATTACAGGAACCTTGATCCACCACAACCCCTTATTGGTATATTGACCCCATCCTGGCAAAACTAAAGATCGCTTCCATGCGGTAACGGTTTTGGCTTCAATAGCAAGACGTGTTGAATCTTTAAAGATTTTGGGTGTTTTTGCTTCTTCTTCAGCCTTCTCTCTTTTTTTTCGTTCCCTACGGCTCTCTTTTTTTGTTGTATCCTGCACTGCCGATACTTTTTTCGTTGAATCTGTTGCAGTAACTGTTTTTAAAGCAACTTTATCTTTTGTATCAACTTTCTGTGCCTGCGCAGCAAAAAAGATAAATATAGAACAGAATAAACTGATTATTTTATACATCTTACCAGTCTAATAATTCCAGAATACGGCTCAGATCATCTTCAGACTCAAAAGGAATTTCGATCGCACCTTTTCCTTTTGCACTTTTTAAATTTAACTTAACCTGAGATGAAAATTTAGATGCCAGATCATCTTCAATCTTTTGAAACTGAAATGATTTAGGTACATTCTTATCTTTTTGTGCTTTCTTTTTATTGCCATTTTGAATCTCCCGCACCAATTCTTCTGCCTTGCGAACAGACAATCCTAAGTCAACGATCAATTTAAAGATATATAATTGTTTATCTACCTCTCCTACATTAATTAGCGCACGTGCATGTCCCATCGTTAACTCTCCATCACGGATCGCTGCTTGAATAACAGGTGGCAATTTCAATAAGCGTAAATAATTGGTTACGGTAGAACGGTTTTTACTTACACGTTCTCCCAATTCTTCTTGCTTCAGATTACACTCTTCAATCATCCGTTGAAAACTTAATGCTACTTCAATCGCATTTAGATTTTCACGTTGAATGTTTTCAATCAGTGCCATTTCCAACATCTGTTGGTCATTCGCTGTCCGAATATATGCCGGAATTTCGGTAATACCAGCTAATTTTGATGCACGGTATCTGCGTTCTCCAGAAATCAACTGGTAGGCATTCTCACCAATTTTTCTAACAGTAATAGGTTGAATTAAACCTTGCAATAAGATCGATTCAGACAGTTCCTGTAGCGCTTGTGGATCAAAATCAGTACGGGGTTGAAATGGATTCATTTCTATCGTATCCACATTAACCGTACTAATATTGCCAGATTCTTTTGATTTTGTAGCAGATTCTACCCGGGATGTTTCTACCTCCGAATTTCTTTCAGGGATATCGGCACTATCGTTTAATAAGGCACCTAATCCTCTTCCTAGACCTGTTTTTCGCTGTTGTGCTGCCATATTATATTGTAACTGTTGAATCTAATTCTTTTAGATGTCCGTTCTTATGTAAAATTTCTCTGGCCAAATTTAAATAGTTGATTGCACCTTTACAGGATGCATCGTGCATAATCACAGAAATACCAAAACTTGGCGCTTCACTTAATCGTGTATTTCGCTGGATAATCGTTTCAAATACCAAATCAGTAAAATGTGTCTTAACTTCCTCTACGACTTGATTAGACAAACGTAATCGCACATCGTACATGGTCAATAAAATACCTTCTATTTCCAAACTAGTATTTAAACGTGTCTGAACAATTTTAATTGTATTCAGCAACTTGCCTAACCCTTCTAATGCAAAATATTCACATTGAACGGGAATTACGACTGAGTTTGAAGCTGATAAAGCATTGATCGTAATCAAACCTAATGATGGAGAGCAGTCAATAATGATAAAGTCGTAATCATCCTTTACTTGATCTAAGATTTTTTTCATCTTATATTCGCGCTCGTGCATATTAATCATTTCGATCTCAGCACCTACCAGATCAATATGAGCTGGTAGTAAGTCCAAGTTAGGAGTTTCAGTAGCTTGAATAGCATCACGTGGATCTAGATCATTTACCAGACACTCATATATACTTTCTTTAATGGTTCTTGGATCAAATCCAATTCCAGAAGTAGAGTTTGCTTGTGGATCAGCGTCAACCAATAAGGTTTTATATTCTAAAACAGCTAAACTAGCTGCCAGATTGATTGATGTTGTTGTCTTACCAACACCACCCTTTTGATTTGCAATTGATATAATTTTACCCATTTCGAATGAAATTCTTTCTTTATAAAATGTCATTTTGTTCCCCTAAAGTCACAAAAAAGGATTATTCTGTTCATTCATAAATTCTTCCCTGCAAAAAAACACTTAAATCATGCATATTTCTTACTTTTGAAAGTATCTAAAGGAATAGATCCTCAAGATGCTAAGATACAAAAAATCAGGATATACATCCACTTTGTTCCTTGGGTTTTTATAAGTTACAACTAGACAATGATTTTAATAATTTCGGGAACGAATCGCCCCAAAAGTAAGACGCTAAAAGTTGCACAATACTATCAAGATTACATACAAAAAAGCGGTGAAAGCTGTCAAATACTACCTTTAACAGAACTTCCTGCAGATATTATCGTCTCAGATTTATATGGTCAACGAAGTGACCAGTTTAAAAAAATACAACAGCTGGTATCTGAAGCCGATAAATTTATTTTTATCACACCAGAGTATAATGGCAGTATACCAGGCGTACTCAAGGTCTTCATTGACGCCTGTACTTTCCCAATTAGCTTCTGCCATAAAAAAGCGGCTCTTGTTGGTATATCATCGGGACGCTATGGTAATTTAAGAGGGATAGATCATCTAACCGGAATATGTAATTACCTACGTATGCATGTTTTACCATTAAAAATTTTTTTACCTCATATTCAAAATGAAATAAGCGAAGAAAATACATTTGTACATATTGAAACAAGGAATGCCATTCATGAACAAATAGATGAACTTATTCATTTTTAAAAATTTACAGAACACAAGAGCCAATGCTTACACGCATTGGCTCTTGTGCTTTAATTCAATAAAAGCGCAAATATTTGTATTTTTCCCAAAACTAAATCATATGAAATTAAAAATTACATACCTCCTATTATCCATTGGCTTTCTATGGTCTTGCAAACAAACTACAAAACATAATACGCTAAGTGCAATCGAAAAAGAAGAGGGTTGGCAACTCCTCTTTAACGGAAAAGATATTAACAATTGGCATATTTACAACAAAGGGAATCAATCCTCTAAATGGGTGGTAAAAGATGATGCTATTCTTTGCGACCCAACTGTTAAAACTGGTGTATTTGGAGATTTAGTTTCGAATGAAACTTTTCAAGACTTTGACTTAAAATTTGATTGGAAAGTTGCCAAAGGTGGCAATAGCGGCGTATTTATAGATGTTCAAGAGGATCCTAAATATGACGCTACATTTGTTACAGGACTTGAAATGCAACTTTTAGATAATGCCAATGCGGAACCGCGGCATCAAACAGATTCAACACATTGGGCTGGATCGTTATACGCAATAAAGGGCATAGGATCCAATTCAAAACCTAATCCCTACAACGAATGGAATCAATCTAGAATTGTACAGAACAAGGGAAAAGTAAGCTTTTGGTTAAATGGGAAGTTAACATTCGAAAACGAAACCAACACCCAGGAATGGAAAGATCTTGTCGCTGGCACCAATATGAAGAACTATCCAGATTTCGGTAAATTCCAAAAAGGAAAAATTGCCTTACAAAACCATACTGATGAAGTTTCTTTTCGTAACATCAAAATTAAACTATTATAAAAAAGAAGAGCAGGAAATCCTGCTCTTCTTTTTTATAATAGTTTAATACCCGAATAACTCTTGCAATGTTAATTTCTTAACTTCTCCAAGTTTTTGCAGATCCTCCATTTTTATATTTTCATCTTTTGCAACAATACAATAAACATAAGGTTTACGACTCATTTCTTTATTATGAAAAGTTTTCAGATCTGTAAAACTTAATTTTGGCGCTTGCTCATAGATATCTTTACGAATATCTGCCGTAAGTCCCAAGCGCTGTGCACTTAGATAATTTGATAAAATATTTGCGTTCGTAATGCGGTCACTAGCCAATGATTTTACTAAACTAACTTTAGCGATATCCAAAGCTTTTGGAGCATCAGGTAAATCATTTAATAGTTCATTCATACCGACAACAGCTTCATTAAATTTATCGGCCTGTGTACCGACATATGCGCCTACCGAATAATGATTTTCCTTTTTAACAGGAGAAGCAAAATTAGCATAAGTAGAATAAGCTAAAGCTTTAGATTCTCGAATCGTTTGAAATACGATGCTTCCCATACCTCCACCAAAATACATATTAAATAATGCGACAGTAGGACTATATTTTGAATTATACACTTCAGAATTTCTAAACCAGAAAACTTCCGCCTGCTTCATATCAAAATTAGTAAACAACACTTGATTTTTAGGGGTAGGCAATTCTTCAAAAGTATTTGCTTTCTGAACTGTAGCAAAATTGGTATTCGAATTTAAAGGTTTAAGAGTAGCAACCAATTGACTAGTAGTCTTAGGCCCGTAATATAAAATTTGATGTTTTGTATTTGCCAGCTCGTGTAAAATAGTAACTAAGTCCGATGCTTTGATCGCATCCAGCTCTTGATCTGTCAAAACATTATTAAAAGGATTTTTAGCTCCATATTTTGCATATGATCTCAATCCTTCCATGATCAAGTTCTTATTTTCTTTAGCATTTGTTCTTGATTTTTTCAAACGACCGATATAAGCTTCCAATGCTTCTTGATCACCAACACTATTTTTTAATAAATCTTGAATAAGCGCAACTGTTTGTTCAAAATTTTCATTTAAACCTGAAATATTAATACGTGTTTCTTCATTACCTGAAGACACTGAAAAATCTGAGGCCAACTTATAAAATGCTTTGCTGAAATCTTCACTGGTTTTTTCTTTAGTACCTAAGAATTCTAAATAATCTGCGGCAATACTTAATAACTTATTATTCCATTTTCCCATCTCGTAACGATAAGTTAAACTAAATAATGCGTTATCTTTATTTTGCACCGCGATCACATCAAGACCTTTTAAGGTAGCCTTTTGTACATCTTTAGTGTAATCTAACCAGACAGGTGCAATTTTGCTTTCAGGCATTGCAGCAATAGTCTTTAGAAATAATGATTGATCGTCACGATTTACAACTACAGGCGTAATAGGAGGTTTCTCTACTTTTACAATGCTATCGTCAATGCCCTTACGTTTATAGACCACTACATAATTATTATCATTCAGATATTTTGTAGCAAAATCCATTATATCTTTCTTCGTGATTTTAGTTAAGTTATCTGAATAACTCAATTCTGTCGACCAATCAACCCCAGAAGTAAAGGCATCCATTAACTCCTCAGCACGATTACTATAGCTTTCATTTCGTGAAATTTCTGATTTCTTTTCATTATTAACAATGGAAGTAATTAGGTCATCAGAAAAATCACCTTTACGCAACTTATCCAATTCTCCTAAAATCAAAGATTTCACATCATCTAAAGATTGACCTTGACTTGGATTAGCCTGCATGATCAACATCGAATAATCTTTCAATACATATGGAAAAGCCCCTGCTCCCAATAACTTTTGAGATTTCACTAAATCTAAATCAATTAATCCTGCTGAACCATTTGTAAGCATGTTTCCAAGCAAATTCAACATTTGAGCATCTTTTGTAGATGCACCGGGGAAACGGAAACCTAAAAATAGAAATTCCGATTCTGGCCCTTTAACCTCTCTAACAATTGGTTGTTTGATGTCTTTTTCAGCATCAAAAGTATATGCTGGAATTTCTTTCGGTTTCATATAACTGAATGCCTGATCGATTTTCTTTACTACTTCATTTGGGTCAAAGTCACCAGACATAATTACCCCCATATTATTAGGGACATAATACGTATTAAAATATTCACGAATCGCTTTCAAAGAAGGGTTCTTCAAATGTTCAACGGTACCGATAGTTGTCTGTTTTCCATAATTATTATTTGGAAACATAGCTTCAAACATGGCCTCTACTGATTTACGTCCATCATTATCCAACCCTCTATTCTTCTCTTCATAAACAGCCTCTAATTCTGTATGAAACAATCTTAATATAGGATTACGAAAACGTTCTGCTTGTACAGCTAGGAACTTATCGATTACGTTATTGGGAATATCCTCAGTATAGACAGTCTGTTCAAAAGAAGTGAAGGCATTTGTTCCCTCAGCCCCCATCTCACTCATCAATTTATCGTATTCATTGGCAATAGCATATTTTGCTGCCTCGCCAGAAACCTGATCGATCTGCTTATAAATTTCTTTACGCTTGGCTTCATCCTTAGTGGAGTTATACTGTTCATATAAACCATCGATCTGATCCAGTAATGGTTTTTCCTTTGCCCAATCTTTTGATCCAAACTTATCAGTCCCTTTAAAAAGCATGTGCTCTAAATAATGCGCTAAGCCTGTGTGATCTGAAGGATCAGTTTTACTCCCTGCTTTCGTTGCAATATAGGCCTGAATACGAGGTACCTTTTTAGAAGGGCTCAAAATAACTGTAAGACCGTTTTTTAATGTATAAAAACGCGAATTTGTAGGATCATTGGTTACGTAACGATACGTATACCCACCCTCGTTTGCTTCTTTCCAATCATACTTTTTCACCTGTGCAAAAATTGTTACGTGTGATAAGAACACAAAAGCTATTACCGAAATAGATTTTAAATTCATTTCTAATAAGTTTATATAATACAATCAAATATATAAATGTTTATATGAAAACTCATCGTGTTTGAACATCTTTAAAATGACAACACTACTATGAGGTAAATTTCAATTGCGAAAGCAATCAGCTAGATCAATTTAGCTTCGATAAAATATATAGGAAATACATAAAAATAGGAGTAAATAAAAAAAGCATCGATAAATCGATGCTTTGATGTGGAGAATACTGGGTTCGAACCAGTGACCCTCTGCTTGTAAGGCAGATGCTCTGAACCAGCTGAGCTAATTCTCCGTTAAGTATTTTGAAACACTTCTGTTTGCGTGGAGAATACTGGGTTCGAACCAGTGACCCTCTGCTTGTAAGGCAGATGCTCTGAACCAGCTGAGCTAATTCTCCTTTTTTCTTTCAATGAACCATCTCATTTGCCAGTGACCACTCCCGATGTATCGGGATGCTCTGAACCAGCTGAGCTAATTCTCCGTTAAGTATTTTGAAACACTCCTGTTTGCGTGGAGAATACTGGGTTCGAACCAGTGACCCTCTGCTTGTAAGGCAGATGCTCTGAACCAGCTGAGCTAATTCTCCATTTTTTTTTC
>NZ_SLYV01000002.1:0-316594 GCF_004342035.1 Sphingobacterium sp. JUb20 | reverse complement strand
CCTGTTTGCGTGGAGAATACTGGGTTCGAACCAGTGACCCTCTGCTTGTAAGGCAGATGCTCTGAACCAGCTGAGCTAATTCTCCATTTTTTTTTCAGACTTTCAATAAATTAGCTGAGCTAATTTCCCGCTTTAGTTCTCGCTATGTAATGCCTTTCCCTAATTGCGTATGCAAATGTACTGCAAAATTTCGACTCTCAAAATTATTTCAAAAGTTTTTTACGCTTAAAAACGCAATCCACTAGAAGCCACGCATATAATTTTCAATATTTTTAGTCATAGAATTTCCAAGAAACACCAAATCTTATATTCGCATCATTCATCGGATAACGACGAACAGTATAATAGCCTTTTGGCATGCCCAAATATTGGTTTACAAAATTACAACTTATAAAAAGTGTCACGCGTTGTATGTTTGCTGTAGCCCACGCATCAAATATAGGATAAGTCGAAAATTTAATCCCTGCATTATCATTATAAAACTGACTTGCATTAATTGAATAAGATGGTGTTGTAAACGGAGTGTTGAAACGTGCATCAACTCCAATGTTGAAATCAACCACCTTATAAAGCACATTGCTGTAATACAAACTATGCCAGGTATATATTTCAGGAGTTGCAAGTGTTTCCTGCTGATCTGTTTTTTGATATACAATTAAGTTATCCAAGGTAAATTTACTAAACTTGAACTTTTGTCCTACTGAAACCTTTAATAGATTAACAGATCCCAATTGCGCCGGTTCAATTAATTTAGCCAGGCGTGGATCATTTTTCGGATTATCAATCTCTTTAAAGTAAAGATAGTTAT
The DNA here is from genome assembly GCF_004342035.1 of Sphingobacterium sp. JUb20. Lineage (NCBI taxonomy): Bacteria > Pseudomonadati > Bacteroidota > Sphingobacteriia > Sphingobacteriales > Sphingobacteriaceae > Sphingobacterium > Sphingobacterium sp. JUb20. The sequence goes on along the minus strand of NZ_SLYV01000002.1, from coordinate 315,786 downwards.
CCATTAAAAAGTATTCAACCTTTCCATTGAACCCAATTTTTGGATTGCTATACTGAAAAGCTAGATTTTGTGTTTTTGTTTTATTAAGATCTCGCTCCCATTGATGGTAGGTATAATTCATTCGATTAAATACCATTTCCGGTGATTTATTCTGCGAATAAGCCGAAAGCGTAATTTTACCGACATTCGAACTTAATAAAAAGTCGGCTTTTGCTTCATAAAGATAATCACCAAAATTATGACCCATCACTATCTGATTGACTTTACCTGTCAGATTTACTCGATCTGAGAACTTATACCCTAGCTCCCCTTTTAGCATACCATTTTGATAAAATCTGTTATTGATACCACTATCTGAATACCAATACATATCATGTTGAAAAGCAACATTTAATTTCGCTTCATTTTTAAAAATAGATTTCCCCCTCAAGTAAAAGCTATATTCAAATTCATTTGAAATAGAAGTAATTTCCGTTGTATCCTGCGTTAATCTGGAAGAACCATATGGGAAAGCACCATTAGCATCGGTTTCATTTTTAAAAAAATTATATTTCTGAATCCGTACAGAACTGTTATGTGCAACGCTATTTGTAGGGTAAATCTGCATTGTAGGCTTACCTGCATCAACGGTATCAAGATGACCTAGAAACATCGATTGACGAATGAAAAATGAATTATCACGCCATTCATTTCGAGGTCTATTGTCTCCTTGCCCCTGTAATCTTACGGGGTAACGATCGGATGATTGCTTTTCCTTATCTTTGAATATATTATCTGACAAAATCGAACCATTCTCTGAAGCATCAAGTTTATTAAACACTAAATTTGTCAACAAATTATAGCGGTGATTTTCGGACTCGTACCAAGCAAATAAAGCCGATTTGATATCGGAATACTTCTGATTGGTATAATATCCATCTGCTCTTGTTGCATGAAATTCTCCACCTATATTAAGTCTTGGATTTATATTTTGTGCAAGTCTTGCACGAAATACTTGATCATCAAAGAAAAATCCTACAGCATAAAGTTCCGAAAATCTGGCACGTGCCCTAAAATATTGAATAGAATCCGGTCTGTACAAGGTACGCTCCAAACTGTGAAATCCACTTTGAAAACCTATCGTTTTACTAGGTTGAAATAATAGGTCACGCGTTGCCAAACCATAGGAACCTAAATTGATACTGGGATTCCATGGTAAATTCTGTTTATTGTAATACTGAAAATTACGATGTGATGTATCTATTTGAACGGTGTAGGTTCCTTTTTTCATCATATCCAATGTTGTATATCGAATATATTTAGCAGACAAAATAACAGAATCCTGTTTCGCATCTTCTTTTGCCCGAGCAGAATCTAAAGCACTACTCCATTCATCATTACTTTGTGCTTGAACTTGATTTACAAAACCAAGAATACAACAAAAAATCGCTAATAAGCGCAGGGTCACCTTCATTAATATTTGAACTAGTATTGTTTAAAAACTATTGCAAAGCTATTAATTCTTTCAAAATTAACGTCATCTTTGGTTCAGCTTTTGCAGCTATATCTACGATGTCCTGCAAAGAAACAGGTTGCAGATTATCATGAAAACCCTCATCAGTAATCACAGAGATCGCAAAAACAGGTATATCCATATGATTAGCGACAATAACTTCAGGCACAGTACTCATCCCCACAATATCACCGCCAATCAATCTCATGTAACGATACTCGGCTTTAGTTTCCAAATTTGGTCCTGGGGCAGCTACATATACAACCTCATGTGCCCTAATTTCTTTGTGGACAGCAATGTCTAAACCTTGCTTTACCATTTCACGGTTATAGGGTTGACTCATATCAGGAAAACGTGGACCGAATGCGGCTAAGTTTGAACCACGTAGCGGATTATCTGGCAACAAATTAATGTGATCGGAAATGATACCCAAATCACCTTTAAGAATATTAGGGTTTAAAGATCCTGAGGCATTTGAAACAAAGAGCTTCTGAATGCCCAAGACTTTCATGATACGGATTGGAAATGTAATTTCTTTCATATTGTAGCCTTCATAATAATGAAGTCTACCCTGCATCGCTACAACCCTACGACCATTCAGCATACCGAATATCAATTTACCGGAATGAAATTCAACTGTAGAAATGGGAAAGTTGGGGATATTGGAATACATCAATGAATACTGGACGTCGATCTCATCGACCAACTTACCCAATCCAGTACCTAGTATTATTCCAAATTCAGGCTGAAAATCGCCTATTTTCTTGCGGATAAATCCAGCGGTTTCTTCTATCAATTGATACATACGTGCAAAAAAACTAATTTAATCAAACTTAACTTAATTTTTTTGCACGTACAAATCACTTAACTTTTTTTAATTATGTGAAAGCGCTCTATCGGAGGCTTTACCCGGAGAAGTTAAAATCAACAGTAAGAATGTTATAAAACCATTGATAATGATCAAGTCTAAACCGATTACATACGGCGTATAAACTTCTATTACATAAGTTTTCAAAATATACAAAATAGCTGGTGATATTACACAAATGAAAGGCACTAGTTTGTCTTTAACTGCGTATTTTGTAGCAATACCTACAACAAACAGTCCCAACAATGGACCATATGTGTAACTTGCAGCTGTAAAGATTGCGTTTACGACCGAATCATCATTAATTAATTTGAATACTAAAATCACCAATAACATAACAATAGAAAAGCCAAAATGTACATAATTACGTTGCTTAACCAATACTGGATCATTTGGATTCTCTTTTTTATTAAAATTTAGGAAATCAATACAATACGAAGTCGTCAAAGCAGTTAATGCTGAGTCAGTAGTTGCAAATGTAGCTGCCGTCAATCCCATCATAAAAATTATTGCCGGAAGAATAGCCAAATGATTTAAAGCAATTTCAGGATATAAATAATCACGAGTAGCGAGCTGACTGATATCAATTCCATTTTTCTCTGCATAGATATAGAGCAGTGCTCCAACTGCTAAAAAGAAAATATTGATCACCACAAATACACTGGTAAAAGTAATCATATTCTTTTGAGCCTCTTTGATTGTTCCCATGGAGAGGTTCTTCTGCATCAGATCCTGGTCTAATCCTGTCATGGCAATGGTTACAAAAATCCCCCCTAGAAATTGTTTCCAAAAATTAGCTTTGCTACCAACAAAATCATCCCAAAAGAATATTTTAGAATAGCTACTTTCTTTAACTGCTTCGAAAGTATCAACAATTCCAAAATTTAGTCCTTTAGCCATAAAGTAGATGGAAAGAATAACCGCTGTTATCAAAAATGTTGTTTGCAGCGTATCCGTTACAATTATTGTCTTCAACCCGCCTTTATTTGTATAAAGCCAAATTAACAACAGACAGATTACAACTGTAACTACAAAAGGAATATTCCAAGCATCAAAAATAAAATGTTGCAATACAATAGCAACCAAATAAAGACGAAAGGCAGAACCGATCGTTCTTGAAATTAAAAAGATAGCTGCTCCTGTTTTATAAGTTGTATGACCAAAACGTTCTTCTAAATAGGTGTAAATAGACGTTAGGTTCATCCTATAATATAGCGGTAACAAGACATACGCGATGATAATAAAACCAACGGCATTTCCCAGCACAAACTGAAAGTAGCTAAATTCTGAAGCACCAACTGCTCCCGGTACTGAAATGAAAGTCACTCCTGACAATGCAGTACCAATCATTCCAAAGGCAACCATATACCATTTCGAATTGCGATTAGCCACAAAAAAAGTGGAGTTGTCTGATGATCCCTTTGAAGTAAAATGCGCTACGGCAAGTAAAACAGCAAAGTAGACCACCAAAAATGATAATAAAATTATTGGTGACATAAGTTTGTTTTATAATAGGTGATTTAGTGTTTAGTGTGTTTCTTGATATGCCTCTATTGCCTGGCGCACATGACCAAATTTTTCCAATAATTCTGTTGCTTCAGCTTCCGTTGCATTCGTTTCATCCATAATAATACGAACCCCGCGAGCCATTAATTTATGATTAGATAATTGCATATCAACCATTTTATTTCCCTGCACACGCCCCAATTGGATCATAATGGAGGTACTTAGCATATTCAGTACTAATTTTTGAGCAGTCCCTGCTTTCATACGTGTAGAACCTGTCACGAACTCAGGCCCAACCACTACTTCCACAGGCAATTGCGCCTCTCTTGCTATAGGTGAACCACTATTGCAAACGATACAGCCTGTTACTAATCCCGCGGCATTAGCGGCTTGTAAACCTCCAACTACATAAGGAGTCGTTCCTGACGCGGCAATACCGATAACAACATCCGTTTTATTAATACTATATTCAGTCAAATCCTTCCAGGCTTGTTCTGTATCATCTTCAGCAAATTCAACTGCTTTTCGGATAGCCGTATCTCCTCCTGCAATCATTCCGATAATCCAATCAAATGGAACACCATAAGTTGGAGGACATTCTGATGCATCCAAAACACCTAATCGTCCACTTGTACCAGCACCGATATAAAAAACACGTCCTCCATTTTTCATCTTAGCTACACACTCATTAACCAACGCCTCTATCTGCGGAATAGCTTTTTCAACAGCCATCGGAACGGTCTTATCTTCGTTATTAATATTCGTCAACAACTCCAAAACAGTCATTTTTTCTAAATCCTGGTAATGCGATTCTTTTTCGGTTGTATTTATCATCCTATCTTCTATATTATCCTTTATTCTATTGTAATAACACACGAATATCGACAAATTGATATTCCTCTTTCTTTAACTTATCTATTATTTTACCTAAGCGGTGATAAAATTTATCTTTTCGACGTGAGTCTGTGCCCATATGTATGAGTATGATAAATCCATTTAATCCGTTTAGCTTTTTATTTTGTTCCCATAGCCCTATTTCAATATCATCAGAAGATAAATATCGTTTACCCATTTCAGGATAACTATAATCGGCGGCAGTTCGTAATCCAGGAGTATAATTAATGGGCACATATCCCATTTCCTCACTCCACGCGACAATCTCCTGATTGTACCATTCATACGAAGGAATAAAATATTTGTTATCGGTTCGAAAACCTAATTTTTCTAATTCCCTGAAATTCATCTCCAAATCTTGGACAAATGAATCCTTTGTTACTAATAAACCTTGTCTATTGTCCCAATCACTAAACAATAAATGTTTATCAGAGTGAGCAGAAAGATAATGTTTATTCCTTTTAATCTCCTTTACAACAGAACGAAATTTCGATGTTCTCAAAAAGTCTCCTGTTAGAAAGAAAGAACCCTTTACATCCTTTTCTTTCAATATTTTTAGCACCGTCAATCCACCATCAGCTAAATCATGTCCTGTAAAAACCAGCGCTAGTTGCTTTTGCAAGCTATCTCCTCTCACGATAGCTCCAAAAGAATCTTTAACTACTTTTTTATTTGAGGCTCCTCTAATGCCTTTTGTTCTTGAGAAGCTAACAAATAGATCAATGAAGCAGTACCATCCATTGTAGGTTCATTTGTACTGTAGTCACCATAATCGTCATGATAAACAACAAGATCACTTTGAAATGCGGCATACGGATCCTCATTCAGCAATTTAATTCCGATCAGATTACGATATGTCGAAGTCATTATGGGACCATCAACCAACCCACCATCAATTGGAAAATTCTTTAAATGAGTAAATGCAGAATGCGGATTAACAGGTGTATCTCCCCACGAAGGCAGACCATAAACCATGCTTGTGCCCCAAGGATTTGTACCAAAGATCCAATCTATATTTGCTTGTGCCAATTCATCGTATTGTGTATCCTGTGTCAATTCTTTATACCATAAACATTGAATAGCGAACGATACAGTTAAATTATTACTGCACCAAATAAAAGGAACACCCCTATAAAAGGCATTTGTTTTTGCTCGTTCAAAGACCGACGCTATTCCAGACTTATAATATGAGACAATCTCCTCGCGATCATTGCCTTTTAACTGTTTTCCCAGTTCATAATGCCCTAAATTAATAAATGGATACCATTGGTAATGTGCTGCGGTATCTGTTTCCATCCATGGCGTAATTTTTTCCTGTCGCGCATAAGCTATCGATTCATTTAAAAACCGCTTCTTATTTGTTGCCCCATAAAACATTGCTCCGGCCAGCTCCATATCATCAACCCAATTATCCTCGGCATAAATATAAGGAGACTTCACTGATACTGTTTGTGTTACCCCAGGTTTTATTAATGCAAAGTTATATGCTGTTTTGGCTTTTTTAGCCAAAGTTTTAGCATATTTAATATCATTATTTCGAAACAAAGAACTACCTAGATGGAAAGCGCTCGAAAACTTGGCTGCCGTTGAACTTGTACCTGTTGTATTATTCATAAACTTACCACGTTGCTGCGGTTCGCCATTTATAAAATACACCGGTCTTTCAAAACCTCTTCCATAAAAAGGATCTTCACCAGGCATTCTCATATTTGTATGATCACGGTCATCTGCAATCTGGTTAAACATTAAGTTTGGAGCAGGATGCATCTTTAGCAACCAATCCAATCCCCATTTTGCTTCGTCCAGCACATCAGCGCGACCATTCTGACCATCCAATCCATTTGCCTGCTTTTGATCACCAAATACTTTTGGAAAATCTCTATAAGCAGCTAACAAATGATAAGTAGCATTTGCCGAAGTCGTTGAATATTGCAAATAATCGGAAGCATCATGCCAGCCTCCTCCTGCATCAATACGTGAGCTATCTGCAATACCTACCTTATTAGCATGTAATACAAAACCGTCGTGTGTATGACAGCTATCTTTTAGATACGGGTTAAAAAGCGTTCTTTGTTGCCGCATATAACGAAGTGCAAAATCGGCAGCTCCTTTATAGACATCCTTTCCAATTTTAAAAACTGGTGATTTCACTTTTCCAACTCTTAAATAATAAGAACCCGTATCACGATATGCTGAAAAATCAAACCTAAAGCTCTGCACAAATGGTCCATAAGTTCCAAAATCTTTACCGATTATCTTCGAAAATACACTTTTCTGTGTTTTCGCATCAATCAGTTCAAACCGAGTATAATCAGCCTTTTCCTTTGCTCCAAATACCGCAACTTTAATTCCTGCAGGTGTATACCCTAATTGGTTCACTCTTATCCATGCCTGTTCTTGCGCTTTCGCAAAGTTAAAAACAAAACATGCAAAAACAAGCATAAAAACTCGCTGTAAATGTAATAAGTTTTGCGTAGTTAATTTCATAATTTAGAACTTTTATAAAGTTAAAATTTTAGTTTAACAATTTTACCGTCCATTGTACTGCAAACTAACCCTTTATTACCCATAATCAGCGGCGGATTGACCATACCATTTGATATTTTATATTGCCACAATACAGCTCCTGAGGAGGCATTAACAGCTGACAGCAAACCTGAATGACTTGGTACAAAAACAATTTTATTGTTAGCGGTGATCGCTGACGGGGTTAGTTCATAAGGAAGTTTCAAATCTGATTTCCATGAGACTTCCATTTTATCAGCTTTGGTGGAAATACCAAGTAAATCACCATCCATTGTTTTCACATATACATATTTATGATCAGTTGATAAACCCATTGACTCTCTAACTCGTATCGTATCCTTCTTCTCTCTCCAGATAACCTTTCCATTTTTCGCATTTAAAGCTGTCATAAATCGATCTGGAGCTACCACATAAATGGCATTATTCACCGCAACGGGATAACAAGCAGCAGCTGAAAACATCCGATTAGCATGACCATTATTCCATTCCCACTCTAATTTACCTGACTGCGCATTTAAGGCATAAAAACCATTACCCCAAGAACCAAAAATAATTAGATTTTGATAATAAGTTGGGAGCGTAGAAACATACCCCTTTACGTCCTTAAAATTCCACTTTTCCTTTCCAGTCAGTACATCCAATGCTCTAAAAACTCCATCCGAACCGCCGATGTATGCCGTGCCACTCTGAATCAAAGGTGATCCCAAAACAGCTTTTCCTGTTTTAATTTTCCATTTTAACAGTCCACTTTCTGCATCCAACCCATAGATATAATGATCTGAAGAACCGACAACGACAACACCCTTCCATGCAGCTGGTGTTGAATAAACTTTACCACCAGTTTTAAATGACCATTTTTTCTGCCCCGTATTATTATCCAAAGCAAAAACATCTCCTGAAGTATTTGCTGTAATGATCAAATCCTTATAAAGTGCCATTCCAGAACCGATATCACTCTCATCTTGAAAAACCCAATCCACAACAACTTTAGAGGCGAATTTTTCATTAACAGCGTAATTTGGTCTCGGATATTTCTTTTTATCTAGTTCAAAATGATGATTTTCTAGCGCGATCACTGCCCAAGGATTCAAGGAAGTTCCATCAACTGTACGTTCTTGATAAGTAGCCTTACCCTGGTCAATCGTCACAATATTATAACCGCCATATTCATTCTTCGCGCGCAAATTTGACCTCCCCATGATCCCAGGTATACCCTCCCAGTCGTACACTTTATTTATATGACCATGTCCGCAAAAAGCTAATTGTACATTTCTAGATTTCACACGATCCAACGCTTCAAACCAATTATTTAAAGAAGAATCCTGCGGATAGTGATTGATATATATGAGAGGGGTATTACGATCAGGATGAGCACTAAACACAGAATCCATCCACACTAGGTTTTCCCTCGGAATCTGACCAGGACTCATCCGCATGTTAGGACCAGAGTTTGTACCCAAAAACATAAATCCTTTATGTTTAAAAAAGAAGGTTTCACCTCCAAACACATTACGAAAAGTATTGGCCCCATTTTCAGACCAGTTACCATCATGATTTCCAGGTATTACATACCATGGCAATGACAAACTATCCAGTATCTGCTTGGCCAATTTCAATTCATGATCTGCACCAAATTCTGTAATATCACCCGATAAAATAACAAAATCAATATCTTTTAATGTATTGAGATCTTTTACGGTTCGTCGTAAATCTTCTTCTCCAGTTGCACCGCCAACATGCGTATCTGTTACATGGGCAAATTTGAAAGTTTGCCCATGCAAGAAATTGAAGGCAAAAGTCATTATGCAAATAATAGTATAGGTTCTTTTTATCATGATAGGAATCAGTTATTAACGTAAATATACTTAAAAAAATGCACAAACATGCATGTTTGTGCAATAATATAAAATAATAACGCAAACAAACACTTTTGCAAAATGGTCAATGGGACCAAATAAAAAGAGCCACCTAAATTAAGTGGCTCTAATAACCCAGTAGTCAAAGACTACCAGCCTGCTGTTTGTGTTAATGTATATCCTCTGTCTTTATACTCGTTAACCTGAGCCTGACCAACTGGAGCCATATAAGAGCGATCTGTGAAAGGTTCTCTATGTTGCGCATTTTCAACCATATAAAAACCAACCAATTGATCATCATTGCTACCATTATATGTAATTGTCGCACCGGTTGCATTCACAACTTTCAATTTACCTTCATTACTCTTATTTAGTAAACTAGGCAAATCTGTTTTCACATCTAACCACGGGCCTAAGAAATAGTCTTGATTTTTACTATAATCCATGTAATTAAGTTTTTTCCAGCGCTTAATATCCAACAATCTAAAACCTTCGTACACAAATTCCATTCTGCGTTCACGACGAATTTCCCACATCAAAGGAGAAACATCACCATCACGAGAAGGATCTACCGCAATAGCTCCAAGAATTAAAGGCGCAGTTTTTTTAACTCCTTTTGAAGTTGCAATAGCATCAATTGGACGGTTTCTGATCGCATTAACCGACTTATCCAAATCCGACTGCGTAACTGCAGCTCCACCAAAACCTTCAGCTAAAATCTGTTTCGTCTCGACCCAGTTCAATACAACTTCAGCTAGACGAATGACAGGCGCATCAGTAATATTTGTATTACTAGCCCAAGCCGCAGGATATGTTTTGCCTAAATAAGTAAGAGCCTCACGAGAAGCAAATTTAAAAGCATACAATAAAGTCGCAGAAGAACTTAATGGTTTTTCATAAAATGAAGCCTCAAATCTAGGATCACGCGACACTGCCAAATCTTTTATCTTGAAACTACTTGCATTTGTTGCAGTAGAATTTTGCCAAGGCTTACCATCGTTACAAATAAACGACTTCATCAATACTAAATTTGCTGCTGAATTTTGTCCTTCAGTTCCATTACTATAAGATCCTACACTATGCGTAACACTTTTACCATTATCATAGGCTCTATACATGATCACCTCTTTATTGGCGCTTAGATCATCTGAAGAAAACAAACTTTTAAAATCACTCGTAAATGAATAGGCGTTCGAATTGATAACAATTTCAGAAGCTTGCTGTGCTAATTCAAGATATTTCTTAGCCCTATTTTTATCCAGGTTATGATAATATTGAAATGACCCTTCAAACAACATTAATCTAGAAATAAAAGATGCGGCAATATATCTATTCAAATACTGTTTACCGTCATTGATTCTCATATTTTCCAAGGCATATTTAAAGTCTTCGTAAACCTTATCCATTACCTCACCGCGTTTATCACGGTCTTTATACATTAATTGGATATCATTATCTGCTAGTTCTCGATCAAAATAAGGAACATCACCAAAAACCTCCACTAATCGACTATATTCAAACCCCCTAAAAAAGCGAGCAACTGCAGTCCAATGATTATAGGCTTCAGTGGTAATATTTGGTTTAGTTTTAGTATCGATTCTATTGATAAAAATATTTGCTTTTCTTACCCAAGCAAAATTCCATGTTGGGCCAGAATACTGCGTCAACATAGAAGGAGCCTCCATAGCAGTAATCGTGCTACCAGAACCTACACGAGATGCAGGAACAGCATTTTCAAAATTTGTCTGAACGTTTCTATTTGTCAAATCATCTGAGAACGTATAACCAGTTACTGGAGCATAATCTGTCCCCCAAGCACTATTATAGCCCACAAAGTAATTTTGATAAAACCCATTCGCATATAATCGAAGCCCCAATTCATTTCCCCAACTATTTTCATCTTCCAACTGTGTCAATTGATTTCTATCTAACACTTCCTTACTACATGATGAAAACAAAGCCATTGCTGCAAAAGCAACGTATGCTATTTTCTTTGAATATTTCATTTTCATTGTTATTAAAAATTAACTTGAACACCAAAAGATACCGACTTAAAAGTAGGCGTACCAATCCCTGTTCTTCCCGAGTTATAATTCGTGTCATTAAACATTGAATAACCATTTATCACTTCAGGATCGATAGGCAATCCATTTACATGATCTTTTGTAAAGAAATTCTCTAATGACGTATAGACACGTGCTGATTTAATATAAACTTTATTCAGCATCGTAGCTGGCAAAGAATAACCCAACGTTATATTTTTAACACGCAGGTATGATAAGTCCAACAGGTATCTCGATTGGATTTGCATATTATTATTCAAATTGTTACCACCATTATTATAGGCTCTAGGATAAAATGCTTCAAGATTATCGGCAGACCAAAAATTATCGGCAATAGTTGAAGGCATTGCACCGTCAGAGGATTGATAGCCAGCAATCGCTAGTGAACCATTACCCCACATTTCACGTTTTCCAATACCTTGAACAAACGCAGAAAAATCAAACCCTTTAAAATCAAGACCTAAACGGAAACCATATTCATATCTAGGAGTCTCATTCCCCAAGATTGCTAAATCTCCATGATCGTTAACGGTTTTACTTCCATCATTGATAACTCCATCACCATTTAAATCAGCAAATTTTACATCGCCAGGCCCGAAAATAAAGTCACTGCTATTCTGCAAATATCCTTGGTAAGCACCTTTGGGGTCAGATAGTTTATTTACTATTTTACCTTTATCTGTTGTTTTAACTAATGCTCCAGCGGCATCATATTCAAAATCTGAAGCTTGGTACAATCTATCAGTTTTATACCCCCAGATTTCTCCTACTTTTTTACCCACATAATAACTGCTGATCAACTGCGTATCTGTATATTTTAAGATAGTTGATTGTGCATCAGCTAACGTTCCACGCATGTTTAAACCTAAACCATTGCTAAATCTATGATTAAAGTCTACCGCAAACTCCCATCCTTGAGTCTTCATATCACCATAATTTCCTTGTGGTGCTGGCGCTCCAAATGTTGCACTCACGTTTCCACTAGGAACAATCATATTTCTCGTATTTCTTCTATACCAATCAAATACGAAACCCAACTTATTATTTAGTACTCTTAAATCAGCTCCTAAATTCAAAGTTTCAATATTTTGCCATGATATATCCGATCGCACAGAAGTTGGTGTACCGATCGCATACACCCTACTACCATCTGCAGCCAACCAACTCACCTCACCAACCGTCATAGTTGACGTATACAAACTTGGCTTAATGGTTTGATCACCAATAGAGCCCCATGAACCTCTAAATTTCAATTGACTCACAACAGGTTTAGACCATTCCATAAAACCTTCTTCCGAAGCAACCCAACCAGCTGAAAAAGATGGAAACCATTTCCATTTCAAGTCTGTCGGAAATTTAGAAGAACCATCATATCTAATGTTACCCTCAAAAAGATACTTATTCTTGTAGGCATAGTTCACACGCCCAAAGTACCCCAACTGAGCTTCCCATCTTGCATCACCTGTAGCCTGTTGTGAGGCAGTGTTAATTCCAAATCCTAACTGAGGATTATTTAAATCTATTAGATTAAATGTTTGCGAAGAATTTTCAGAATAATCTAATGTTACGCGGTTCAAACCTGCAATAAATTTGAAATCGTGATCATCATTCACCCTTAAATTGTAAGTTGTCAATGCATTGATCGTATTATTTCGCTCGTTACCAGCTGTCCTTTTATAATGATCAGGATTACCACCATTAGGCGTATACTGATAATAATTTAGATCGTATGCGCGCATAGCACCAGCAACACCTGACGCCACTACAGCTCCTGTATTATCAACATAAACAGGAACTCCATTTGCATCATTTCTAGCCACACCAGCAACCCATGAATCTGCCCCTGTAAATCGTGTTCCTGGATAAGTATTGATCATCTCATTATTTGCAAATGTGTAATCAATATCAAACTTCCAATTATCATTAATTTTTACTGTCGCTCCTAGATTTAGGTTTAAATAATTATTTTGTAGACTGGCTGTATTTGCTGCAGATGTTTCACTCCAAGGACTTCTGATCGCTCTATCATTTTCATCCAAGCCCATTGGATACAGCGAACTCCATCTATATAAATATAACCAAGGATCTGCAGTTGTTGAGTTAGTCGTATACGGATACTGTTTATTTCTTCTGGAGACCATAGCTCCTGCTCTCACAGTCAAATATTTATTAAGCTCGGTAGAAATCCGCAACGAAGCATTATAACGCTTAAACTTATCGTTGTCAGTAGTTTTCATCATTCCTGCCTGACTGAGAGTAGCCATGCTTAAATTGTAATCTGTTTTACCTGCAGATCCAGAAAATGAAAGATTATGTTGCGACGAAGGAGCAACATCACGAATCATATAATCTTGAGGATCATAAGTTCGTACACCATATTTTTTTGTTGGTTCGGCTGGATTCACATACCAATCCCTTCCATATACAGTTGGATCATTAACACCTAACTTTCCACCGTATAGCTTCTCCCATTCTAAAGCACGATTATAACTTTCGCGATTGACTTTATAAAAAGCCCCAGCTTCGGTTCCTCCAACGCGCTCCACAGCTTCCAAAGTATATTTCAGAGCATTTACCCCAGCCATATTATAATCAATTGCCGAGCTTTGAAACGAAAAATTATTTGAATAATTGATATTTACTTTTTCACCTGATCCACCTTTTTTTGTCGTAATCAAAACAACACCAAAGGCGGCCTTTGCACCATAAATTGATGATGCAGCAGCATCTTTCAGCACAGTAATCGATTCCACATCAGCAGGATTAACCAACTGAATACTTGGTATTTCAACATTATCCAACAAAATAAGTGGGTTAGATGTTCCTGCAATAGAACCTATCTGTCCACGTATTTTCATAACCGGATCGGACCCGACCTCGCCACTTGGAATAACCACGGTCAAACCTGGAGTAGTTCCCTGGATACCTCTTCCAACATCAGCAATAGCTCTGCCTTGTAAATTATCTTTTACAGAAATTGACGAAACAGCACCCGTCAAATTTCCTTTTTTCTGCGTACCATAACCAACCACAACGACTTCTTCCAAAGCTTCATTGCTTGATTCTATGGTTACATTGACTGTATTAGAAGTTACTGTCACCTCTTTTGTTGCATAACCCACAGAAGTAAATCTTAATTTACTTCCAATTGGAGCAGCAATTTTGAAATGACCTTGGCTATCAGTTTTTGTAGATGCCGTTCCTCCAACAACTACTACGCTTACCTCAGACATGGGCCCATCTGGTCCAGTCACTACCCCCTGAACTGCATTTTGAAGTACAGATTTGGATGAAGCTAAAAGTGACTGTGTTACTTTAGGATTATTTAGAATACTCTCTTTGCTCACATTACTGAAAGACTTCGAAGGCACACTTAATCCCACCGCAACAGAAAATAGTATAAATTTTCTCATTGTATTGTAGCGTTTTAAAATAAATGATTGCTTATATTGATATTTAGTTTGTTTGTTTTATTCAAAATCTGGGTAGATCAAATATTTTTTACGCATCAATTTATATGCGTCTAAATCCTTAGCCCATGATGCTCTAATTTCATCTTCCGATTTACCTGCAAGAATCTGCAGTCTTAATTGATCTGTTCCCGCTAGCTTGTCAAAAAAGGCAGGTCGGGCAAAGAAAGTTGATTTATCAGGAGTTTTATTGTAAAAATCCAAGAGATATTTCAGGGTAAACTTGTGCTCCGAAGGAATTATATTTCGAAGATCAAGACCATAATTAACAGCACCTTTACCTTCCACATGTTTTGTCATACCATGGCGATCACCTGGAGTAAAAGTAAATGAACCATAAACTGGATTGGTATAACCAATAATTTGAAAAGGCCAGTCCGTTCCACGTCCTACGGAAATATCAGTCCCCTCAAAAAGACATAATGATAAATACAGCCGAACCGATAACGCATTTGGAAGACTTGGTGAGGGAATAACCGGCAGTTCGTACATCATCTTATGATCATATCCTTTTACAGGGACAACCGTAACATCACATTGCTTTCCATTTTCTAACCATTTTTCACCATTAACCATCTTAGCCAATTCACCAATTGTCAAACCGTGAATCATCGCTATTTTGTGCCAAGAAACATCAGATTTAAACTTATCATCGTGCCTTACGGGACCATCTACTTGATCTCCATTTGGATTAGGTCGATCCAAGACAATTAATTTCTTATTATGTTTTGCACATAATTCCATAACACGATGTAACGAAGTGATATAAGTATAAAATCGAGCTCCAACATCCTGAAGATCGAAAATCATAACATCGATTGTATTTATGATTGAATCCTGTTTCTGATTACCGCCATATAAAGTATATAAAGGCAACCCTGTTTTAGAGTCAACATCATTTCCAAATTTCTCTCCTCTTTCTACATCACCTCTAAATCCATGCTCAGGCGCAAAAGCAAATTTTAAATCCACTTTCTCCCGAAACAATAAATCAACCAGATGTTCCTTTGATCGTCCAACAACAGAAGTTTGATTCCCCATTATCCCAACCTTCTTACCTTTTAACATGGGTAAGTAAATTGCAAGTTGATCTGCTCCCGGTAAAATATCTGTATTATTAGTGACTGTAGAAGAAGGAGTCTTGCTTACAATTGCTGATTTACTAGTACAGGAATTGAAAGCAAGAAAACTTGTCAATGCAAGGAATGCAAATAGTCTTTTCATAGTTAAATTAAAATTGATGATAGCGTACCTACCATACTGCCAAATAGTTGATAATTCGTCAATAAATGTAAGTAGATGTTTTCGTTTTCTAAATTAAATAACTCATAAACATGCAAAACAAAGTAAGTGATCACTTTTATTTTATTCAAATCCAATTGCTATTTATTTAACATTTTTTAACAGAAAAAATTATTAAAACAACATAACTAACTAAATAACAGAATAATAAATAAAATTTAAAGATGTAAAATTGGCTCAAATAGTGTAACAGATACACTCAAATGTAACATTACTGATACACACGCAGAATGTAGCATAAAACAGCAAATAAGACTTTCTTAAGAAAAATATAAGAGAGATGTCTTTGGGGCATCAAAAGCGACGAAAAAACTCATCAAATGCAATGAAATCCTCAAAAAAATATAAATAACAAAAAAGGAGCCCTCAGGAACTCCTTTTATTTCATTGATCGATTAGATCTATTATAAAGATAAAAGTTTCAAATCACTCAGATTTTCCCTCAGCTTTAACATAAAGGCATCCCCTGGATCTGATTTAGACGTAAAATAATCAGGATCAGTCTCTTTCCAATATTTAGTCTTTCGAAAAGCTCTATATTCATGATGGCCAATTACAAAATCAATCGGGTACTTACTTTTCAAGTATCTGATCAGCTTCTCATTTGCTTTTAACTGCTTTCCGGTAAGTGGATACTTATCTCCTCCAATATTTTCAATACCGATAGCACAATAGTTTAAACCAATAGTGTGTCTTGCAAACACTGTATCGGGTAAAAACTGATAAATGGTTCCATCTCTATCAATAACATACTGGGAAGAGACGTTTAAAGCACTTGCTTTTCTAAGTTCAGGCCTACCTGGCAATAGCACTGGATTGAATGTATTAAATGTTGCCTGAACACTATTATTAGCAGTCCAGTGCACCACTACCATTATTGGCTTAATAATAGCCGTCTGCTGTACAATACCATGCCTGTTTTTCAAATAATCCAAAGACAATTGCTCACGTTCTGCATTCCAAATAATTGGTTTTTGAATTATTTCAGATGTTTGCGCAAATGAACGAATGGCAAAAAATAAAAATAGAAAATAAAAGTATCTCATTTCACTAATATATAAAAGGGTTTACAAAATAAATGTAAACCCTAATTATTTTTTATTTATCCCACCAAATACGTTGATTTTGATAAGTGGGTAAATCCGCATCCGCATTAGCCGCTTTTACCTGAGTTAGGTTATAATTAATTTCATAAGATGGAATTGCAAACCGCCTAGGCCATTCAGTTTGCGACGGATAAGCAGTGGCAAATACATGGGACGGCCTTTTAAATCCTTTATAAATACCTGTTGATTCATTGTAATTCCCTGATGCATCCGTACAATAATTCATTCTTCTCAAATCAGACCATTGCTCAGGGGAATACGAAAGAGCAATATATTTTTGAATCATGATATGACTTAAAGTTAATTTACCAGCCTCCTGCACGATGGAAGAACTTGCCATATATGATGCTACATCCGAAGCCTTAACACCCATTATTTCCATATGCGCCTTGATCCCGGCTTGATAAGCGGTTAATGCTGCTCCCAATTCTCCTTTTTTAAAGCGTACTTCTGCTTCAATAAACTTCATTTCAGAATTAGTTAATAATAATCCTTTACCTCCTTTTTCAGTATACCAAGTTCCTGTTGAAAGTACTCGACCATTTGCGGCAACCTCCTTACGCATTGAAATATAAACGGAATCTTTATTTGAAAATTTATTTGTCGCACTGGCATAAACATAAGAAGCAGGGCCTGTTTTTGGCAAATCAGAACTCATATCTACAAATAAGGTTTGACGATAACTGCCATCTGGATTCTGAGAACTTGGAATTAATAAGTTTAATCGCGGATCAATAACATTAGCATTACCAGAGGGGGCGCCATGATAATTATTGGTAATATAATTATAATATAATTGCGTAATACGGGCTGAAGTTCCAGTATTCCCCCACTGCAAAGATGCTTTACTCTGATCACTTGTCGTAGCTGTCTCATCAATATATTGTATAATTGTACTCTCATCATTTAAAATTGGAGCTTTCTCCAAAGCGTCTAATACAGCCTGTGCGTTATATGTAGGTAATTTACTATAATGATTTAAAAATCTAGCTTTTAATCCATAAGCCAATTTCAACCAATTCTGTACGTTTCCCTTATTGAAAATGTCTCCGGCAGATAATGGAGCTGCTCCAGAAGCTTGTTCTTTAGACAAATCTAAGATAGCCTCATCAATTAAAGCTAAAATTTTGGTATACACATATTCTCCATCATCAAACTTCGGTGTAAGATTATTAACTTTATCAAACTCATCATATGGCAACATTCCATATAGATCAGCCATATAACCAAAGCCCCAAGCTTTAATCAGTTTTGCTACTCCAATATAGTGGTAAGCTCCAACTTTGGTTGCACTCTCAATTAACGGATCAATATTTACAGCAGTATTCACATACCATGATTGCCAAGGCCAGCCTGTTGAAGAAGCTGTTGAATTCCATCTGGTTAAATTCCAATTATTATTGTTAGCATTTACAACTGCCAACTGCTGACCTAAAAATGAAGTACGCGTACCTGCAGACTCATATCCATCTATAAACTGAGCCAACATGGATGGCAGCCGTTGTTGAGGTGTCGGTACTGTTGAATTCGCAGCATTAGGATTATCATTAACATCTAACCATTTACTGCAAGAATTGAGTAGCAATAGTATAGAAGTTGTGGCTATATAAAATATTTTTTTCATTACGTTAGAATTTTAAATTAACACCAAATGTAAATCCAGCAGTAGCAGGAACACCTGCATAATCAATACCTACCGAACCTGATCCTATAACACCCGCTCCTGCTGCACTTGTCTCCGGATCCATCCCTGAATAATTTGTAAGCAGCCATAAGTTTGTTCCGGTTACATTAAAAGAGGCACCTTTGAAAACTTTGGATCTTTTTAAGATAGATGATGGTAAACTATAAGTCAATGAAACCGAGCGTAAACGCAACCAATTAACTTTTTCAACAAAAAAAGGAGTGTTATTTGCATAAATATCTCGATAATATTTTTCTGTAGCAATAACTTCACGCGTTACTGTCTCGTATTCTTTTGTTGCTGGATTTAAAGATTTCCCTGTAAAGGTGAGTGTCTGACCTCTATTTTCTGTTTCTTTACTAAGCCCATAAGTTGTCATCAGATATTCTGTCCCATTCAAGATATCTCCACCTTTACGAAAATCAAATAAGAATGAAAAATCCCAATTTTTATAAGTGAAATTATTAGTTAATCCCCCAATAAAATCTGGTTCACGATTACCAATTGGTGTAGTAGTCAATGTGGATGTTAAAGGATTTCCTGTTTCCCAATCTAATAAAAGATTTCCGTCAGCATCCTTCTGCCATGTTGATCCCGAAAGGCCCATAAAATTTCCATTACCAAAGGAAGCCGCTTTACCATTCCCCACCTGCACATCCGTAACATATAATATTGGGAGTGCTGCCGGAAGCGATTTAACAACACCTTTATTATGAGAAAAATTCAACATCATATCCCAAGTGAAATGATCTCGTTTTATTGGAGTTGCATTTAACGAAATCTCAAAACCTTTATTTTCAATTTCACCCGTATTTACATAACTTAAGATATAACCTGTAGCGTTTGAAACACGAGGTTGTAAGATTTGATCTTTCGAATTATTTTGATAGTATGTAAAATCCAACCCCAATCTATTTTTTAAGAATTTCAATTCCGTACCAAATTCCATAGAGGCTGTTGTCTCAGGTTTTAATTGATCATTTCCTCGTGTCCACGCATTTCTATAACCTCCACCTATCGTTAATTCAGGACCAAACAAATAAGTATTGGTTTGATATGCCGGAGCATCTTTTCCCACTTGGGCATACGATGCTCGTAATTTTCCAAATGATAACATATCATTCTTATCCATTAGCTCAGTAAAAATTAAACTTCCTGAAACAGATGGGTAGAAAAATGAACGGTTTTGAATTGGCAAAGTTGAAGACCAATCATTTCTTCCAGTAATACTAAAGAACGCAAAATTTTTATATCCCGCTCTAAATTCACCATAAACACCTAATAAGCGCTTATCCGTGATTACTTGATTTAAATATTTATCTCCATTTTCGGCATTATTGATACTTTGAAAGTTTGGAATAGAAAAATTTTCTGCACGTAAAGAATTTGCCTGTATGTGAGTATCTTCAGCAGAAGTACCTAATAACAAATTTAAATCCCAGTTATCAGCAATTACTTTATGGAAATTCAACATGAAATTTGAATTCAAATAGGAGTATTGTCTTTTTCCTTCAGAAAGCATACCATTCTGCCAGGCCAATTTGACTGCAGATCCAGGAGAAATTAATGTACTAAAATCCGTAGTATAATTATCGATACCTAGACGATATGTAGCATCTAACCAACTCGTAATTTTAGCAGAGGCATAAGCAGTACCTAAAAAACGATCTGTTTTATCATTTTGTGGATTCTTATTGATCGTCCAATATGGATTATCAGCATTATCTAACAATGGAATATTTGGCAATAATAAATGCTGTGAACCATCAGGATTTATCCAATCTCGCATATTTGAATTTCTCGGCCAAGCGATTATAGATTCCATATAGCCCGAACCAGAACCACCCCATAAACCAGATCCAGTTAAAGTTTTACGAGTTGAGGAACGTGCAAATGAAGCATTAGCACCAAAGGTAAAGATGTCTGTTTTCTGCTCTGCATTAAATCGAAATGTAGTCCGGTCGAAATCTGTTGTTGGCACAACACCGCTCTGTTTAATATTTGAACCCGATAGATAGAAGTTCCCTTTTGCAGATCCGCCAGAAACATTAAATGAATTATCATATGTAGTTGCGGTTTGATAGAAATCTTCCATATTATTATAGATTTTCTCCCCATCTTTAAAAGCATCACCCCAGGATAAGCTAGTTTCAGGAATAAATAAACCATTGTAATATGATCCTTGTTTAAACTTATCCTGTTGCTTTGGCAGACGATTAACCCAATTAGTACCGATACGCGAATTAATACCAATAGAAGTTGCACCTTCTTTACCCTTCTTTGTGGTAATAACCACAGCTCCGGCCGCTGCTCTCAAACCATAAAGCGCTGCAGCGGCAGGGCCTTTTAATACTGAAATAGACTCAATATCTTCAGGATTAATATCTAATGCTCGATTACCATTTGTCGTTGAAATATTTGTATTTCCGTCAAATGCTGAATTATCACCTTGACCTGTAGAATTATCCATGGGCATACCATCAATAACAAATAAAGGTTGATTATCTCTTTCTAAAGATGTGCCACCACGAATAACAATAGATGCCGACCCTCCAGGGGAACCTCCAGAGTTAGTTACATTCACACCTGCAATCTTACCATTTAGAGAATTGATCACATTCGGATTTTTATTCTTCATCAGCTCGTCGGCTTTAATATCCTGAACAGCATAACCTAAAGCTTTTTTCTCCTTCTTTATCCCCATAGCAGTTACAACTACCTCGGTCAATGCTTCTTCACTGTTGGAAAGGGCAATATTGACGTTAGAGCTTGAGCCAACAGTCTGTTGCAATGGTTTGGAACCAATAGTGCTAAAAATAAGCACATCTCCAGGATCTGCTTTAATGGTAAAACTTCCATCTGGATTGGTCTGCGTACTTACTGCTTTGCCTTTGATGCTTACAGTCACATTCGACATGGATGTCCCATCAGATGCATTGGTCACTTTCCCCGAAATAGTTTTCGTTTGTGCCCACAAACTGGTAGATAACATCACTCCCGAACAGAATAAGAGTAATTTTTTATTCATGATAATAATTTAGTTAGTAGCAATTGTTTATATCGGATGTTTCGATCCCGACAGGTTTATACTAATTACTTTACAATAGTATAAAAAGGTTCTAAGCTTTGCAAGATTATGCGTAATTATTTTCAAAAAATGCCATAAAACACACTTGAAAATCATTAAGTTACCATACAATCGATTGATAAACCTTAAAAACAAAAAAAACAATATGCAAAAGACCGCACCACTAAATTATTATCACCATCATCACAAATTTATTTTCACATCGTAATGTTGTTTGATATATTCCTGTTGTTCTTGAGAGTCAAATTCCAGATCGAGGGTAGCCCGCTCTCTCTCCTTTTCAATTTCTATTTTAATCACACTTTTATAAAACCGAAAGATCTCCTTTTCACTTTCCAATATAAGTCGCGGAACACGAACAGATTTGCCTTCAGCATTTTTTGCAATCATTGTAAAATATGATGAGTTGCAGTGTTTTGTCTCACCAGATTGAATATTCATCGATTCAACACGAATTCCAACTTCCATCGAACTATTTCCTACATAATTGACCGAAGCGATAAGTGTTACCAACTCCCCTACTTCAATAGGCTTTAGAAAGTCCACTTTTCCAACGGACGCTGTCACACAATAATTTCCGGAAAACTTGGAGGCAACTGCAAAAGCAATTTGATCCATCAATGACAAAATATAGCCACCATGAATCTTTCCGCCAAAGTTGGCGTTAGAGGGTAACATCAACTGAGATATCCGTATAACAGATTCACCAGCTTTTTTATAAGTATCTTCCATATCTAAATATACTTCAGATAAATACGAACTCCAAATCGCTTGTTATCAAGCAATGTAATTAATACACCAAGACTATAATGTACGCTACCACATCAAAACACAAATTCCCAGAACAAAAAAAGGGATACCTTTTTAGATATCCCTTTTTATAGATTTATTTTAAATTACTTAATCTTTTCCGCCATATATGGACTCTCATTACTCAGACGGTCCACTGCTTTTACTGCCACATATAGTAACTTTTTACCATTCTTACTTTTTGCAAGTTGCTTGGCAGTAACCGAAGGATCAAAAATCTCATATGACCACTCACCACCATAGTTGCAGTAAAGTATCCAGTGATAAACTTGATCTACTTGTTTATGTTGCCACTTTGCAAAAACAAAATCTTTTTCTGCTGTCAACAACAAAGTTGGCTTCAGCATTGGATTTGCATTCAACCAAGGCGTTCTAGGTATCAATACTTTATTTTGGTAAGGACCTTCAAAAATTGCTCTTGTCATCGTAGGGTTTTTAATTAAACCGGCTAAGCTCCAATGAACAATACCTTTGCTATCTGGCACGATATTACGCATCGCAGCAATTTGATTTACAATTTCAGTTGAATATTCTGCTGTACGTTTCCCTACAGTATTGATACCTGGCCAAAGATGTCTGTGCATTGTATTTTCGCTCTCCCACCATTTCAATAAAGTTGTGAAACTTTGTTTAGCAGGCTGTATAGGCCAATACAATTGTGGCGTATAATAATCGACCCAGCCTTTATTAAGCCATAGCTTTGCATCTGCATACAATTGATCATATTGACTAGACCCTTGAATACCTGCCGGATAACCTGGTTTCCAGATCCCAAAAGGACTAATACCAAATTTCACAAAATTCTTTTCAGCTTTAATTTCTTTATAGATCCGTTCAATGAATGTGTTTACACTATTTCTACGCCAATCTGCACGAGCCAATGTACCACCATTCTTTTTGTAATCATTCCAACTGTCATTATCCGGAAAATCCTGCCCTCCATTATATTCCGCATAAGGATAAAAATAATCATCAAAATGTACCCCGTCAATGTTATAACGTTTTACAATATCCATTACTACACGGGCAGCATGGTCTTGAGTAGATTGTTTTGATGGATCAAACCAATACCATCCCTGCTTCAAACGGACAACGGAATTGGGCATCTTTTTAGCCATAGATGCCTCTGTCAACTTACCGCCAGAAGTATGGTGAGCACGATAAGGATTTAACCAAACATGTAATTCAATCCCTCGCTTATGTGCCTCTTCAACCCAAAATTCCAAAGGATCATAATATGGAAAAGGAGCTTTCCCTTGTTCTCCTGTTAAAAAATATGACCAAGGCTCGAGATCACTCTTATACATCGCATCCGACGAGGGGCGAACCTGAAAAATAGCTGCATTGAAATTATTTGCTTTCAAAAATTCTAAAATCTGGATCGCTTCCTGTTTTTGTTCATCCGTAGATAAAAAGTTTTTACTTGGCCAATTTATATTTGCGACAGATGCGATCCATGCAGCACGAAATTCACGTTGCACTTCAGGAAGCTCCACAGCGATTTCTTTTGGTGCTTCAACCTTTTTCTCTTGTATATTAATGTTAACCTTTTCACGTTGCGGTTTATCCTTTTTATCCGGATGCTGTACAATTACAGCAGGTGTGGCTTTTATCTCTTCTGTTTTTCTATTCTTTTTGGAAGAGCATGAAAATAAGAATAAAGCAACTGAAAGTATTAATAAGTGATGTTTCATTAAAAAATGTTAAGGAATTATTTCAAAATAAGTTACAAATGTACGGATTATGAATTTGTATCAAGAGCACTAGCGCGATATTAACTTTCCTTTAACCAGAACATCCTGAAGTTCAAAATTAGAAGTAAATATGATCACATTAGCTATACTTCCTATATTCAGGTTTCCAATATCTGTACGCTTTAGCAGTCTTGCTGGATAAGTAGTTCCCATCCGTATCGCCTCGTCCAATGGAACACCAACCTGTTGCACTATATTTCTAACCGATTCAAATAAAGAAATCGCTCCTCCCGAAATCGTCCCGTCGGGCAGTGAATAATAACCGTCATTCAACACATGTTGATAGATTCCTAGTGCACAAGCAGCAACTGCATCTGATATCAAAAACAATCGTTCGCCCATTTGTTTTTTAGCCACTTTAACTGCCTCGAAACTGACGTGATGTCCATCTGTAATTATACTCGAACATGCTGTTGGATGATTGAAAATAGCTCCTACCATACCAACCTCCCGATGATGTAAAGAAGACATCGCATTAAATAGGTGGGTACTTGTGGGAATCCCCAGATCAAAACCTTTAGTGCCTTCCTTAAATGTTGCATCACTATGCCCTGCACTTAATAAAAGTTCATACGATTTTAGGTACTCAAGAACATCATCGTCCATACATTCCGGAGCAATGGTCATCATTTTCACAACAGTATTGTGCTCGCCAAGCAATTCCTTAATATTTTCTTTTGTTGCTTTTACAATGAGATCAGCCGGGTGAGCCCCTCTCTTCTTTGCATTCAAAAATGGCCCTTCAAGGTGCAAGCCCAATAATGCATCATGTTTAAAATTGTCAGCAACCTGAATCGCTTCTTGAAAAACTTCAAACATATTTGTCGCTAAAGTCATCATATATGAAGTCGTTCCTTTTCGAACCAAACGATCAGAAATGCGCTGTAAAGATGCTGAAGTCAAATGCGCTGAAAATAAATCATCACCGTCGCCATATAACTGCAAATCAATGAGACCCGCACAAATATTAGCTCCATTAACAACAATCTGTTCAAAATCAGCTGGAACTTGATTAGGCTCTACTATTCCAGTAATCTCTCCATTTTCAATAAGCAATGTTTTATCTTCAATAAGATTATAATCTGAAAAAATTCTTCCACCAACTAATGCGAGTTTATTCATTATCTTTTATTTTTGATTGTTTAAAGATAATCATTGCGATTATCAATTTACTAGCGTAACTTAGTTCCATGTACTTTTTTAGAAAAAAAGACCCCAATCGCCCAACGAACGGCAATCTAAAAGCTATGCATATTATTAATGCTATAGCCATCATCGTTTTCATTCTGGCGCTGATTTACAAGTTTTTCTTTGCATCCTAAATACCAGCATATGTCTCAAAAAATTATTTTAAATACCGAAAAAGCACCAGCGGCAATTGGTCCTTACAACCAAGCTATAAAAGCTGACAAAACATTATACGTTTCCGGACAAATTCCTTTAATTCCTGAAACTATGGAATTAATCACAACAGGAGTTGCAGATGAAGCACATCAAGTATTAAAGAATGTTGATGCCATCTTAAAAAACGCAGGCTATGGATTTGAAGATGTTGTTAAAGCATCTATTTTCTTAAGTAGTATGGATGACTTTGCTACAGTAAATGAAGTCTACGCACAATACTTCACTACAGTACAGCCTGCACGTGAATGTGTTGCTGTAAAGACTCTTCCAAAAAATGTAAATGTAGAAATCTCCGTGATTGCTTGGAAAGATTAATGGCAAACATAGAACAAGATACTGAAGGCCGCGGAAAGTATTTCTTAGCGGCTTTTTTAGGTCCTTTAATCTGGGGGTTTATGGCTGTCCCTATACGCTTATTAAAAAATTGGTCAGCTGAAGATATCCTCCAT
Source organism: Sphingobacterium sp. JUb20 (assembly GCF_004342035.1). Lineage (NCBI taxonomy): Bacteria > Pseudomonadati > Bacteroidota > Sphingobacteriia > Sphingobacteriales > Sphingobacteriaceae > Sphingobacterium > Sphingobacterium sp. JUb20. Next base: position 289,514 of record NZ_SLYV01000002.1, on the reverse strand, counting down.
TACCGCATCATATTAGCCGTTTCACTTCTTTGGCTCTTCAATATCGTTTTCAGAAAGGCCGACATTAGAGCTGATTATAATTATTTTAAGCAACTGCCCAAGAATAACAGAACTAAGATTACCTATCTTACCCTTATTTCGGCTATACTTTTATTTGCAAACTGGTATACGTATATCTACTGCATTAATAGCATCAGTGTACAGGCCGGTGCCTTTGCTTACATCTTATGTCCATTAATCACGACTGCAGCAGGCTATTTAATTTTAAAAGAAAACTTAAATATAGCCCAAAAGGTATCTTTACTTATTGCTATTACTGGTGTATGCATGTTAGCAACCGGATCACTTACAGAAGTATTATGGTCTTTAACCATTGGCTCACTATATGCCTTTTATTTGGTATTACAGCGTATTATACAAGGGTTTGACAAACTCAATATGCTGGCACTCCAACTTGCCATCTGTACATTATTCATTATACCCCAAATGCTCGTTGATCAAAGTCCAATACCTCAAGACAGCACATTTTGGACCGTTACTTTAACCATAGCACTATTGTTCACAATCATACCGCTCTTCTCGAGCATGTATGCATTAAAGAAAATATCTTCTTCCACATTGGGGATCATGTTGTACATTAATCCCATCATTGCATTCGCACTCGCTATTACTTACTTTCAGGAGCAGGTAGATCCTTACAAATTTTGGGCATATGGCCTTATTTTCATTGCTATTCTGATCTTCAATTCTGATAAAATAAAATTTCTCTTTAAAAGGAAAAAACTCATGTAGCACAACCTGTTTTAGTTACGTTTACATGGTTAATAAACTAATATTAACCATGTAACCTTAATACGATGAAAATCTATCGATTTTTTACACTTTCTTTTTTAGTGCTCACGATACTATCGTGCAAAAAAGATCACCTTTCTTATGATGAGCTTTATAAAAAAGCATCAGAGAAATATCAAGAAATGCACTTGCTTACACAAAGTATTTCATGCGGAGACATCAGCAAGTGGTACGTCGATACCTTATTGTTAGATCCAACTACTCGAGGTTACTTACCCGTTTCTCCCACAATAAAAAACAAATATGATCTGCTAAAAAAAGAACATACTAATTTATTAACAAAAGCCATGGACGCTGATGATCGGCCATATCCAAACTTTGTATCTCTACATATGCCTGTACATTTCGGAATCATATGTCAGAATGGATTTGCAAAGGTAAAAACTGCCGAAGATTTCAATACCGAACAGACACGAACAGCTCTAAACGAAAGAAGTGAAACACTGCAGCATTACTTTAAAGATAAACCATGTACCGCGGCGAGTGATTGGATAGTTACTGGCATAAAAAAAGATTGTTCCCAAATATGGATTCCAACCATTGCTAATCAAACATATCGTAATGGATTTTATGCAATTCTTACAGAATATAATACATTATATTTCCATCTAACACAATTAGATAAAGAACTACAAAATTGTACTCCGAATAGTGCCCCCGCCCCCAAATCCGTGCGATGTGAAAATAATAAACCGATTGTAGTCTTTTAGACTTTATACTTACTCGATATGAAATTTATAAAACTAGTCAGCTATTTGTTTCTATTTATGTTACTTTTTAGTGCTTGCGAAAAAGACGATTTTACTTCTGAACAATGGTCTGCTAAAGCTGAAGAAAAGAAAGCCGAAATTGATAAACTCATTGCTTCAGAAAAATGTGAAAATTTGAACGAATGGAACATTGAAAAAGTCAGCAACTTTTGGTGTGGGCATGTTTATTTCCCTGTGCATAAACGTTTCAAATCACAATTCAATAAACTATGGGAGGAATATTTAGCACTTAGATCCAACGAAGTCAATGCCGGTATCAAAGAAGGAATTATTTACGAGCCCTGTGAGGAGTATATTTTGTTTAATAGTGAACCCACTCAACTTTCCTGCGTAAATGGAAAAGCCAAATTACTGTACATAAAAGATTTAAGCTTATCAGAAAGTAAAATACGTATTGCCCCTTTAAAAATAAAGATCGACAAATACCTGAATAATCTTACTTGTAGCGGAACCGAAAACTGGGGTACGACAATACTATTAAAAGACTGTGGAGTTGAACATATAGCTTATATTAGAACAGCAGAACGTCCAGAAATCATGAAAGATATTGCACTTTACAATTCCTTAAAAAAGAATATCATAGAACGTGAAAAGCCGAATTGTTCCACAGGAAAATATACATATCCCAAAGGAGTAAAATGCGTCAATAACAAACCCGTTGTTGAGCTCTCAGAATAATAAAACAAACAGCAGTATTTTTAAAATCGGCTAAGCTCTTAAAGTATTGGCCGATTTTTTTTGATCTCCCCCTCTACGTCTGAACATATATTTTTTGAGATTAAAACAAATTATGATACAAAACTTAATTTCCCTGCAAAAAACATTGAAATAAAACAACCTGATAAATAGCTATTTACAGGAAACAAACGTTAAAATGTATCACATATGTTATAAAATTCTTTTAAATTTTATAGAACAGTAGTACATTAGATTCCTAGAATAAGAATCCTTCTTATTTTTACCTTGTATTGATATTTATTCACATTTGCGAAATTGCGTATCCTACCTATCTTCAATATGAGACATCTACTGACCAATGTGCTAAATTGAATTAGCCATTTACAATAAATCTATTCTTATGAAATGTGTAAAGACATAATTAGATCATAACACATATTACTGAATGAATAGTAAATTACAAACTACATTAAAGATACTGGGTATTGTTCCGACAATGCTTTTTTCAGCTTCTTTACTCCATGCCCAAAACAATCAAGTAAAGGGTACTATTGTGGACAGCCAGTCTAAAGCCGCAATAGCTGGAGCAACCATTAAAGTTCTAGGGACATCTAAAGCTAGTTCTACAGATGCTAATGGTGTTTTTCAAATTAACGTTGACGATAAGAATCGTATTTTGAGCATTAGTGTGATTGGTTACGAAACCAAAACTGTTACATTAGGACCAAATGAGACTACTATCAACGTGAGTCTTGTACCGCAGACACAGCAATTAGAAAGTGTAGTCGTTACAGCACTAGGAATTAGCCGTTCTCAAAAATCCTTAACTTATTCGACCCAACAACTCAAAGGTGATGAACTGAATCGCGTAAAAAGCACCAACTTAGCCAATAATCTAAATGGTAAAGTTGCAGGTGTCAATATTGCTTCCAGTTCATCGGGCCCCGGCGGTTCTGCTAAAGTTGTGCTTAGAGGTAATAAATCTGCATCAGGCAACAATCAGGTATTGTATGTTGTTGATGGTGTACCTATCAATAATCAGACATTAGGAACACAACCTGATAACGTATTTGGTGGGCAACGCGATCCCGGAGATCCAATTGCTATGATCAATCCAGAAGATGTGGAAAATATCTCTGTACTAAAAGGAGCATCTGCTGCGGCTTTATATGGTAGTCAAGCGGCCAACGGCGTTATCTTGATCACAACAAAGTCTGGAAAAGGAGGACGTACAACCGTCAATTTCTCTTCCAGTGCACAAATCGAACAAGCAACATCTTTACCCGAATTTCAAAATCAATATGGACAGGGATCGGGTGGAAAAAATAGTGCAACAAGTGTATCCAGTTGGGGAGAGAAAAGCGATCAAGCTAATTTTAATAATGTTGACAAGTTCTTAAGAACAGGTAGTAATTTTACAAATTCATTGACATTATCGGGCGGAAACGAGAAAAATCAGACTTATTTTTCTTACGCGAATACCTTAGCAAAAGGAATTACGCCAAATAATGACATGACCCGTCACAATTTCAATCTGAAAGAAAGCGCTAAATTCTTTGATGACAAATTAACGGTTGAAGGAAGTGCCAATTATATTACCCAAAAATTGGATAATGCACCAACATCTGGTTTTTATTATAATCCTCTAGTAGGACTTTATTTATTGCCTCGTAGTATTGATATTTCACCTTACAAAGATTTTGAGAAATTTAATCCAAGCCGTAATCTTTATGATCAGAACTGGTTTACTTTATCCGATGATCCTACAACCCAACAAAACCCATGGTGGATCGTAAACAGAAACCAGAACAGTTCTAAAAGAAACCGTTTATTATTAAATGGAAGTGCCAAATATCAAATTGCACCATGGATTAATGTTCAAGCACGTGGAAGTGTAGATCGTACAAGTGAAGTTTGGGATCGAAAAATATATGCAGGTACTCAAAATATTTTAGCTAGACCAAATGGCGGCTATAATTACACGAATACAACCATCACACAACAATATGGTGATCTAATCGCCAATATGAACTTCAATGTGAACGATAAGCTTCAGATTACCGGTGTCGTGGGAACAAGTATTACAGACTGGAAGACTGAAGGAGTAGATTACACCAGTGGAACAGCAGGTCTGCAATATCCAAATCAGTTTATCATTCAGAATTCGACTACACCTACTCCGACAGGTTTATCAAATAACAGAAGACAACTGCAATCTGTTTTTGCCAGTGCTAATCTATCATACGATCAATGGTTATATCTTGATTTAACTGCTCGTAATGATTGGTCAAGTACACTTGCTTTCACAGAATCAAATTCATTCTTTTATCCATCAGTAGGTTTAGGTGTTGTCTTAAACGACAAATTGAACATGCCTGATTTTGTCAACATGGCCAAAATTAGGGGTTCATATGCTATCGTTGGTAATGATTTACCTCCATACACCACCTTATTAACCAATAATCTGAATGCTTATGGTGTTATCAACCTCAATGATATTGCTTTTCTTAAAGGTCTTAAACCAGAGAAAACACATTCATTAGAGATTGGTACTGAATGGCGTATGTGGAACAACCGTTTAAACGTAGATGTAACCTACTATAAGACAAATACGAAGAATCAGTTCTTCAAAATTGCTGCCAGTCAAGCATCATTGTATGATCAATATGCCATCAATGCTGGAGATATCCAAAATCAAGGAGTTGAAGCATTAGTGTCATTAGATGCCATTAAGAATGACAATTTTACCTGGACAACAAGTTTAAACTTCACTTATAACAAAAATAAGATTATCAAATTAGATGATCGCATTAAAGAATTTGCATTAACCGGAGATGGACGTAACAATTACGCTTCCAAATTTGAAGTAGGCGGTTCTTTTGGTGACATTTATGGTCAAGATTTTGCTCGTGATGATCAAGGCCGTATTCTAGTCTCGGCAGACGGTACTCCTCAAAAGAATTCCAATTATACCAAATTAGGAAATTCAAATCCAGTTTGGCAAATGGGATTGAACAATAGCTTTAGTTATAAAAACTTCAACTTAAGTTTCTTGATCGACGGTAAGTTTGATTACGAAGTGATGTCCATAACACAGGCGCTTCTTGACGGTTATGGTGTTTCAAAAGCAAGTGGAGATGCCCGCGCTAATGGGGGTGTAACAATCAATGGCGTTACAGCTGCTGGTGCTGAAGTTACAAATGTTGCAGCAGAGAAATGGTATACAACCGTTGGTGGTATGGGACCTGTAAGCAGTCAATATATCTATGACGGAACAGTTGTTCGACTACGCGAATTAGTGTTAGGCTATGACTTTAACCTCAATGATAGTTTCTTTAAAAAGCTCCGCGTTTCGGCAGTCGGCAGAAATCTATTCTACTTTACTAAGAAAGCACCTTTTGATCCTGAAGTGACCATGTCTACCGGCAATACATTAAGTGGAGTCGATATCTTCATGATGCCTCCAACACGTAACTATGGTCTTACTTTGAATGCAACTTTTTAATAAAACAACGATGAAATACAATTTCAAAAACATAAGTAAGTTGATGTTAGCTTTTGTGGTACTTGGAAGTGCCATGAGCAGCTGTACAAAAAACTTCGAAGAATATAACAAAAACAACAACGGCCTGACAGATGAAGACCTGGCTGCCGATGGAAAAGATTTAGTACTATTCTTCAAAACAGCACAGATGGCCATCTACAATTTTTCTGGAGGTGGTGATCCAAATTCATATCAACTTCAACAAAATCTGAATGCCGACGTATTCTCTGGTTATTTCATGTCCCCTACACCTTTCAATAGCGGTCAAAATAACCTGAATTACGCTATGGTAAATGGCTGGAATGGTGAACCCTTTAAAGTACTTTACCTTGATGTGATCAAATCTATTGATAAACTACAAAAAAATGGATTGGATAAAAACTATCCAGCACTTGGCGGAGCTGCAAAAGTAATTAAGGTAGCTGCTGCTAATCGTGTAACTGATATTTACGGACCTATTCCATATAGCAAAGTTGGCACATCTGGAGATATTCCTTATGATAAGCAAGCTGATCTTTACACTGCTTTTTTCAAAGAATTGGATGAAGCGACGGAGGCTTTAAAGTCGTTTAATGCTCAAAGTCCAATGACCGACAAAATTGAAGAGATCGATTTAGTTTATCCGAATTTGGATAATCAGACACGTTTTAAGAACTGGTTAAAATTAGCGAACTCACTTCGCTTGCGTCTTGCTGTGCGTATTGTAAAAGTTGACCCTCAACTAGCAAAAGCACAAGCAGAGAAAGCGTTAGATCCAGCAAATGGTGGCGTTATTGAAGCGAATAGTGAAAACTTCAAAGTAAAAGTTCCTACAGACGGTACATTCAGCAATCCCCTTTGGTTTATTTCAAAGAATTGGGCAGATACCCGTATGAATGCTTCTTTACAGTCATACATGACAGGTTACGGCGATCCGCGTATTTCTAAATATATGGAGCCAGTACCAGTTGACAAACAGACAACCGGCTTCGCGGGCAAATACATTGGTATCCGTACAGGTGCAGCAGGTATTGAAAAAGACAAATACCAGATGTTATCAGCGCTTAATACGGGAGGAAGTACGCCGTCATTCACAGCAACCACTGCCCCAATTTTAATGACTGCTGCTGAAGTCTATTTTTTACGTGCTGAAGGCGCATTGAGAGGTTGGGCAAATGTTGGTGGAACAGCAAAATCACTTTATGAAAAAGGTGTTGAGACCTCTTTTGCACAATGGGGCGTAAGTGGTTTATCGGCCTATTTACAAGACAATACGAGTAAAGCTGCTGCTTACGTTGATCCATTCAATGCAAGCAATAATGCAGCTGCACCAACTAACTTAACTATTCAATGGAATGATGCAGCCTCTAATGAAGAAAAGTTGGAACGTATTATTACACAAAAATGGTTAGCGATCTTCCCAGAAGGACAAGAAGCCTGGAGTGAGTTCCGTAGAACCGGATATCCAAAATTATTCCCTGTTGCGGTGAATAATAGCGCTGGTCTTATTGACACTAAGATTCAGATCCGCCGTTTACCATTTCCACAAAATGAGTACAACACGAATGCAGCTGAGGTACAAAATGCCATTTCATTACTTGGCGGTGCTGATAACGGTGGTACACGTCTATGGTGGGATGTGAATAAAGGAAATTTTTAATCAACATCTTATCCTATTTAAAGGCTGCCTCTTCAATAAAGGGGCAGCTTTTTTTATTAATATGTGGAAAAAATATCTGATACCACATCACCGGACTAAATACTCCTTTTTAATTAACCGATACAACAACTTTAGCAATCATCTATAGTATTTTACTAAATTTTTAAGTAAAATCCTTAAATTAGCAAAGTAGAAGAATGGCTGATTTATCTTTAATAACCCCAATAGAATATCTGAAAGGCGTAGGCCCTCAGAAAGCTGATGTAATTAAAAAAGAATTGCAGATTTTCACCATTGGTGACCTGCTCAGTTATTACCCTTTTCGCTACATTGACCGTACCTTATTTCATAAAATAAGACAACTGGATGCCGATATGTATTCGGCCCAAGTATTAGGGAGACTTATTGGGCTTAAAGAAGTTGGTGAAAAAAGAGCAAAACGTTTGGTTGGACAATTCAAAGATGAAACAGGGAGCATCGAACTGGTATGGTTCCAATCGATCACCTGGTTACAGAAATCATTAAAAGTAGGTTCCGCCTATGTGCTCTATGGCAAACCATCTGTATTTAATGGACAGATATCGATCACACATCCCGAAATGGAACCTTATCAAGCTCAGGTAAAAAACTTGGGTAACATGACCTTGCAACCTGTCTATTCTTCCACTGAGAAACTGAAGAAGTTCAACTTAGACAGTAAAGGGATTCAAAAATTACAGCAGACTGCTTTAGAAACCGTATTTCGTCAACTCACTGAACAGCTACCTGCTTATTTATTGGCCAAGCATCAATTGATGGACCAAGCCAGAGCCACTGTTGCAATTCATTTTCCACAGAGTCAAGAGGAACTGACGCAGGCCATAAAACGTATCAAATTTGAAGAATTATTCTATATTCAGCTCAAATTACTAAAAAATAAACAGCTCAATACTAAAAAATTCAGGGGACAGATTTTCTCTAAAGTCGGCGACAAATTCAATACCTTTTTCAAAGAACGGATTCCTTTTCCGTTGACCAACGCACAGAAACGTGTCGTCAAAGAGATCAGACAGGATACTGTTACCGGCGCACAAATGAATCGTTTGGTGCAGGGCGATGTGGGATCTGGGAAAACAGTGGTTGCACTTTTAACTATGCTTTTGGCCATAGACAACGGTTTTCAAGCTTGCATGATGGCACCAACAGAAATATTAGCAACCCAACACTATACGGGGCTAAAAGAGTTACTGGGAGAGGATATCTGCAATATTAAATTATTAACGGGCTCTACGAGTACTAAGCAACGCCGTATCATTCATGAAGAATTGGAAAATGGCACTTTGGATATTCTGATAGGAACCCATGCCTTAATTGAAGATAAAGTCAAATTTAAAAATTTAGGTTTTGTTGTTATTGACGAACAACACCGATTTGGAGTTGAACAGCGCGCTAAGCTTTGGCGTAAAAATAGCATTCCTCCACATATGCTCGTGATGACCGCAACCCCTATCCCGCGTACTTTGGCAATGACTATGTATGGCGATTTGGACATTTCGGTTATCGACGAACTCCCTGCGGGAAGAAAACCGATTAAGACAGTTCATTTTTTCGAGAGCTCCAGATTGCGCATGTTTGGTCTTATCCGTGAAGAAATAGCAAAGGGGAGACAGGTGTATGTTGTATTTCCACTGATCAAGGAAAGTGAGAAACTAGACTTATTATACTTAGAAGCAGGTCTAGAAAATATCCAACGTGAATTTCCGCTTCCTGAATTTAAGATCAGTATTGTCCATGGCAAGATGCCTGTCAAAGATAAGGATTTTGAGATGCAACGTTTTGTGAAACATGAAACCCAGATTATGGTTGCAACAACCGTAATTGAAGTCGGTGTTAATGTTCCCAATGCTTCTGTCATGATTATTGAAAACTCGGAAAGATTTGGTTTATCACAGCTCCATCAATTGAGAGGACGGGTTGGTCGTGGTGCAGAGCAATCATTCTGTATCTTAATGTCAAGTAATAAGTTAAGCAAGGAAGGGAAGTTGCGATTGAATACTATGGTACGAACAAATGATGGATTCGAAATCGCAGAAGTTGATTTAGAACTTCGTGGTCCTGGCGATATTTCAGGTACGCAGCAATCTGGTGTACTGGAATTAAAACTGGCCAACCTTGCAACAGACCAACAGCTTTTGTCAGAAGCCCGAAATTCTGTTATTGATATCTTCAAGGAAGATCCAGAAATGACAGAAGAACGTCATGCATCACTCAGACAATACCTCGCTAGAAAAACGGACGGTATTGCATGGGATAAGATCTCATAAAGTACTTATCTCACTCCTATTCCATTATGCATTAGTCTGTAAGCTTCTTTAATAAAATTATAGGATCCGCTTTTGGCATAAAACAATTAAACTAAAAACGATTATCTTTGTATTATTATTGAGTCATCGTACTATGACGTCACATCATTTTCACGTCTTTTTGCAGTGCCCCTTGGCCTACTCATGCAAAATCTTAATAAGCAATACAAAATTAGAATAGAAAACAATGGCAAAAATCAAAATATACGACACCGCAGTAAGACCCGAAACAGCTTTACTCGTGAGTGTAATTCCTCAGGGATTAAGCGAGGAAAAAGCACACGAGTATCTTGAAGAATTAGAATTTTTAGTTCAAACTGCAGGCGGGATAACAAAAGGTATTATTACACAAAAATTAACTTATCCAGATCGCTCTACCTATGTAGGGGCAGGAAAATTAGAAGATATTAAAGCTTTTGTTATCGCAGAAGAAATTGATATGGTCGTTTTTGATGATGAATTATCTCCTTCTCAATTACGTAATATCGAACGTGAGCTTCAAGTTAAAATATTAGACAGATCAAATTTAATTTTAGATATTTTTGCAAGCCATGCTAAAAGTGCGCAAGCAAAAACACAAGTTGAATTAGCACAATTACAGTATTTATTACCCCGGTTGACGAGATTATGGACCCACTTGGAACGCCAACGTGGTGGTATCGGTATGCGTGGTCCTGGTGAAAGTCAGATTGAAACTGATAGACGTATTATTTTAAATAAAATAACTGTTTTAAAAGAACGTCTTGATCTGATTGACAAACAGAATGAAACACAACGTAAAAATCGGGGTGAAATGATACGTGTTGCTTTAGTCGGCTATACCAATGTCGGGAAATCAACCATTATGAACATGATTTCAAAATCGGATGTTTTGATTGAAAACAAATTATTTGCAACATTAGATACAACCGTTCGTAAAGTAGTGATTGATAATTTACCTTTCTTATTATCCGATACTGTAGGTTTTATCCGTAAACTTCCCCATCATTTAGTTGAATGTTTTAAATCAACATTAGACGAAGTTCGCGAAGCGGATGTATTGATTCATGCGGTTGATATTTCACACCCAAATTTTGAAGATCATATTATCGCTGTTAATGAGACATTGAAAGATATTGGAGCTTTAGATAAACCGATCATTACGGTATTCAATAAAATTGATGCTTATGTACCGACAGTTGAAGAGGGTGAAGAAGGTGAAAAAACAGTAACATTGGAAGATTTTGAAAACAGCTGGATGGCCAAGAATGCTGATCCAGCAATCTTCATTTCAGCTACAAATAAAACAAACTTAGAGGAATTTAAACAAAAATTATACGATATCATTGTGGAAATTCACCGTGAAAGATATCCTTATAATAATTTGCTTTACTAATCCGAATTTATAAGTACTTAAAGTACGCTTGAAAGACAGGGTATACCCGATGTAAAATCAAGCGTGCTTTAATCATTTCAAACTGGGCTAAAACGCATATAGCCACATCACTATGCAAAATAAAAAAGTAACCTTTATCGATTGGGGCTTGGTTGACTATCAAGAAGCCTGGGATAGACAAGAAGAGATTTTTAATAAAACCTTAGCTGTAAAACATGAAAACCGTGTTAACAGTACAGAACTTCCAACGGAAAACTTTTTAATTTTCAACGAGCACCCTCATGTGTATACCTTAGGGAAATCTGGGAAACCTGAACATCTTTTATTGGATGAAAAGGCGCTCGAAGAGAAAGAAGCAACCTACTATAAGATCAACCGTGGCGGTGATATTACCTACCATGGTCCTGGTCAGATCGTTGGATACCCAATTCTGGATTTAGATAATTTCTTTACCGATATTCATCTTTATCTACGCACGTTAGAAGAGGCGATTATCCTAACCCTAAATGATTATGGAATTCAGGCAGGAAGATACCCAAGTTTTACGGGTGTCTGGATCGATGGGGACAACGAAAAGGCACGGAAAATCTGCGCGATGGGTGTCCGAGCAAGCCGATGGGTAACCATGCATGGATTTGCATTCAATGTAAATGCCGATCTAAGCTATTTTGGAAATATTGTACCCTGTGGTATTGACGACAAAGATGTTACCTCTATGGAGCGAGAACTGGGCTATAAACCCAATATTAACGAGGTAAAAGATAAGCTAAAAGGGCATATCGCCAATCTCTTCGCTATGGAACTGATTTAAAATAAAAAGGACTTACAAAAGCTGCAGGTCCTTTTTTATTTTATCCTTAATTGACTTTTCTAACAATAAAACATACATTCATAACGGACAGCTTTTCCATTTTCAAAAGTGATCATAAATAGACCTGCGTCACCATCGGGAATTCGATAAACATGCGGGGCCCCGATCCAGTCGGTCGAAACCAGATGTCCAAAATGTTTCACAAATTCCTTTTCATCATAATTCATATCGATGCGCTCCTCTCCCATCCACAAGGCAAGCTCATTGCTAAGGGTAGCCTGATATACAGAGCCAAAAACTTTCCCCTTTACATTTTCTTCAAATGCCACGATATTACTATCAGATCGATAATAATATACAGGTTCCCAACCGCATTCGGGCATATCCGGAATAACCGATACTTTTTGCATTTGAAGTTGCTTCATCTGACTTTCTGTTATCTTCCCATCATAAAGAAGCAATCCCTTCCAATCGAAATGCATCCGTAAAGATGTCAGCTGCTGCTCCACCACATCGAATGCCGGACGAACTTGAAACCGATCTGCCAAATACAATTCAAAATCAATATCAACTTTCGGGTCCTGTAATCCAGCATTTTCAAATGACTCTTTCCAAAATGTCAATGCCTGTTTTAATTTTTTATCATCGGTCCAGGCAATTTCCCGGAGTCTTCCTACCCATAAAATTTCCTGTTTTTGATCCTTACCTTTTACTTTGAGGTAGTCTTTTAGCACTTTATCGTAGGTCAATTCCGCACCTAAAAATTTTGCCTGAATAAATTCCGGTCTTTCATGAAAGTGATCACCCACATATACCCAACCGTCCGTGTAAAGCGGAAAGTAATCGATACAGATCAGCTCATTGAGTCTTGCTCTTCTTACTGCAGTACTTGAAACGTCTGGAGCTTTACGCACCCGTAATTCCGATACCTGAACAAAAAAATGAGGACATTGACTTCCTTGTGTACCCCGATAAAAATATTGCGCAGGTTCACCTGCTGATCGCTTGCCAAACATTGCCCGTTGGAGAGGTTGCTTCATTATAAACCCAATATCGCCGTTACTTACCTGCACTTTATATTGTGTTTTTGTAGAGTCCAGAATATATACAGGAGCTTCTGTCGGAAATATCCCCAGCAGATCCGTTTTGTTATTTTCGGTTCGATAGAGATGCCCCCATTCTGAAGTGTAAACAGGACGATCACCGGCTGATTGAGCAACAGCATCAAGTGTTGTAAAACAAAGTAACACAGCAAACAAATGATATAGTCTTCCTAACATAAATATGGTATTATTAATTACTAAAAGATCTTAGGAATGATAATTCTTCTATTCGATAGTTTACCTCCATTAGACAAAAATAAACGAAAACCACGGCAATAAAATCACTAGAATCCGTTATTTTTTAAATTATAATAACGAAATATTGTTCTATACAAATTTTCTTGAGGCAAGATCGGCCTAATCTATAGAAGCAGGTGCAATGATACCCGATACTATTCCTTTTCCAAGAAACCAATTTGCTTTTCAAGGGCAAGAATTGTCTTCTCTTGTGTTCTTATCGTCTGTTCCAAAGCATTGATGACTTTATTCATTGCCTCGTCCATCTTAATTGCATTATCATCTGGGCGCTGCTTGGAATGCTCAAGGGGCCCCCTTTCATCACCGTTACTGTTCCTATACATTTCGCCTGTACCCATCAGTAACCAGGTTGGACATATATCATTATATTTAGTTAAGATAGCTATCATTGCATCCGAACTAAGTGCTGAAAATTTTTGAACGCCTTTAAAGTTAGCATAAGAAAATCCCAAGCCTTCAAAAAAAATAGCTTTGCTGATCCCCTTACTTTCCGCAATTAATAGTACACGTTCCTTAACTCCCGACATGATTTCTCTTTTTTAACCTATACTTTATGATGCAATACAGCGCTCTCATCATTATTACCTCTTAACTCGCTATTTCTGCGTATTATTTTACGCCATTTCAATATTACTTTATTCCTACTTAAATATCACACCGTATGGGTTACTCCTTTTTTGACGATGTATTTTCCTGTTCGTAAACTGATAATTGTCGCTCCATGAAGGAAATTATCTTTTCCTGGGATTTAATTGTTGCATTTTGAGATGCTATTACTTGATGTAAGGCATTAATCACAGCATTATTAATGCCTTCTTGTTCGGCAGTTAAGTAGGTCTCATTAAATTCTTTAACGATTGATTTAGCACATAAAATCGATCCTTCACCTCTTAGTAACCATTCTGCTGAATAATCGGGATAATTTTCTAACAAGCTGATTAGCCACTTCGATTGAATATCTGTACCGTTGGTCAAGGCTCTTGTAAAAACGCCTTTACTGGCTCCAATAGTAGCTTCTAAAGCAGAAACACTCATTCCTTCCCGGTCAGCAACAAGCTTAATTCTCTTCAAATAATCACTCATATATGCAAATTTAATCTTAAAATAATTTGTTTTGACTTAAAATAATTCCTAAATTAGTTTTATGAAGATAATTAAAACCATTTTAAACCAAAATTTCCATTATGAAAAATACGCAAAAGAAACTAAAAGCGAAACAATTTCGCTATTTAAGTAAAAAGAATATCAAAAATCCCATGGTCTACATCCGTGATTTTTTCCAACAGCAAACTGATATCATTAACTGGCAAAATGATATCAATCTCTTTGTAATAACTGGAGCTTATCCAGCGATGTCGACCGGTGGTTATCCCGAAAATGGCTACAATTGCCATCAAATGATTAAGCAGATGGAAATAGCTTATGTTATTTTTAAACAATGTGGACTACCCAAACATAAGGATCCCTTAACATTATTTGACACAAGAAACGATTACTTCAACTATTCGTATGGACTTGAACTCACTTGTAATAATAAAAGAAGCCCCTACGATTTGATTCGTAAGTTTTTCTCTTATCAGCCCTTACAAAAATGGTATAAAACCATGGATGACCTGATGGAACAGCTAACTTTAAAGAGATCTATCGGCAATGAACATTTCGGTGATAAAATTGTCGTTATTCGCGAATTTCTCATTCGTCTGGCGTACGCACTTTATTACATCTATGAGCATGGGGGTATCTCTATTCCTCTACCTCCCTATGTTCATATTCAATCTAGAAAACAACATGAAGAAGCGGAATCCAATAATGAAACAAATGAATCATTAGGCGGTCCTCATGATATACGAGATGAAGAAAAAATGTCGGAAATGAATTCAGCAGAACTGGAAACAAAAAATAAAGGCGCAAATTTAAAAGAAGACGCTACACAGAAAATAACAGGACTATATATGGAAGCAGCAGATCATCTTGACACGGTAACCACTTTAGAAGAGAACATGACCTGTATTCAGCAAACCTTACAGTCGCCATAAACTTAAAAAACAGAGCAGTTAACAAAAAAATATGTTATAAAATCGATAAATAATAAGGCGTCTGAATACAATGTTACATTTCATCTCCATATCTCACCAAAAAGATATTTCAAGAAATAACACAAACTAAAATGTAGCAAATGAACACAACACACACCCCTTGATATAGCCTTTCAGACAGCCTATTTAATGCTACCCCAACAGCATAATAATCCAATACTACAATCATGAAAAGAAAAAAACTAAAATGGAAAGAGTTTAGGTATTTACCTAAATATACCTTTAAGAATTATTCAAATTCTTTAGAGAATTTTGCAAAAAGCAGTACGGACTGGAGTAAAAATTTCAACCACCTTGTTAATATTTCTGTCAGTAGCATAATGCGATGCGAAGGCTTTAACTATGGTTACATCTATGTGAATATCGGCTATGCAATTGACCTCGCGTGGTTGATTTTCATCCAATCAGACCTACAAAAATGCAAGAAAAAAGATTTATTCTTAAATCATAAACACGAGATAGCTTGTTCTTGCAATAATAACTTAGGGATCTATCCTCCTGATTTCTTAGCTCGAATGTTTCGTTTCAAAACTCATAGAGAATGGTACGAAATCATGGATGAATTAATAGAAAGTTATTCCATTAGCTCATTAAAAGATTCTTTCATACAAAGTGCGGATAGTATAATTCCCATTGCTCAATTTCTCACTAATCTTCCCATTGCTCTGCAGACGATATATGCTGTGGGAGGAATAGAAAAATGTTTGGAGCATAAATTAAACTCAGGAATAAATTAGGTAGCTAAAAAAAGTAAAAGCCCTCTAATATATGCTAGAGGGTTTTGTTATTTTGATATATTATTTACCAAAATTTATTACGAAGTACTACCGATCAGAAACTACGTCTGGATAAGGAACAGTAGCTTTAGTATTTTTAACAATTGGCATCTGTGCATCTACATTTCGAAGATAAGCACCCAATTTATCGGATAGCTTTTTTACGATTTTAGGATTATTCATCGCAAGATCTTGCTCTTCTCCGATATCGTTCTTGATATTAAACAGTTCTTTTTTCTGTGTTTTATGCCAATAGATCAATTTCCAGTCACCGTCCCTCACTGTACTTGTCGCACCTATTCCTGGACCAGTCTCGCCCCAGCTATTTGGATAGTGCCAATACATGGCCGATTTACGGTTTGTCTGCTTATTTGTCTTCAATACCGAAACAAAATTTTTTCCGTCTATGTGTTGCACAGCTTTTGTTTTTTTAACACCTGCCATGCTCAATACAGTCGGAAATATATCCTCTATTATAACGGGATATTCCGTTACCGAATTTTCTTTAACAACAGCTGGCCACTTAACCAGCATGGGTACTCTTATCCCACCTTCATAGGCCGATCCTTTGCCACTTTTTAAAGGTTCATTCCATCTGTGTTTTTTGCCTGTTCTACCACGATCCTGTATGGCATAACCACCATTATCAGAGATAAAGAGGATAATTGTATTCTCAGTCAAATGTTTACGGTCTAAAAAACTCATCATATCACCTAGGCTCTTATCCATACCTTCTACCATTGAAGCATATTGTGCTTCAACATGAGTGGCTCCTTTATCGATATATTTTTGATAGAATCGCTTATCCGCATTAAAAGGTACGTGCACTGCATAATGTGACATATACAAAAAGAAGGGTTTTTGATTTGACAATGAGTCATTCAAAACTTTTAGTGTCTTCTGCGTCAATGCTTCTGTCAAGAATATATCCTGACCGTAATATTCTTCCAAACCCGGTACTCCCCAAGGACTTTTTGGCGTTCCATCTTTATTATTTCCAAAATTTTCTGTTCCCAGAAAGCTACCAGGACCACCCGCTGCATGACCGGCAATATTCACATCAAACCCCAGATTTATAGGATCAGCTCCTAATGTTCCCACAGCTCCAAAGTGAGCCTTTCCTGCATGAACGGTTAAATATCCATTCTCCTTTAATAGTTGAGGCAAGGAATTGACAAATACAGATCGCTCTATAGTATCCACGGGCTGCATACCATTTACGTTCCACAAAGGAAAATCCAGTTTATCATCTTTAGCATCTACCGAAGCATTTCTGTTTAATGTCCAATTGGTTACCCGATGCCGTGCGGCATTCATGCCACTCATTAAACTTACCCGGCTTGGAGAACAGACACTACTGGCATAAGCCTGTGTAAATTTCATGCCTTGACTGGCCAGACGTTCCATATTCGGTGTCTGATAAAAATTGTTCAACGCCGTTTTTTCTTTCCAAAAAGGAACCGAAGTATCTTCCCATCCCATATCATCTACAATAAATAGGATAATATTCGGTCGTTCTTTCGTTTGGGCATGAACTTCGCCACTTCCGATTGCACAAGAAAATAATAACAGGAGGAAGGTTGATTTTTTAAATAGCATGTTTAGATTTATATGCTCTAATTTACAAAGTATTATTCTTTAATCAAATTGATTCTTAAATACAAAAGCCCCCTGAGCAGATCAGAGGGCTTCCTGTTACTATTAATTTAGCCTAGTAATGGAGATATCTTCTAAAAGATCATTATTTAGCAAAAGCTTCATTTACTGCCTTTCCTCTCCAGGACTGAGGTTGCTCAAGTCCAAGGATCGTAGCCAAAGTTGCAGCAGTATCATAAGTTATAATCGTGCTTTTCAGTTCGGTATTCTTTTTAATACCCGGTCCGCTCATAATCCAAGGTACCTGTACTTCATCCAAAGATTTTCCGCCATGACCTTTATCTATACCACCATGATCTGCTGTTACCATGATAATGGTTTCATCGGCAATACCTGCTTTTTTAACCGCATCAATTATTTTCCCAATGCGTGCATCAACTTTTTTCAGCATATCGTAATATGCCTCCGTTCTGTGTCCTTTGCCGTGCCCTGTATAATCTGGCTCACTAAAATGCACAAATGTAAATAAAGGTTTGTCCTGCAGAATCACATTAACAGCTTTCTCTGTACAAACATCTTCATTATCGTCTGCTGGTAAAACATGTGTTATCGCGTCTTTTTCGATCAGATATCCAATGCCGGGCCAGCTATACACAGCTGCAGTAACAGCTTTGGGTTTTTGATCGCGGATCACACTGAAGATAGAAGGAAATTTATTATACTTCTTATGCTTAACTATAGATGGGATTTCTGGCTCCTGACTTCCCCACTCCGTATATCCATGCATAGTAGGCGAACTTCCCATTAACATAGACGCCCAATTGACGGCACTGGATGAAGGCAGCACCGTTCTAGCTTTTAAACTCCAAGCACCAGTTGCCATTAATTGTTTCACATTTGGCATTTCTGCATTTGGTATGGCATAAGCACCTAGACCATCGCATCCAATAACAACAATATGTTTTACTTTTTTAAACTGTGCCACTGCAGTGAATGTGCATATTAAGAGCAACAACACCTGTATTGATATTCTTTTCATTATTTGTATATATTTTAATTACTTAGTTTTCCACATGATACCATTTTGCGTATCGGCACCGCCAAATTGACTTGCGATAGCGTCTTTAATGTTTTTCTCGTTCACCGTATATTCAGATGTAGGATATGCCCATCGGGTTGGTATGGCATTGTTATTTGCATTTGAAGGCCCAATATTAAAAACAGGAATACCTGTTCTTCTAAATTGGTAGTAAGCTTCCAGCCCAGAATTTTGAAAAAATGCCATATACTTTTGATTTAAAATCTGCTTTAACCCTTCTGTGCTGTTTCCCTTGTATGGATTAATGAGCATAAATTTTTCAATATCTTCAATCTTTACTCCATAAAACTGCATTGAACTTTTAATTCCCAGACCATAATGTTCGGCAGCATCACCAGTCAACCAACCTCGATTGATAGCTTCTGCAATTGTCAGATGTGTTTCGTATGCTCCTAATTGAACGCACGGTACACCTGAAGGAGAAGCCATCCAATAATCAAAATTGATCATTGACAGTTTTCCATCAACAGTTTGTTTCTGCAGAGTCGATTGCAGATCACCCGTATTACCACCTCTGTACGATGTAAATTTCTTGACATAGTTCGCATCGCCACTATTTTTAGCAGAATCTGTTGGCCAAGCTACCACCATTAGTCTAGGATCTTGCGTATTCTTCGCAATATTCACATAAGTAGCCGCAAGCGTATTTCTATTATCATACTTGATTACCACACCATCAGCTGGCCATAAAGGATAATTATTATTTCGGTTATTACCATTGTATACGAGCTGGAAGTTATCTGCATTATCAAGTACTATCGGGTATTTAACTGGGTTATTGACGATAGCGGCAAACTGTTGCTTAATATTCAGATCAGGAGTATCATCGGCTCTTTTACTTAGCGACATCAAAACTCTCAGTTTAAAGGAATTGATTAGTTTTTGCCATTTTGCCAAATTCCCGCCATAATAAAAGTCTCCCTCTACTTTCTTACCTTCCGTAACCAAAGGTGCCAATAAGGTATTTGCCTCCTCCAACAATTGTAAGATTTGCTGATACACCTGCTTTTGATTATCGTACTTTGGTACAAAGTTTCCGTTGCTTGTTCCCTGCAAGGCTTCACTCATTGGGACATCTCCAAATCTTTCCGTTAGTCTTGTAAAGAAATAAGCTCTAAAAAATTTGGCCAGTGCTATGTAAGGAGCGCCTACAGCTCCAGCTTTGTCTGCCTCTATCTCCATTCTTACCACATTTCGCAATTGATCATACTCAGCAAAAGAACCGGTGGTCCAATTGTATGATTGGGCTCCGTATAGTTCAAAATTGAGTACCATATATTGATTGTGTCTTTGATCTGTAGACCAGGGGCTATCTGAACTGTTCAACAGTAAGCCTGTCAAGATCAGTTGCGGTTTGGCATTATATATAGCTGCTGAGTCCTGCTGTAAAGAATCTATCTTTTTACAAGAAGAGATTGCAGCTACAAGAATCAAGAGTAATGTTATTTTAATATTTTTCATTGAAATATATTTATTTTTTTAACTGTTATCAAGCTATTAGAGGCATAATTGCTATTTCTAAGCAGTATGCTTAAATGATTTCATCAGCGTACTGTTTTATAAGAATATGTTTTCATTTATATAAGATAAGCTCATTTCACTCCATTTATTTTCCCTTAACAATAAACCTATCTAGCATAGATTTACTGCTCATTATTTGAAAGATCTTATTATATTTTCATTTCATATTTTCAAAAATGCTGATAAAAGTTCCCATAAATGATCGTTAGCAATTATCTTATTATTTATAGGAACTTTGATTCCTTGATCTAAAAGCTTGCATTAATATTCAATCCAAAGCTCTTTACTGATGGTGTCTGAAAGCTTGCATCGCCAATGAATTGATCTAGATCCATATTTTTCGTTCCTTTACCTGTAAAGTACAAGAGGTTACGTCCTACCAATGACACGCTCGCGGTTTTAAAGAATTTAGATCCGTCCAATAATGTTTTTGGGACATTATAGCTCAATACTACTTCTCTCAGTTTAACAAATGTTCGGCGACGTGCCAACATATCTCCCGATCTGTAATAGTTACGTGCCCAAGTCTGCCAGAGTACTGGAACGTCATTTGGCGCAAACTGTCGTGTATCTGATATGACATTTCCATCTTGATCTGTATTTAACTGTCCGCTTACGACTTTTAAACCTTCGCTCATAATAGAACCTTTCCAGGCATCATTATCTCTATTTTTCCAGTCCAAATCCCTGTAATTATTTGCTGATTCAACAGCTGTACCTGAGTTCCATTGGTAGCTATCAACGTAGTTACTAATTAAACCGCCAAAACGTCCATCAAACTGGAAACTAAGTCCGAAATCTTTATACTTGAAACTATTGTTCAAGCTCAATACAAAATTATTGTCACTATACCCAATTTTAGAACTAAATGGATTGTATGCTGGAAGCCCATCGGTTCCGACAATCATCTGACCATCTTTGTCGCGTTGAAAATCCGTAATAAAATAACCATCAACCCGATCTCCTAACTTGGTCAGTCCATTACGTTGTAATACGCCGTCAATCTCCCTTAGCCATCTATGATTAGTTGACCAATTGGCTACGACATTCCATGAAAAATCTGTTGTCTGGATAGGTGTACCTTCTAATGTAATTTCAAACCCCTTGCGTAGATAGGTATATGCGTTTTTTTGAATGCCCGTTACTCCCGAACTGTTTGATACAGCAACATCTACTATACTTGGTCCTTCTATATTTCTAAAATATGCTACATCTAGTCCAAGACGTCCTTTAAATAATCTCGTTTCTAAGCCAAATTCCGCCGTTTTTACCCTTGAAGGTAAAATCTGGTTATTATATAAGACACCGCCATAACCTACGCCCACCATGTTATCCCATCTTGTACCGTAAGCACTGTAGGTAGGAAATAATTTATAAATATTGTAGGGATCGCTTTCTGAAACTAGATCACTGGCAACATTCGCATAAGCCCCTCTTAGTTTCAATAATGAAAAAACTTTAGGTAACTCAACCATTTCAGATATAACTGCACTTAATGAAGCTGAAGGATAAAAATATGTGTTCTTTGCTTTTGGCATTGTTGACGAGCGGTCGAATCTGCCGGTTAAGTTTAAGAAAATAAAGTTTTTATAATCAAAATCTGTAAAACCGTAAACACTACCGACCTGACGCATAGACCGATCATTTTGAGGAAGATACTGTTCAACGGAGTTTGACAGATCATAGACTCCGGGAACAATCAATCCTCCACGTGTACTTCCTGTCAAACTATTTACACCTACTGTACGTAAATTTGCAAATGCCGAACCTTTAAAGCCAAAATCGCCAAATTTATTTTGATAGCTCAAAGAAGCCTCTGTGTTATTTTCCCAGAATTTATCAAACGTTTCCGAATATCCACCTACTCTTCTGTACGGTTCATAAAAATCTCCTGATATTGGATATCTGACTGTCCGCAAACGATTCCAGCTGCTTACGCTCGTACGCATATTGAATGTTAACGCGTCATTGATTTTATAATTCATTTGCGCGTGTCCATAGATATCTTCTTTGTGATAACTTCTCAGATTTTCATTCACGACAAACCAAGGATTATTATAGATGGTATATTCACGGTTATATTGTTGTATTCCTTCTTTTCCCGGTTGCCAATAATTTTTTAGATCGTTGACATCATAATCTGCTCCGCCCCAAACCTGCATGAGATAGATGAAGTTCATCGGACCATAGCCCAGATCTGGATAATTAGGTGTGTATTGCTTATTATAATTAATATTAGCATCAAAGCGCAGTTTTTTACCTGCATTTAGTCCTCCCGACATATTAAAGTTTGTACTTCCTAATCTTGTATTTGGGACTTGTCCACGTTGGTAATTCTGAGAAATAGACATTCTGATCTCTCCTAATTCACTACTTGTTGCTATTGCCAGATTATTGGTCGTTAAAAATCCATTTCTTAAAAAGTTGGTCAAATTGTCTTTTCCTCTTGCTAACCATGGGATAGGAATAAGTTCACCGGTCTTTTCATCAACCGGACTGTTGTATTGTGTTATAAGCTGTCCTTCAAATTTAGGTCCCCAGATATTGTAATCATTATCATTGATTCCACCTCCCCGACCGTCTTTAAAAGCATATTCAAAGTTATCTCCCGGTCCATATGTCGTCTGGGCCTTCGGTATTGCATTAAAACCGGTCTGCAACTGATTACTAGAATTAAATTCGACAGAAAATCCCTTTCCTGTGCTACCTCCTTTCTTAGTAGTGATCACCAAGGCACCATTGATACCACGCTGTCCGTACAATGCGGCTGCACTTGCGCCTTTCAGTACAGAATATGAAGCAATATCATCGGGACTTAAATTCCAAGAGTCTGAACTTACCGGTACTCCGTCGATCACGATCAATACACCGCTACGCCCACGAAGATAGATTCCTGGATCACCAAAAAGGTTGCTGGATGGTGTGATGGTTAGTCCTGCTACTTTACCGGTAAGTGCGGCAATACCATTTGGCTCACGCGCTTTAACCAGATCAGCTCCCTTTACCTCCTGCACTGCATATCCCAAAGCTTTCTTTTCTTTTTTAATACCCAATGCTGTTACAACAATTTCGTCGATTGTATTGACCTGTGGATCTAGCGTCACATTCAGCACCGTACTGTTACCTACAGTTAGCTCCTTTGCTTGATATCCGACAAAAGAAAAGACTAATATCGCATCTGCTGTGACTTGAAATTTATAAAAACCAGCACCATCAGTTACTCCTCCGGTTTGCTCGCCTTTCACAGTTACGGATGCTCCAGAAATAGGTTCTCCTTTTTCGTTGGTGACCACTCCAGATATTTCCCTTTTTTGGATCAGGATCTCTTTTTCTTTAACATTTAGTGGTTCCACTTTCTCAATGATGATGCGGTTTCCTCTAATGATATAAGCGAGAGATTGTCCTGAGAGCGTCTTCTCCAAAAGTTTATCAACAGACACATTTTTGAGATCTAAGGATACAGGCTTCTTATGCCTGATGTCTTCCTCCAGATATAAAAAATGATAGCCAGAATTTTTACTAACCTGACTGAAGATCTCTTTCAGGGTTTTATTCTTCACATTGATCGATACATGCTGTGCCAGCACACGGGCACTGACCTGTGACATCGAAAGAATAGAAGTTAATATTATCAACTTTAACATAAACAGGAACTTAAATAGTTCATTACCGCACCACGAAGGATATGCGCGATTATTTTTATACATTTGTATAGGTTTAATGGTTTAAGATTTAGAGACTTAATAGTGTTACGCCTATGCACATTTATGTGCATTTTTAGCCAGAAGTGTTGGTCGCACTTCTGGTTTGTTTTTTGGCGCCATGATCGGGTATTAGTAGACCACTTGCACCTCCTTTCCCTTTCTAATAAACTTTACACCACTCAATAATTCAAGATCTTTGAGCAGGTCATCCAAAGATGCTGTATTTGGAAAAGTGCCTCCTATGCGCTTGGTCGGAGCGACAGCAGGAGCAATTACCGAGATATTATACCACCTGGCCACATGTTTCATAACCGATACCAGATCCATATTGTTAAAGACAAAATACCCATCTATCCAAGCCATTACCTGATCTTGGTCAAAGCTTTTCATTTCTACCGAGTTTTTGTTTCCATCAGCGATTATTTCATACCCCGGTTTAAGCGGATACTGTTTCTTGTTCATGTGAAAAGCTACTCCACCTTCTATCAGTGATGTAATAATGCGTGAATCTGTAGGGTATGCTACTACATTAAACTTGGTGCCAGTTACCTTGATCTGACTTTCCTTAGCATTTACCATGAAGGGTTTACTATGGTTTGGCATGACTTCAAAATAAGCCTCGCCTTCCAGTGTCACGGTGCGGTCTACCGCTGTAAACTGTGTCGGAAACGATAAACTGCTACCAGCATTTAACCGCACTTTAGTACCATCCATCAGCACCAGAGCAAACTGATGCAAACTTGGAACATGCAACGTATTTAATGATGCCAAAGAATTCCACTTGCTATCCTGCGTAATTAACTTCCGTAGATCAAGTGTTTGTTCTTTATTCTTTAATACTGTAACGCGGCCTGTTGCATCAGTTAGGGTAACGTCATTATATATTTCATTTATTGCTTCTGCAATCACTTGCTCACCATTAATCGTTTTATGTAATTGAAGATAGAAAAAGGTACTTATTCCGATCAGCAACAGCAACGATGCTACAGCAGTCATCCAGTAAGCTTTTCTTTTTCTATGTTTTCCAAGATCGCGGTCTACCTGATTAAATATCTGTTTCCGCATTTTATCTTTTATCAGGTTTTTATGCAGCTCACTTTTCCATTTCCAATTTTTTGAAAGCGGATATTTTAGCATGAGCCTTTCTACTTCCCGCTGTTCTTCAGGAGAGCATTTGTCCGCAGCGTAGCGGTTCAATAAGTCTTTAAAGTCTTGCAGGTCCATGTATCATCAAGTATAACTGGTTATTATAGATAAGAGGCATTAAGGGATGCAGAGTAGTATATCATTTTATGAAATAATCACAAACAACTGATTATCAATTAAAAAAATATTTTACTAAACATTTATGGGTCACTCGGGTCAGTAGGTATAAAATAGTTTACATCAAAAAATCAACGGCAGATATCAAATATTAAGAAGAGGATCAGATATGGAATATACTCTTCATCGACTTTCATTCTTAACAGTTTTAAGGCATTGTGGATTTGCTTTTTCACTGTTTTATCAGATATATTCAACCGTTCGGATATTTCTTTATAAGACAGATGCTGCTGTCTGCTCAATAAGAATACTTCGCGCATTTTTAGAGGCAACTGCTGAATCTCGGCTTCCAGAGCTACTCCGAGTTCTTTACTTTCCAAGTGCTGATCGATGCTGTGATATGCATCTGCATATTGCGCTGTATAGAAATCAATCATATCTGTGTTCGCTAATTTTGCACGTAGCTGTTTAAATGCGAGATTACGGGCGATAACTAAAAGATAGGCTTTTATGGATTTAAGTTTGGGAATTTTAGTTCTTAATTCCCAGAGGGTCAAAAAAGTTTCCTGAACCACATCGCACGCTTCGTCCTCATCGGGTAATATTCTAATGACGTACTTGAGCAGTGTTTCCCAGAATTGTTCATATAATTGAGCAAAGCCTTCTCTCTCATCCGTACGGATCATCGTTATTAATTCCGAATTACTGATTGAAGTCATGGAGCGTATTGCTGAATAATATGGTTATTTAATCATTACAATCTTACAAAATATTCGCTGATTTTTCAAATCAGAAATTTTGCTAAAGTATACCTATATTAAACATTTTACAGTTACGAATTTCTAAGCATATAGGTCTATTCTGAATAAACAGAAATTAGTCTCCTATGAGCTTATTAAAAATTATAGTGTTTATTATACCCAATTTACTTCTTCATCATCGGGAAATACCTGAGGATGGCTTTCTTTATTAGTTTCTTCTTCAAACTGGCAGATCTGGCCATCACGAATCAATATCGCATCAAATATTTCCGCAGTCATATATTTCGTGTTTCGGGTCATAAATTCGACTTTACGATCTGTGGATAACAGCCACATCCTTACTGTGGCCACACATAATACTAGCACATCGGGTGTATCTTTAATGGAAAAAATGACCGATCGTGATTTCACGTCATCACCCTTAACGATCATTAACTCTTTACTTGAACTTATATCAACTGTATTTTCATCATCTATGGTCACTTTAATGATATGCATCTTCAGAATAACTTTTCTTACTCTTTCAGGAAGTGGATCAAGTTCACGGGCTAAAATCGGTGGGGTACTTAGACATAATTCTTCTTTCTCCGCATCAAAATTTGCTGTGGGATCATTCATAAAGAAAGTTTGCCAACTGGTCTTTGGTGAAAAACGGAAGTTCTTTAGCGGATTTATGTTCCCATATCCTAATTTCAATTGTCCTAGATCATGTTGACGGTCATTTCGAATGACCATGTAAAGTTTCTTTTTGAGACGTAAGAAGGATTCGTACTTAGCGGAATCATCTTGTATGATTTTCATCTGCTTATAAATCCTGCTGGCTAATGTATTGGAGTATGCGAAATCTGCTCCTGCTAATTTGCTGTTCTCTGACAAATTATAATCTTTTCCTTTTTTTCGATATGGATTCTTAGGTTTTTCGAAATCGAACATGATTTATGCTACACTGGTTTTATTAAAAATAGTTTATTTATTGGATAAATACAATTTTTAGCTTTATGATTCAACTAGCTCATATCTCTACATTAAGCAAATTTAAGTGCGTAAAAGTCCATGCAAGTCCGTAGAAGTCCGTGAAAGTCCATATTTTACTCGGGATTGACTCGGTAGTGGCTTGACATTCATAGGGAACACCTTCGGGAATGGTTCGACTCTCCTTCGCCTATTGTTCGGGAGGGGTTCGGCAAGGAGGCAAACAAATGTCGAACTGGAGGCATACCATTGCCGAACTTGTCTCCTACTTGTCCCGAATGATTCCCAAGCCAACTTCAAACGTCTGTCGATTAATGGCGTGTTTTAATTGGTTTTAATGAAAATGATGTACCAACTGTAGAATAGGTGATTTTCTCCTGTATTACATCAATCTTTATAAAGTACATATTTCTGACGCATCTTTTTATAGCTCTCTAAACCTGCTTTCCAACTTGCTCTGATTTCCTGATCGCTCACATTGTTCTCTATCTGCTTTCGAAACTCGTCCACCCCAGCCAGCTTTTCTATACTACCGATTTGCTTGGAATAGCTCTGGTCAAAAAATTTATCTTTTTCTGGGGATTTATTGTACATTTCTTTTATCCATGAAAGATTGATCTCTTTACTATCAACGAGACTTTGTAGGTCATAATTTCTTAAATCTAATCCATAACAGACTTCATTCATAAATAATGGTGTTTCACTCATTCCTTTTTTACTGACGGGTGTGAAGGAAAATGTGAAGATGTCTTTATATATTGGACTGCCAACGATGGTAAATGGAAAATCTGTTCCTCGACCATGATTCAGTTTGGTTCCTTCAAAGAGACAGGTGCTGGGGTATAAAATTATACTCTGTTCGGTATTGAGATTTGGTGATGGATTTACGGGTAATCTATATAGCATACTATGGTTGTACCCTTCTATCGGAATGATTTTCAACTTGCATTTACGGCCTGTTGCCATCCACTTCTCACCATTGATCATCTGTGCAAATTCGGCGGTGGTCATACCGTGGGCAATGGGTACTGGAAATTGGCCAATTCCTGACTTATGTTTCATATCGAGTATAGGCCCATCAATGAGGTATGCATTGGGATTTGGTCTATCAAGGATAAGTAACTCTTTACCATTTTCGGCACATGCTTCCATTATATCCCGTAAGGTATTGATATTGGTATAAAAACGGACGCCCATGTCCTGCACATCAAAAATAAAGACATCGACGTCTGCTAAATCTTTTGCTGTTGGTTTTTTCTTATTTCCGTACAGGGAAATTATAGGGATCTGTGTCGCTGGATCTCGTTCGTCCGATACTTCGGTTCCATTACTTGCATTTCCTCTAAAGCCGTGCTCTGGGCCAAAGATCTTGACAATATTGACTCCTCTAAGCAAAAGGCTATCGACAAGATGGCGCTCTTTTATTACTGTTGATGGATTGCCTAATATGGCAACTCGTTTATCTTTTAAATAGGGTAGGTATTTTTCTGTCTGTTCTGCTCCGGTTCGTATCTGATCGTTGCAATAGTTTAAGTTTGTCTGTGCGTTACCAATCGTAAGCATCATACAAATGGTTATCGTAAAACTGATTAATTGTTTAGCATTCATCATAATAGGGTTACAAATGTGATCTATATAAAGATAGTGATTTCATTTGTTTGGAGGCAGGAAATAATTGGGGTATAAAAAAGACGCTTAACTAAAACTAGTTAAGCGTCTTATCTTTTATTCAAGAATAAGTTATGGTGTCACTCTTGTTACCTGAGGTACAATCACATCTATTGTATAATTCCCTTTATAAAAAGCTCTAAATGAGAATCTCGGATTACAAGAATATGTATTATAAGGCAGTCCTAAGCTATCGTCATATTTCACATATTTTGCTGGAATTCTGTAATAGTAATTAAACCCATTACCTAAAGAATACAAAGGGAATGGCATAACTCCATATTTGAACTCTATGCGATCATCAAAAAGTGTACTTGACATAGCATAATCATCCATAGTCTGCAAGAAGCCTCCTGCAGTTCCAGAATTTGGTCTTTTTTCAATTTCACCTGCCTTTGGGTTAAAAGCACCTCCATTTTTATCCAAAAATCTGACTGTTATTGTATTTCCAATTGTATCCAATTGCGTAACCTTAATATGACTAGCATTACTAGGAATCGCTTTTGTTGTTGTTTCTGCTCCCACTTTCATTGCAGTTGTAGATCTAACAGCTGGAATTTCAAAAAATGGCGCATCAATTACTTTAAATTCACCAATTTTTGGATAAATACGTGTACCATTGCTGTTTTTAATTTCTAAATCAAAAACATAATTTCCTTTTGGAAGATTGATTGTATGTTTATTTGTTTCAATTGCTCCCGAAAATTTATTAATACTTAGAGGAGCCACAAGTGTATCTTTCATTTTTGCATAAATAAGCTCGAATGATTTATCTACTTTAGGGTCGTGTAAAGCCTTCCAAATTTTTAATGGATATGTCTTTTCAAAAACACTGGTTACATCTTTACCGGATTCCTTTTCATAAATGTTAAGCAATTTATACTCTGTTGGCTTAGAAGAGCCTGCAGGATTAATGGCTGTCGAAACTTCAGCTCTTCCTCTTTTGATCTCCATAGGTAATACTTCGTACCTCACGATATCACTTAGATTTCCCTCCGGCAATTTTTTACATGCCGTCACTGCTACTATTCCGATAGCGAGCGTATATATTAAACTCTTTTTCATTTTGATTATCTATAATAAAATAAAATATGGGCGTTATTTAAAACATGTACTACTCCCGTTGTTGTCTGCGCATTTGAAGTCTGCACCAATGATCTAGTACCTACAGGAGGAACAATTTTTGTTATATCAACATCTGTTGCGACTGGTTGGAACAAATACGTAAACATAACAACTCTTGGAATTACAGTAGAATTGGGATTATAGCCTAAAGCAGGATCTCTGGTCTCTTCATAAGACACAAAAAACTCTCCCCCTTTAACGTTTTTATATTTCTTTCCATTTGCTGTCAAAACATCATTCGTCAGAATTTCTTTAGTGATATAGATGTCTATTGAATCCTTAAATTTGTTCAATTCATATTTTATAATTGAATCTACTGTCCACTTTTTCTTAGGGTCCACTTTTTGTACAGCCGCAGTTCTCGCCTGAACATAGTTATCTACATCATAATCGGTGGGTGCAAAAAAAGTAATACCAGACGCATTGATTTTGTCCTTAACCCCTGCTTTATCAATTAGCATCAGAACCGTATCAAATACCCCGTATTTATTACTCTTCATCCAGTCGTAAGTAGTCATATCGATTTTAGGATTATGTAGTTCGCCACCCACAAAATAACCATCTTTTTTACAAGAACTTATTGCTACTATAATTCCTACCAGGATAAATATATTTAAAATTGTCTTTTTCATAATTAACATGTATTAATGATTTGCCCAATATGGATTCTGCGTTAATTTCTCGTTTTGAGGCAATAAATTACGCATATTCAGAGGCCAATAATAACCTTGGCTAGCTAATCGCTCTTCTGTATAATAAGCCGAATAATCGTCAAGTTGTGAGAATAGCTTCATTCGAATTAAATCGAACTGGATTGTTCCTTCTCCAATTAATTCTCTTCTTCTTTCTAGAAAAATCTCTTTATACAAATTATCTCCGGATAATGAAATGTTAGGTAAGCCGGCTCTGTTTCTTACTGTATTCAGATCGCCTAAAGCCAAATTTTGTTTTCCATTTTTATAATAAGCTTCAGCGCGGAGTAAGATTATATCTGCCAATCTTATCAATACTAAATTATTATTTACAGCGTACAGGTCTTCATCATTGGGATTATAATGCTCCAGATTATTATACTTTGTAATCACTCTTCTAGCAGCATTATCAGGAAGTGGTGCTGTTATTGTATTTGCGCGAGCAGATCCATCGTTCATGCCTTCAGCTTCTACTAAAAACTCAGGATCAATTTCCCAAATGGATGCAGTTCCTTTACCGGGAACATCAGCACTTGTGAGAAATACATTGAAGAAATCGTTATTCCACTCTCCACCAGTTTCATTATACAGCATATTGATTTCGAAAATGGATTCTTTAGAATCTCCCTGCCAGATTTTTTTATAATCTTTCACGTCTTCCAATGTATAACCTCCCTTTAATGATTCTGCGATATATTTCTCTGTATTGACATAATCATGTTCCCAGGCGTAAACCTGTGCTAAAAGCGCATTGGCAGCCCCCTTAGATGCAAAGCTTTTGGTAGTACCTTGACCCAGATTTGTAGCGGCATAAACTAAATCTTCTTTACAGAAGGCTAATGTTTCCGATTGAGGACTTCTCGCCATATCTGGTATGTTTTGTGGATCTTTGAACGTTTCTTTTACCAATAATACATCACCCCAGACACGCTGCATATAGAAGTAAGTATATGCACGTAGAAATTTTGCATTTGCAATGTATTGGTTTTTATCATCCTCACCGTTTTCAAATAAACTCACATCCATTTCTGCTGTGTGTTCAATAATTAAATTACATTGATTGATTATTTTGTAAAAACGTGTCCAGTCCCATAAACTTCCTTCCAAATATGGCGCATAGCTAAATTTGAAACCTCCTGCTTTAACGATCGATGCATAGTTCCAGTAATCTGCTCCTGGCTTGAATAATCCAGATGCAATATCACCAAAAATAAAATAAGAACGTTCATTACGAACTGCATCGCGTAACAAAGCGTATGCACCTAAAGTTGCCTTTTCTACATTTGCGCCATCTATCCAAAACACCTCATCATAAGTACTACCTTGAGGAGATAGATTAAGGTATTTTCCACAGGAAGATCCTAGCATTAAAGCACTAGAAATTCCTATAACTGATAATATATGTTTAAATTTCATGTTTCAAGATTTTAAAAGTTTACTTCTAGACCAATGGTGTATTTTTTAGGTAATGGATATGCACCGCCACTGTATTCACCTTGTGGCGATACCAATTCAGCATCAGGCACAGAAGCTTTCTGGAAAGTATGTACATTATCCAACATCGCATAAAAGCGAATTACTCGAGCACCAATTTTCATCCGATCCACAATCTGTTTAGGAAGAATATAGCCCATTGAGATTGTCTTGATCTTAAAGTATGATCCATTTTCATTAAACATCGTACTGAATGGTAAGAACTGATAGAAATATCCTCCAAATGGTGCTATTGAAGGGAAATCTGCTACATAATTTGGATCTTTAGCTTTCTCCGGTGTCCAATAATTAACGCCTTCCAAATCAGGTAAACGATTGTTTGTGAAATTTGTAAGATTACCGCCGATTGTATTATATTGATTACTTTTTAAGTTATTAATGATATCTCTACCAAGAGTAAAGGTATTCAACATACTGAAAGAAAAGCTTTTGTATATAAACTCATTATACAATCCACCTGTAAATTTAGGATTTGGATTACCTGTAAGCACTAAATCACCATCTGCTGCTCCTTTATCTTCATCACTCCAAACATCCCAATCTTGATTAACATCATTCCATATTGGAAAACCTGGTTTTATAGCAGTATTACCCTTAAAATAAGTTAATGGCAAACCTGTTATTGGATTAACGGGTATCTGCCCCTGATTTTCGTACACCCCTTCATACTTCATCTGTGCCCATTGATAAATTGGACTACCAACCGTGTACATTAACTGTTGGTTATACCCTCTTGAATCTGCGTAGAAACTGCGATCACCAAATGGTAATGAACCGATACGATTTTTGTTAAATGTTAAATTAAAATTGGTATTCCATTGCAACTTGCTTTCTTTCGAAAGATTGTGTGTGGCAATCGTCAAATCAATTCCTTCGTTGTAAATAGTCATCGGTACATTGAAAGATAATTTGGTATAGCCCGTATAATATGGGAATGGAAAAGCCATAATCGGATCTTTCGTTATCTTACGATATGCATCGAATGTAATATTCAAGCGGTTATCGAAAGTAAATAGATCAAAACCAATATTAGTCTGCTCTGACTTATTCCACGTTAAATTATTTAATGTTAATGGTTTTGTGAACGAAGGATAAGAAAATGTATTTCCATTATAGGTATCAGAAGATGTGGTCCACATATTAAATGGTGCATAAAAATCTGTCGGCAATATTCCTGACAGACCCCAGCTACCTCTAAACTTTAATAAATTGATCCACGAGCTATTTTTTAGAAAGTTTTCATCTGAAGCTATCCAGGCTGCAGATACTGCAGGAAAATAACCCCATTTTGTATCTTTACCAAAACGTGATGAAGCATCTGCTCTCCACGAGGCATTTACAATATATTTGGATTTATAATCATATGAAATTTGTCCAAGATAAGATAAAAGACCGGCCTCAAGAATATTGGAATTTGCATACAAATCTTTCTGTGCTACACCTTGGATGACTTTAATATCATCTGTAGGTAGATTGTATGCTGTTATATTATCCGTAAGTTGCTTATCATACTGAAATGACTGCATCGCTGTTAAGATAATACTATGCTTTTCATTAAACGTTTTATTGTAGTTTAAAATATTCGCTAAATTGTAAGTATATGCATTACGTCCATTGGATGCCGCATAGTTCACACCTTTATTTAACTCTTTGGGTTGAAACTGTGAACGTTTATCCAAATTAACCTGTGCAGAAGCCTCAAGTGAATACTGTAGACCTTTGATAATATCAACATAAGTTTTTGAGAAAATATTTAGATTGTCCGTCTGATTATCATCTTTCAATTTATCATATTGCCCATAAAACAAATCATAATCTGTCTGTCCAAGACCAACAAAGGAAGATGGCATAGATCCCTGATTTACAGGAACGACCTCATCAATTCCTCTTCCTAAACCACGCTTTCTATTAATACGAGCAGTGGAAAACATTAAATCGGATTTTACAATAGGTGATAAGGTAAAAGAAAAGTTACCACGTAATGAATAGCGTTTGAAACCTGTATTACGCACTACACCGTCTTCGTTGTAATAACCTGCAGACACGCGGTAATTAACGGCCTCGTTTCCACCTGAAATACTTGCATCTGCATTATCGATATTTCCAGAGGTATAAAACAGATCCTGCCAATCGGTGGCATTATTATAGCTCGGGTTTAAACTATCGGTCAAAGGTTGATTGAATCCTCTCATTTGAGACCAGTTAGCGTATTGCGACAAAATATCCATTTTCGCACGACGTTCTGTTGCTCCACCTAAAGTACGTTGCAATTGCGGACGTTCTGTAATCCCTTTGTAATACGAAACACGAACCTGCGGTTTACCTGAGCGCCCTTGTTTGGTTTTGATAACAATAACACCATTGGCACCTCTCGATCCCCAGACGGCCGTACCTGCAGCATCTTTTTGGATTACAATACTCTCGATATCATTGACATTGATACCAGCCACGTAATTTGTTCCTGTCGCTCCAGCATTTGCTAGGTCGGTAACTGATAGTGGCATACCGTCAATGATGTACAATGGCGAACTCATAGTATTGGCAAGATCAACCTCTGCATTTAAATCTGGTGAAATGGTCGAGTTACCTCTGATGGTAAATGTGTTACGTGCTCCAGGCTCACCTGTAAAGTTCTGAATGTTTACCCCCGCCACACGGCCTTGTAATAAACTCTCAAAACTTGGTGCAGGTAGATCCTCGATTGTTTTTCCGGAAATAACCTGAACTGCACCGGTTGATTTTTTTGCCGACTGTCTTTGGTATCCTACTACTACAACCTCATCCAATGCTGAATTATCAGTAGCTAATACAATACTGATCCCTTTTTCAGATTGAACTTGCTGTTCTTTGGACTTAAAACCAATACCTCGGACAACGATGGTTGTTGGTAATTTTTGGACTTTTAGTGTAAATACGCCATCACTCCCGGTGGCGGCCTGGTTGGTTGTTCCTTTCTCGGATACTGTAATCCCAGGTAGTACCCCTCCTTTGTCGTCTTTTATTGTTCCAGTAATATTAGTTACCTGTGCAAACAATAAATTACATGACATCAAAAAGAAGAGAAAAATTGGTAAAATTTTCTTCATAACAATTGATTTGGTTAGTAAATTTTAGGTTAATTTACAGCAATTGAAATGGTAACTCAAATTTTACATTGACTTAACTTACTTATTAGGAATAATAATTAAGTTAAAAACATAGCAAACGTTTGTTCTATTTTTAAACAATCGATTGCGCAATCTATACGACTTTTTTTCCTAATTACAGGAAATTTTTACAATTTTTAACAAATTTATTTAATGCAAATTTTCCCCTTTTTAGGACTATTTTACAGTTTATTGTTTCGGACTAATTAATCCGGTTTTTATAAAATAACAGATTAATGTGCTACGCAACTAAACTTAAGTTTTTAAAAAAGTTCTACTTTTAACAAATGCTAAACATTAAAACTTTATGAAATTATTTAATCAAATACAACATCTCTGATTTTAAGATTATTAATAATTTTAGCGCAAAAACTAAAACGCCAAAGTTGTAAACTTTAGCGTTTCTATTGGGTACTTTAAGAAAGAATACTTTTTTATCCACACTGACTAATAACGTGTCTATCTTGTTGTATCTGGAGGTCTAAAACATCAAAAATTTCTGTTTCTTCATAGCGTGTGGCAACCGAAAGAAGAATATCTTCACAATGGGCTCTAAATGTTTCATGCACCAGTTCCACGGTGTTATTCTCGCCTGAAAGGTGCGTTAACATTAAGTGTTTGAGACGGGCTGACCGATATTTATTAAATAACTCTAACGCAACTGCATTGGAAAGATGCCCCCAGCCGCTACTGATTCTATTTTTTAAAAAATAGGAATATCGCCCATTTCTAAGCATCTCTTCATCGAAATTGGATTCCAGCAATAGTACATCTGCATGTTTGATGACATGTTGCACATTTGAACACGGACGGCCTATATCGGTCAACACACCAATATTATGCGTTCCATCGGAAATCAAAAAACTGCATGGTTCTTTTGCATCGTGATATTTAGGTATACCATAAATCTTCATCTCTCCGATCTCGGTGACGGCATCTGGGGTAATGATATGCACCAAATGACCAGGAAGATGCAATCTTGTTCCATCGTAACTCCCCTGAGTGATATACACCGGTATATTATATTTTTTGACAAAAACAGATAAACCCCGAATATGATCCGTATGTTCATGGGTAATAAAAACGGCCTTGATCTGAGTTGGAATTATACCTAGATTATACATACGGAGATGAATGTGCTTATTATTAATACCTGCATCTACTAGAATAGCTGTATCGCCTTTCGCGATATAATAACAATTTCCATTACTGCCTGAGGCAATAGCACAATACTTCATATGTATTTCATTTATTCGTTATTGATATTTATATTGCATGATCAGACCTAATTCATGCAACATAAATATTTTTATGTCAACGGATTCTTTATCATTAACATTCCGGTAAACTTAACGGAATCTGTACAGCCAAACCGCCATCTGCCGTTTCTTTATATTTAACGTTCATATCTAACGCGGTCTGCCACATGGTCTTGACGACTGTGTCGAGACTGACTTTGGCTTTATCAGGGTTGGATTGCAGGGCCAACTGCGCGGCTGTAATGGCCTTTATTGCACCCATGGTATTCCGCTCAATACATGGTATCTGTACTAAACCTCCAATAGGATCACATGTTAGACCCAAATGATGTTCCATGGCGATTTCAGCGGCCATAAGCACCTGTCTTTGCGATCCGCCGAGACATTCCGTCAATGCTCCAGCTGCCATTGCTGATGATACTCCAATCTCAGCCTGACATCCGCCCATAGCGGCAGAAATAGTTGCTCCTTTTTTAAATATGGAACCGATTTCGGAAGCTGTCAGAATAAACTGAATAATTTTATCTTCTGAATCTCCATTATGGAAGGTAATAAAATATTGCAATACGGCAGGAATAACACCAGACGCTCCATTTGTTGGCGCGGTAACGACTCTTCCAAATGAGGCATTTTCTTCATTAACGGCCAAAGCAAAACAACTTACCCAATCCAGGATATATTGAAAATTCTCCCCTCCTGCTTTTATTGCTGCGATCCAGCTTTCATAATCGTGATAGCTTCGGTTTTTAAGCAATCGCTGATTCAGTTTTGCAGCTCTTCTTTCTACATTAAGTCCCCCTGGAAGTGTTCCCGCTGTATGGCACCCGCGGTATATACATTCGTATATGGTTTTATAGATATTTAATACGCCGGCGCGCGTCTCTTCTTCTTCACGCCAAGCATGTTCATTTTCTAATACGAGTTCTGAGATTTTCAAACCAGTCTTACGGCACCAATGCAATAAATCCTGCGCGGTATCTACCGGAAAAGGTAGATCGACCTCTGCTGAAGAACTGCTCTCATCATTTTCCTGAACAACAAATCCACCACCAATTGAATAATAGGTTTCACTAAGAGCTTTTCCATTATTCAAAAATGCCTGAAAAGTAACCGCATTGGGGTGAAAAGGTAAGCTTTCACTATATAAAAAAAGTAAATCTTCTTTGTATGTAAATGGAATGGTATGTGTACCAGCCAGGCGCAACTGATTTACAGATTTGATATGTTCTACTTTTGGTGTTACTTGATTGACATCAAAAGTTACAGGGTCATCTCCGCTTAAACCCAACATGACAGCAATATCTGTTCCGTGCCCTGTACCTGTTTTGGCCAAAGATCCATATAATAATATCTTAACAGATTCGACGTTATTAAGTACATCCTTATCCTGCAGTACTTTTGTGAACTGCTGTGCCGCACGCCAGGGACCTAAGGTATGTGAACTGGAGGGTCCAATACCTATTTTAAACATATCAAAAACGGAAATTTGCTCTTTGCTCATGCTATACTAATAAAAGCGCTATAAAAATAATGTTTTTAGGACAGTCCAAAAACATTGCAATTTACAGAATATTAAACAACCACAAAGTTCTTACAAAGATTTAATACTTTATCAATAAAGCTTAATTATCTTTGTTAACTTATCATTAAACAAATGAGAATTAAACACGTTCTGCACTTACTTGGAGTATTTTTTTTAATAGCATCAACAGCACAACTTTTATTCGCTCAACCTAGCCCCAAAAGAGAAGTTCGCGGTGTTTGGATTGCCACTATAGGTAATATTGACTGGCCAACAGTCGCCACTGGCACTAATGTTGAAAAACAGAAACGAGAGCTGATACAAATACTTGACCAGCACAAAAAGTCGGGTATGAATACTATTCTTTTCCAGATTCGACCTGCGGCAGATGCTTTCTATGGTCGTGGTAGAGAAGGCTGGAGCCGTTATTTAACGGGGAAACAAGGAAAAGCTCCTGAACCTTTTTATGATCCTTTGGATTTCATTATCGCTGAATGCCATAAAAGAGGGATGGAACTGCATGCCTGGATCAACCCTTACCGTGCTTCGACAACTTTAAATCCGAACCATTTTTCAGAAGATCACATCACGAAAAAGAAACCCGAATGGTTTTTTACTTACGCTGGAAAAAAATTATTTAATCCGGGAATACCAGAGGTACGTCAATACATCATCGATGTCATCATGGATGTCGTGAGCAATTATGATATTGATGGTGTTCATTTTGATGATTATTTTTATCCCTACCCCGACAGTCGCAACACAGCTATTCCGGACCGCCTAACGTTTGGCCAATACAGCAACAACTTTTCAAATATAGAGGATTGGCGCAGAAATAATGTCGATGTGCTTATTCACGATCTGGGCGTTGCGATCAAAGCTAAAAAACCTTATGTAAAATACGGTGTCAGTCCTTTTGGTATCTGGGATAATAAGGATGCAAACCGTGACGGTTCTAATACACATGGTTTAAGTGGTTACCGGACTTTATTTGCGGATGGCGTGAAATGGATCAAAGAGGGTTGGATAGACTACATCAATCCCCAGATTTATTTTCCTTTCCAAAACCGTGCTGCCGCTTATGAAATTCTGGTTGAATGGTGGCAACATCATACTTATGGCCGACACTTTTATATCGGTCATGGTGCTTATCGCGTGAATGAGCAAAAACCTGGATGGACTGACCGAAGCCAAATTCCGCGTCAGATCCGTTTTTTACGAGAACAACAGAATGTACAGGGAAGTATCTTCTTTAGTTCAAAATCTTTAACGGACAATCTTGCCGGTCTTCAGGATTCTTTGCAACGTAATCTGTATAAAACATCGGCTTTGCCTCCGACAATGCCGTGGATCGACAGTATCCCGCCCAATGCACCTTTTGGATTACAGTTGAGGTCTTCAGAAAACACAAAATTAAATCATCTAGTCTGGCAAAAACCTGATCGTGCGTCTGATGGTCAATCTGCTTATGGCTATATTGTTTACCGATTTAAAGAAGGGGATCAACCTGATTTGAATAATAGTAAGAATATCATCCATATTTCTTACAATGAGGATGACCTTCAATTTGATGATAGTGACCTGGATATACATCAACAGTACTATTATATGGTGACGGCACTGGACCGAATGAAAAATGAGAGTGAACCATCTAACATAAGAAGTACCCAAAAAACTCATCTATATAGTACAAATCAAGAATTAACGCGGCAACAATAAAAAGTTATACAGTACTGGTTTCAAAATATGACAAAAAGAAAGCCGATTAGTATATAATCGGCTTTTTTATTATTTTAATAAAGCATTACGGTATTCATCTGTTATAGCCGGCAATTGGATTTCTTGTCCTTCTTTTTTTAAGGAGTCTGCAAATGCATTGGTATTGGCTATTGCTTTCAAATAAGCTGCAACCACAGCATCCGAAACCGCAATTTCTTTTCCTTCTTTGATATTTGCGATATATTGATTGTCCACTAATTTAACTTGTCCAAAAAAACGATAAGCAGCGGCTTTTAATAGTCCTAAATCTTCTTTCGACAATTCTTCAATTCGAGCTCTAGGGGGCAATTTAACATCTATAAAGGCTTTGCCTTTCGCTAAAGTATCAATGGGCTTGTCTAATGGGATTGCCGCTAATGAGGCCAGGTTCAGAACGGGTACTCCCGCTTCTTGTTTGTTTTGGCAACTGACCATTAACACGGTCGCTACGATAAGGGTTAAAAAAGTACGCATGTACAATAGTAAACATAAAAAGGGCTTTTCAACGAATTGAAAAGCCCTTTTTAAGATATCCTTACACTGCTATTACTTTAGCAATTCTGCTAATTTGGCTTCTAAAGCTTCACCTCGTAAATTAGAGGCAACAATCTTTCCTGTCGGATCGATTAAAAAGTTCTGTGGAATACCACGTACTTCATATAATCCTACTGGAGCAGATTTCCAGCCTTGCAGATCTGATACTTGCGGCCACTGTCCTAATTGATCGTCTGCAATTGCTTTCAACCAGGCGTCTTTTTTACCTGGATTATCTAAAGAGACTCCAAATACAGTAAAGTTCTTGTCTTTAAATTTATTAAATGCTGCTACAACATTAGGGTTCTCTTGGCGACATGGTCCGCACCAGCTTGCCCAGAAGTCTAATAATACATATTTACCTCTTAAAGAAGAAAGAGAAACCTGATTACCTGCAGTATCAGGCAATGTAAAGTCCGGCGCTACTGCTCCGATAGCTACTGCTTTTAACTTTTCAATTCTTGTTGCTAATTCTTTACCTTTTTTACTGTTTTTTAGCTCTGCTGATAACGCTTGATAACTTGGAATAATCAATGAATTGACATTTTCAGCATCTAATTTATCTCCTAATAAATCCAATGTAATGAAACTTGATTTATTATTTTTAATAAACTGCTCATCCACCAATTCTTGTTTTTCATTGATTTCTCCAGCTTCTTTTTGCAGACCTGCAATAAAAGTCTGGTCATTACGCTGTTCTTCAGTAGCTTCTGAATAACGCTTATTTAATGCCTGAAACCCCTCTGAGAAAGGCTTAACAGCAGTTTGGTATTTTGCAAAATCATTATTGATCGCATTACCGGAAATAACTGCATTTTTCATCTCACCAGTAGATTCTACTTTGATCACTCCATTTGACAGGTATACTTGTGTCAAATCAGGATTTTGTATTTCTTTGATGTTAGTTCCGTCTGCTGAAAGAATTAAGTACGCTTTAACAGGTCCAGCAACTGTACCGTTAAATTTAAACTGTCCACCTGTTACTGTTGTTGAATCTATTTTTCGCGCATTGTTTTCAGCATATTGCATAAACACTTTTGCTTTATCTGTCGCTCCTTGTATTTTACCTGTTACGGTAAAATTCTCTTGTGCAAAAATTAAAGTCGGGATAAGTCCTAATCCCAATAATATTCCTTTTTTCATCTGTATATAATTTGACATTTATTACTTCATTTACACGGGTTGGATTACCATCTGCCGCTGGCACCGCCACCACCGAAGCCACCGCCACCAAAACCGCCGAAACCACCACTATCTCCACCGCCACCAAAACCGCCACCTCCGGAACCACCTCGTCCAAGTGTATTTAAGAGTGTCCACCAAAACAGATCGGAAGTTCCTGTACCATTCATGACTTTACCACCACCATTTCCACCGTTTCCTCCTTTTCTAGAAATCACTGCGATGACAATGATAACAATAACAATCACGATCAACATCTTTGAAGTGCCCCCCTTTCCTTGGGGTTGCTTAGGATCTGCTTTATACTCTCCTTTGGTATAGGAAATCAGAGCATCTGTTGCCTTATTAACTCCTGAAAAATAATCCTGCGCACGAAAAGCTGGCTTTATTTCGTTTTCAATGATGCGATGTGCGATCGCATCAGGAACAGCACCTTCTATACCATACCCTGTCTGAATAGTGACAGCACGATCTCCAATTGCTGCAAGCAACAGTATTCCTGTGTTGTACTTTTTATTTCCTACGCCCCACTTTTGAGCTAATCTTACGGCATAATCACTGATATCATAAGATCCTGTTGAATTCATCAAGACTACCGCAATCTGTATGGAAGTAGAGTCTTCAAAAGCCAGTAGTTTTTGCTCTAACTGCTGTACCTGAGTGGGCGATAATGTGTTTGTATAATCGTTGACCAATCTGTTGGATGTCGCCGGAAAATCATCCTGTGCAAATACACCTGCAATACTAAATAGTACTGCGACTGCCGTCATGACAAAAATACGTATGGCTGACAATCTAATTTTGGTCAATGACCTATATTCTTTTCGTTTATCCATTTTTTATTTATCGCCAAAAACAATATCATTCGGTAATTCATTAATATCATCGTCTTCTCGTGGATAAAATTTCGCCAGTTGTTCGCCTGCATGCTCAACGCCTTGGATCAAACCATTCACATATTGTGCATTCCGAAATTCCTGAACCATAATTTCTTTCGTTTTCTCCCAGAAATCGTCCCCTACTTTCTTGTGAATTCCTGCATCTCCTATAACGGAAAATTTATGGTCTTCGTGTGCTAAGTAGATTAAAACTCCATTTCTTAAAGCGGTCTTATGCATATCCAACTTTTCAAAATAGTGGGTTGCACGTTCGAAAACTTCTCCAGGACAGTGTTTCTCAACAACCA
Organism: Sphingobacterium sp. JUb20; assembly: GCF_004342035.1. Taxonomy (NCBI): domain Bacteria; kingdom Pseudomonadati; phylum Bacteroidota; class Sphingobacteriia; order Sphingobacteriales; family Sphingobacteriaceae; genus Sphingobacterium; species Sphingobacterium sp. JUb20. The sequence continues at coordinate 246,788 of NZ_SLYV01000002.1, read as the reverse complement.
CACGGATCTCACCGGAAGTTTTATTTTCCGCGATACTGATCGCATGTACTACTTTTTCCTGCTCTTCTGATGAAAATGTTCCCATTATTAAAGTCTTTTTTAAATAAAAAAAGATGAATGCGTGCACAAATTTCGGCCATCATTCATCTTTTCTAGTAAACTAATACGCTGTATTTAGAAAGATACTGCTGGCGCTTTATCCGCACCTTCTTGTGCTGTGAAAGTTCCTTTTGCTTTAAAGCCAAACATGCCAGCCATCAAATTGTTAGGAAAACTTCTCACAGTTGTATTGAACTGCTGTACCGCTTCATTGTAAGCTCTACGTTCGGTTGAAATTCTATTTTCAGTACCTTCTAATTGCGCTTGCAATTCTAAAAAGTTTTGATTTGCTTTCAAATCTGGGTAAGCTTCTACTGTAGCCATCAACTTACTTAAAGAACCTGAAAACTGGTCCTGTACTTTTTGATATTGTGCAATTGTTTCTTCATTCAAATTGGTAGGATCTACCGTGATAGAAGTCGCCTTGGCACGTGCTTCAACAACAGCTGTTAATGTACTTTCTTCGTGCTTTGCTGCTCCTTTTACGGTATTTACCAAATTCGGAACTAAATCTGCACGTCTCTGATATGCATTTTCAACTTGAGCCCATTTTCCTTTTACATTTTCATCTTGCGATACCATTGTATTGTATCCGCATGAACTGAAAGATAATGCGACCATTAAACCAAAGAATGCGACTAATAATCTTTTCATTTTTTGTTGAATTAATATATTTCAAATTAAATTTTGATGGAAAGCTTACTACAAAGCTCATACCACTCCTACGAATATAAGAATAATTTTAGGCGTTAAGTATTTATAACTAAAAAAATACAGCAGTTATCCTTAACTTTGGGCTGTTTTTGGGATAAAAACCCAGCAAGAAATTTATGCAGAAAGAAATTGAACTGGCTATCGCTCCTGAAAGAATCGAGGACGATAATTATATTCTAATTCAAGGTTCTAAAGCCTTGAAAATAAATGGTGAGCGCATTAAAGGATTTAAAATTCGTAAGCGTTCTATTGATGCCCGTAGCCGACATGTCGTTTTTAGAGCGCGTATTATATTTTTTATCGACGAAGAGCCTATAAATGAAGTTTTTGAAACCCACTTTAAATCGGTCCATAACGCACAACCTGTGTTAATTATTGGTGCTGGTCCTGCAGGTTTATTTGCAGCGCTACAATGTTTGGAAAAAGGGCTTAAACCTATTATTGTTGAACGTGGTAAAGCTGTGCAGGATCGCCGTCGTGACCTTGCGAAGTTAAACCGCGAAGGTATTGTTGATGAAGACTCCAATTATTGTTTTGGTGAAGGTGGTGCCGGTACATATTCTGATGGAAAGCTATATACCCGCTCGGATAAACGTGGTGACGTTGAGAAAGTACTTAAACTTTTTGTTACCCATGGTGCTAATGAAGATATTTTGGTCAATGCGCGCCCTCATATCGGAACGAACAAGTTACCTCATATTATTCAGGACATCCGAGAAACGATTATCGCCCATGGTGGCGAGGTTATTTTTGAACAACGTGTAATTGATATCAATACGGAAAATAATCAGGTTACAGGTGTCACACTTGCAAGTGGAAAACAATTGAAATCAAATCATGTCATTGTAGCTACAGGACACTCGGCACGTGATATTTTCGAACTCTTCCGTAATAAAAACTGGTTACTTGAGGCTAAAGCTTTTGCTCTGGGTGTTCGAATTGAGCATCCGCAGGAGATTATTGATCAAGCACAGTATCATTGTGAAGTCCGAAGCGAGCATCTTCCACCGGCTTATTATAGTCTTGTGGAACAGGTAAATGGCCGTGGGGTCTTTTCATTCTGCATGTGTCCAGGTGGGGTCATTGCTCCTTGTTCTACTGCAGACAATGAAATCGTTGTGAATGGCTGGTCGCCATCGAAACGGAATAATCCGCACGCCAATTCGGGTACTGTTATCCAAATCAACCTGGAGGATGTTCCGGGATCGGAAAGCGATCCATTTGCTTTGTTAGATTTCCAACGTGAAATAGAAAAACGTGCTTTTGAAGCTGGTGGTGGAAAAATGGTGGCTCCTGCGCAACGGATGATTGATTTTGTTGAGGGGCGGATATCCAAAGATCTTCCGGAAAACTCTTATAAACCGGGTACGGTTTCTGCTGATTTAACTCAGGTGTTACCAAAATTTGTGTACGAAGCATTACGCGGTGCATTGCCTATCTTCGGTAAAAAGATGAAAGGTTACTATACCAATGAGGCTATCCTTGTTGCTGTAGAATCCCGAACTTCTTCACCCGTCCGTATTCCCCGTGATAAGTTATCTTTACAACATCCTGAAATTAAAGGTCTTTACCCTTGTGCTGAAGGGGCAGGTTATGCTGGGGGTATTATTTCCGCTGCTATTGATGGTATGAACTGTGCCAATGCGATCAATTAAATTGATAAAATATTAAATTGGTCTTGCAAAAATTCAAATAAAGCCGTATTTTTGTAAGACCAACGCGAAAGTAGCTCAGTTGGTAGAGCACAACCTTGCCAAGGTTGGGGTCGCGAGTTCGAATCTCGTCTTTCGCTCAAAATAAAAAAGCTTCCAAAATTTGGAAGCTTTTTTATTTTATACTGTTTCGTTATGGGGCATTTTTTTTCCCAGGCGCATGACAGCTGGTGTAAAAAAGGACAATACGCCTACAATCATCATCAATAATCCTGCGATCACAAAAGCGTTGGCTACTCCAATTACATCTGCTATCATACCCGTAAAAAGCAATCCGATGACACTTGGCAGAATAGCAAGACTAAAATAGAGCGAAAATACGCGACCTAACATTTGGGGTACGACTTCTTCTTGTATGGTCGTCATAAAAGATGCTGAGAACAGCGACATGGATACACCGCCTATTCCAGTCACAATTACAAATGGAATGAACCAAGTGGATGGGAACCAACCTGAAAAAGCAAATGTCAATCCCAGTACAATATGCATGGTATTGATCATAATTATTTTCGAGAAGGTCACTTTAAATGCTCCCAATAATCCTCCTCCCATTAACATGCCTACTCCCCATATAATTTCAATCACACTCATCTCCCATTTTCCGCCATTAAAATGATCGATTGTCAAAAGTGGAAACATAATAGCGATCGGCATAACACAAAAAGTAGCGATCATGGCGTATAAAAACAATAGGCTCAAACCACGATTATGGTAGATGGCCTGCATACCTTGTTTCAGATCACTCCATGCCTGTCCAAAGGTTAATTTAGATTCAACCTTTAAATGAGGAATGGTAACAAAGAATAACGATACTATGGCAACTGCCGCACCGATAACATCGAGATAAAGCACTTGAGCGATTGAAAAATAAGTAATCGCCAACGTTCCTAATGCAGGCCCGGCAATACTACTGACGGACTGAAGCATCTGATTAATTCCAGATACACGCAACAATTTATCTTCCGGAACCATCAGTGGTGCTATTGCCTGCATAGCTGGTGCATGAAAAGCGGCTCCAATGGAACGACAGGTTAGCAACAGATAGATCAGCGATAGTCCTACTGCAGCCTCCTGCAGTACAAAAGTCATCATTAAGGTACATAAAGCAATAAATGCATCGGCAAAAATCATTACCTTTTTCCGGTCCCAGCGATCTATTAAAACACCTACAAAGGGGCCAATAAGCGCCTGTGGCAATAAGCCTGCAATACCTGCTAAAGCCAATACCTCGGCCGACTTATGCGTTAAACTCAACCAGACAATCACAGCAAAATTGACAGCAGAGCTCGTCAACAGTGACACAAATTGTCCAATCCAAATATACATATAGGTTTGAAACCAATTTTTCTTTTCCATAAAATAATAAAGTAAAATACAACCTTAAATGATGCGAAATATCATTTACTAAAAAAACTATTTACTTGACTGAGCTAAAATCATCAAGGAATAAAATAAAACGTTGTATATAAAGCGACTTTCATAACGATGCAAATTTACAAAAATTTGTTAACTTTAAGATTAGCAACATCCTATAAATTATAAAAGTTTTCAGAAGCAGTCAAGACCCTTTGATGAATGCCATGATCATTGGCCTTATTTTATCCATGATAATCATGATGATCGTTACACTTCGTACTGAACAAGCTACTTTTATAGAATTTATGACTATAATAGGTCTCCCGAAATTCTTCATGGCCATATTATTACTACCAGGACCTAGGTATTCAATAGACAGTCAATATCTTACTTATCTATCGGGTATCTTTAGAGGAAAGATCGCCATAAAGAAAATTTACAAAATAGAGGTTGGAAAGACTTTATGGGTGGGCTTCAGGCCCGCGGCAGCCCGTAAAGGGTTGATCGTACATTACAATAAATATGAAGAAATATACATCAGTCCAGATGGTAATGATGATTTTTTGTATGAATTAAGCAATACAATCCTGCTATTAAAATCGTGCGACCTGCTTAATCAGCGGTCCAACCACATCTGAAAATCGGATGATTTATCTTCACTCACGATAACCTCGATACCTGCTGGCAATGGTGGTTGTAACTGGAGCCTTATGCGATTACGTGCTACTTTGAGCATATCGACAATGGCATCTATTTGGATAATGAATTTACGATTGACCTGAAAAAAGAATGTTGGATCCAGGCGCGACACTAGCCCTGTTATGGTATCGTCGACAATAAACTGATCTCCACCTTTTGTGTAGCCGTACAATATTTTATCTTCAGCCATAAAATAGGCAATTTCTGTTGTCGGTATCGATTTTAACCGCATACCATACCGTACTAGAAAACGAGTTTTGTATTGAATCTCCTTGGTCTCCTGGACGATAAACGGAGCGACTTTATCAAGTGCTTGTTGCAACTCGTCGTCGTCATACGGCTTCAACAAATAGGCATAACCTTGATTCTGAAAAGCTTTTAAGGCGTAATCTTCAAACGCTGTTGTAAAAATAACAGGTGCCTGTACTTTGACTTGGTCAAATATTTCGAAACTCAATCCATCACCGAGCTGCACATCCATAAAAATGAGATCGACTTCATTTTTAAGCAACCAATCGGCAGCTTCACGCACTGTTGTTATAATCGTAGATTGAAATTTCGCAGCAATCAATTGGTCTAATTTCTCCAATAGACTTTCTGAGGCCCAATTTTCATCTTCTACGATTAATATCTTTTTAAACATGTGCTGAATTTAAAAAAAAATCCCCATTCTTTTGAGAATGGGGATCGGAATTTATGAAATTGCTCTAATTCTATAAATCTGGATTATTAGATATCGCTGCTTTTGGATAACGAATCACATAACGTGGGTCATTTTTCTGCAGCTGAGAAACCTGTCCTTGATAGTGGTGTTCAATTGCCGGTCTAATACTACGTTTTAAATCGTACCAACGTAATCCTTCTAAGGTTAATTCACGTCCTCTTTCTTCAATAATTTCCACTTTTAAATCTTCATTTGATAAACCTGATAATTTAGTCACCGCTGTTGCGTATGTTTCTGGTATTAATCTATTTTTCAATAAAGTAGATAACGAAACTATTGCTTGGTCCTTTTTACCTAACTGAAGTTCGCTTTCAGCTTTAATCAAATACAATTCTGCATTTCTAAAAGTAGAATTATAACGGGTATCTGTTCCTTTAGCAGAAACATAATCACGACCTGATTTTTGGAAGAAACGTGTTAAACGCAAATCTCCTTTTGAATATTTTGCCATAAACTTAGGATCAATAAAAGTTGAACGGCTCACTCTAGAGTCTCCTACTCGTTCCCAAGCCTGAATCATTTCTTTTGATTCAAAATCCGTAGGAATTTTTGAAGTAGCAAGATTTAAATCCTCTAAATCAGCATTTATTGTCAAAGCTTTATTTGCAGCGATCTCTGCTAACATCCACTCTCCTCTATACAAACGTAAACGAGCTTCAAAAGCATAATAAGCTCTTTTTGAAAACCTATATTTTACATCACTTGCATTATCAATAACATGCAACAGAGCTTCTGCTTCTTTCATATCTCCTAAGATCTGTGTATATACCTGTTCTACTGAAGCAGGTTTAAACAATTGTTCCAAATCCACTTTTATAGAAATCGGCACGCCACGATCCATTGCTGCAGTTGCTGGATTATAACTCTCCGAATAGGTGTTTAATAATTCAAAGTGCGAGTATGCTCGAATTAAATACGCTTCCGCGCGGATTTGTTGCATCGCCTCAGAATCACCCGCCACATTCTTTCCTTCAGCAATCACATAATTAGCATAAAAGATCGACTTATAAATTGTTTCCCATGCCATAGGAAAGGTCGTAGCATCCGGATTCTGATCATTCCAAAGATATAAATCTTTAATTGATGCTATATCTGTAGATGATTCATCCAATATCAATTCATCAGTGCGAAGATTCAGTCTGGATTTATGTGCTGGATAGCTAATGTATGCTGAAACCATTAAGGCTCTAAAATCAGATTCTGATTTAGGAATTACCGTTCCTACGGGTTGTATATCTAAATATTTATTACACGAAGAGCTCATTAGCACTCCAACAAGTAATCCGATAATTAATAAATTCTTTTTCATTTTTAGCTTAATTAAAATGATGCATTTAAACCAAAGGAAATGGACTTCGAAATAGGTTGTGCAAAGTTATTTCCATATGTCTCTGGGTCGAAATAACCATTATAGTTTGAACCGAATACAAATAAGTTACGTCCTTCAATATTAAAGCGGATATTCGATGCCTGAACTTTTCCTGCAATAGATTTCGGCAAAGTATATCCCAAGCGAATACTATTAATACGTAGGTAACTAATCTTTTTAGACCAGATATCTAAGTTCTTATATGAAGCGCCCGGATCATTATCCATCATCCAACTATACGCCATCCAACGATCATTCAATTCAGAATTTGAAGAACCAATTTTTGGTATATCTTCTGCACCACCTTGAACAGCCGTTAAAACATCTGTTGTATAGTTAAACCCACGATCTACCATTGATGGATTATAAGTTGGTGTACGACGCATCCATTTGTCTATATTAAATACTGCAGAAACTGCCAAATCAAACGCTCCTAAACGAAATCTATTGGTCATACCTCCAATAAATTTAGGATCTAATGAACCTTTATATTTAAATTTCTCCTGATATGTCTTTACTGTTAAAGATGTTGACACATTATAACCCGGTAAGAAATCGGCCCATCCATCGTATAGACCATAAAAGTCTTCATATGAAATAACCTCTCTTTTATCATTATAAAACTGAGGTATACCATCTTTGTCTAGACCAGCTGTTTCTAATACATATAATGAATTAATAGGATTACCTTCACGAACATCCACCGAATATGCTTTAGGATTATTTAAGACACGTGCGAACTTACTACGGTTATGCGCAATATTAAAATCCGTTGACCAAGTGAAACGATCTCTTACAATATTACGGCTACTAATCATTAATTCAATACCATCATTATTTACTGAGGCCCAGTTACGTTGCACATTCTCGAAACCGTTTTCTAAAGCTAAATTACTGTTCCCAATTAGATCCGTTGATTTACGGCTGTAATAATCTAATGTAAACTGCAATCTATTTTTTAAAACTGCTAAATCCAGACCTACATTCCAAGATTTTGTTTTCTCCCAACGTAATTTATTATTTGCTGGTGTGGTTACAACAATAGATTCTTCAGTATTTCCTGGCAATACAGTTCCTGTTCCATAATTACCAATAATAAAAGGATAGGTATTACGATCGATATTTCCTTGAATACCATAAGAACCTCGAACTTTTAAGTTTGAAATCCAAGTTTGCTCTTTGATAAAATCTTCTTCACTTGCATTCCATGAACCAGAAATTGACCAGATCGGTAAAAATCTATACTTCGGATCTACCCCAAACATATTTGAACCGTCATAACGGATACTACCGTAAACATTATATTTTTGATTATAAGTATATGAGGCATTTGCATAAAAAGATGCGTACGATGTCTCTCCAATAACTTTCGCATACTGACGGTACAATGGATTATCTATGTTTGTCGCATTAGGAAACAGAATACTTTGAGTCGTCAAGGTTTTTGGATTATAACCAAAGCCTTTAGTAGCAATACCAATAGAGTTTGATCGACGTAACTCCGTACCTCCCATAAATTCAACATCGTGTTTTTCATTTAGGGTTAGGTTATATTGTGCAAATGATTTCCAGTTATACTGAAAAATGCTGCGATTATCGTTTTGAATCGTTCCTCCATCCGGAAGAAAGTATTTATTCTTCTTGCTTTCTGAATCATAATAACGAGTACCCTCCCTTAATTTTCGAGTATTGTAGGATTCCTTATCAGCAAATCTCTCTGAACGGTTCTCATCAAACTGCAAGCCAAATTCCGTCCGTAATAATAAGGAAGGCAATACTTGATAAGATAAGTTAGCAATTGCTTTTAAAGCTTTATTATTTAAATTATAGCTTGTATTTTGGCGTTCCTCAACAGAATTAAAAGGGATATAAGCATTTTCAAATCCATCAATATCGGGATCATATACAAAATTACCGTGTACATCTCTTGTAGACAAATATGGGTTAACTGAACGGATATAATTTACTGGATTCGTAAAGGCATCAGCATCTTGAATAAAATTATTTCGTCCCGTTGTTGATCCGAGTAAATTAATACCAGCCTTTAGCTTATTACTGATCTTAAAGTTATTATTTAAAGTCAATGAATAACGACGCATACCTACTCCCCTTGTTGCCGCTTGCTCATCATAAAAACCGCCGGAAAGATAAAAATCGTGACTGTCTGAACCTCCAGATATTGCGGCTGTATATTGTTGATTTAATGCTGTGCGAAACAATTCATTTCCCCAGTTTTGGTTTTGATTCCTTAAATTCTGAATAGCATCCTGTGTATTGTTAGATAAAGCCGATAAACCATTTTGACGGAAGAGATCCAACTCATTTGACTGATTCAGTAAACGTGCAATAGCACCTTTACCCGTTCTATAATCTAAGTCGTTACGTTGAGCCATAGCCAACTCAAAATCTACCTTCTCTGAAGAATTCATTAAGTTTAAACGATCAAAATCAGGCTTTTGTGTCACAAAGCTATTAGCTGAAACAGAAACCTGCGTAGGTCCACGTTTACCTTTTTTTGTTGTAATGACGATGACACCATTAGCGGCTCTTGCACCATAAATTGATGTTGCCGCAGCATCTTTCAATACAGTAATATCCGCAATATCATCAGGATTAATACCTGCAATAGGTAAATTTTGTAAGCTATTTAAATTATCCTTATCAAAGGAATTTGGTAGAGCCGTTCCTTCAATCGGCAAACCATCAATTACCCAAAGTGGATCCTGAGTACCATTTATAGATACAGTACCTCGGATACGAATTTGCGGTGCTGAGTTTGGCCCACCACTTAAGTTGGTCAATTGTAAACCAGCAACCTGACCTTCTAGTAATTGATCAATACTTGATACACCGCTCTGTTTAATATCATCGACTTTAAGTTTAGTATAAGCAGTTGTATTTTTTTTCTTAGCAATTGTATTGTATCCGGTCACAATTACCTCTTGTAGGGAATTTTCAAGAGACTCCAAATAAATAGTATTAAACACTTTGGAAACCTGAATTTGTCTACTCTGATATCCCACAAAGGAAACTGTGAAAGACTTCACATCTGTAGGAATAGTTAAGGTGAAACCACCTGTTTGATCTGTTACAGCACCCAAAGCCGATTGTTGTACTTGGCCAGATACTCCAGTAGATTCCCCCACTGCTGTGCTTTCAATAAAAACGGTAGCACCTAATATGGGTGTTTGCGTTTTGCTATCCAACACTTTTCCCTTTAGGGTTATCGTTTCCTGTGCAAACGAAGTAAGTTGCACGCAAGAAAAGACGACAAAGAGTAAGAATTTGTTCATTTGTTTTTTATATATAGATTTTTGTTAATTATTCACATTTAACGAACTATTGATCCGCATTAACAGGTCCTGATAATGTGCCTGAGTGGTGAAATCTCCTGAAGACTGCGCTGTTTTTAACAACTTCTGAACCTGGATTAATTCCGCTCGCTTCACGGTCAGCATTTCAGATGTTCTGCTCATACCTGAAACATGGACATTGCGTAAATCATGTTCATCAGAATTAGTATGTGCTGTTGCATGTACCGGACAGAACGTTGGTTTAGCCGCTTTCATAAATTGATCTACAAAAGACAATTTTTTCGTATTCAACTTATCCATACTTTTATTATTGGTTACCAATAATATATCGATATAGTTCTGCTGCAACATACGGGCATCAATATCTAAATTCTGCTTTTTTAAAGTTTTTGCAAAGATCTCCTGACGTAATGTTTTCAGAAATTCTTCTACGCTCCATGCTTGAGCACGTCCGAAAAGTAGTTCCATCTCGGTCATGCGCAATAAGCGCTGATCTTGAAGTAAATTATATAATAAGCTGTATTGAAATTCTCTTTTTAATGTATACGGAGCATATTCGAAAGAACCTACTGGACTATCTTTTAATGGGAATGTTTTTGTCATCAATTCTTTTCGGAACAACCATTCTGGCAAAGTAAAAACGTTTTCTTTCAAGTAAGCTAATGCTTCTACTTGTTTCTGGCGCGGCACTGGTGCATATGCGTCTTTACCGTCACCTAAAACAGGGTTATTGAGATAGATACCACCGATATTATTGGAAACATGATCTGCATAAGCATACCATTGACCAATAACTGCCATATATAATTTACCTGCTTTATAGTAATCCTGACCTGAAGTAGTTGTCCAGTTAATGATCTGAGGCATGATACGTTTCAAATTTTTCAAACCATATGTACCAGCAAGCATGGCATTGTCTCCTAAATCTTCTGACTGCGATCTTGGATCAACTGTATTTTTAGGGTCCTGTTGCTCTCCGTACCAATAGTAAGGATTGTCCTGCTTCGACTCAATCTCTTTTTTTAGCAATGGAAGTTCTTCCCATGCTGTCTTGTTCGGGTACCATCGGTAAGCCCAGGCAATTGCATATTTATCATATAGACCAATCACTGGTGTAATAGCCTGTACCTGATCTTCTGGTTGAGCCACATAATTAAAACGGGCATAATCCATGATGGATGTTGCTGTCCCTCCCATCTTTTGTGTAAAGGAAGCTGAACGCAATGAATCTACAGGGAAACTAAAAGACGATCCCATATTATGCTTCAATCCTAATGTATGACCGATCTCGTGTGATGATACAAAGCGGATGGCATGTGCCATTTTCTCATCAGAGAATATGTTACCGCGAACAGATGGATCGATCGTGCCTGTCTGTACACGCATCCAGGTATTTAAAGCAGTCATCACATTATGCCACCAGATTACATCTGCTTCTAATATTTCACCGGTACGTGGATCTACAACTGATGGTCCCATCGCATTGGCTTGTGGAGAAGCTGCATAAGTGATGGCTGATGTATTTGCATCATCGATATCAAAGTCCATTCCTTTTGGAACTTCTTTTGCAATGATGGCATCTTTAAAGCCGGCCTCTTCAAAGGCTTTTTGCCAATCGTGTACTCCTTCAATAATTTGTTTACGCCATTGCTGTGGAGTAGCTGGATCAATGTAGAAAACTATTGGTTTCTTTGGAACAACCAGTTCGCCCGCTAAATAACGTTCTACATCTTCTTCGCGTGGCTCTAACCGCCAGCGTGTTACCAGTTCTCTTTTCTCCATTTCTTGCTGCTTATCTGAAAAATACCAGCGTGGAGTAGTAAAATAACCTACCCTAGGATCTGAGAAACGGGGCTTCATTGCATCTTTAGGCAATTCTAATATATTACTAGTGATGGTTAAACTGATTGGAATGGACTCATTCCCTTCGGTGACACGTGTAGATAATATGGAGCGAATCACAATGTTGTTATCAAATGATTTCATCTGATCGATCAATGATAATGCTGTTTTAGGAGCAGTACCTAATCCAATATTGGTAAATACATCGTTGAAACTTTTCTCAGTTCCATCAAATACTTTATTTATCTTGATAATTACTGATGATGAATCTTTATTATAGCCTTCAATTTTGAATGATTCAATAAACGATGCTGTAAAATTATCGGCGACTGAGCGTGCTATCGCATCTTCTTTAGGTACTTCTACCTGAGGTTTAATTTCACTTGCCCAAATCTCTTTACGTGCTTTTTTTAGGGAGAAACGTATTACTTTATTTTCATAATTCATGCCTTTATTTAAGCCCGCTTCGTTCAAAGCTAAAGGCACAGAAGAGATTTTATTGATCAACAAAAAGTCTTTGTCCAGTTTCTCAACCGGTATTTCGAAAAAGAAATCTTTCTCTTTATTAATCACATTAAAAATTCCGCTATCAATTTTGGCATTTTTTAGAAACTTGTCGTAAACTAAAGCAGAATCCTTTTTTGTGGAATCAGCGACAACATCTTTCTTTTTACCTAAGCCTAGAGGACTGAGCAGCTGACAAGAATTGAGAATGAAAATAGAAAAGAAACCAAAGCTTGCTAATGCTGAATTTCTTTTGAAAGGCAGATTATTCATTTGTTTAAATTAAAATAGGACTCATAGATATAGGGTGGTGAAGATGCCAATATATTATGGTTCCAAAAAGCGAATCCGAGTGAAGGCGTGAATTTCAGGAGTGAATCCGCAGTTTTACTGGAAGAAATAGTCCAGTGCTCTAAAATTATTATTTTATCTTTATCGACTGTCAATATGGATGAATGGTAGATATACAGTAAAATCAGCATCATGATGTTGGATTTCAAACCCTTGTACCTGGTAAAAATCGTAAACATGTGCTATCATTTTGGTTCCATAACCTGCGGCGTCCATATCCGGTTTTTTGAACAATACAGTATTACGAACGACCAATCTTCCTTCCTGCTCTTCAATCGTAATTGATAATGGTTGCTCCTTACGAAGTTCATTGTGTTTGATGGCATTTTCAATTAAAATCTGCAAACTGAATTTCGGAATAAATAAAGATATGACCTCTGGAGTGACGTTGATTTTCAATGGACTTAAAGTATCTACAAAACGAATTTTTTGCATGAAAAAATATTCCTCTGCAAGTGCCAATTCTTCTCTTATCGTTGCTAGACCTGACTCATCGCCACTTAAAAACTTCCGGTATACTTTTGCCATCTTCCCAACAAAAACTTTTGCTTGAACCGGGTCTTTGCCAATTAATTGCTGTAGAGATCCCAAAGCATTAAACAGAAAATGTGGATCTACTTTCCGTTTCAAATTTTCAAAACGAAGCAACGCATCTTCTTTTTGATATTCCAGATTTTTTAACCGCAATCGCTTCGCCTTTCTATTTTGAATGTCAAGCAAAAACATAAAAAATAACATGGTAGCAATACCTATAGCACCTAGAAGGAATGTCTTGTTACTAATATCACGTACATCATCTTCTGTCAGCATCAATAGCACATTCACAAATAATCGATTATTTTCAAATGTTCCTTTGAATTTATATTCATCCAACAGAACTTCCATCAGAATATAGTCTGACATGACCAGATTATTTTTTACTGGATATTGCTTCCAGCTCTTTATTCTTTTTTTTCCTATTTGTTTTTCATCAGGATAAATCAAACATATTCCATTGGCATCATATACTTCAAAATATGCCCGGGTCCCTGGATTTCCAGCCCAAAAATAAGCGTTCAGTTTATGCAGATCTAGTGTCAGCTGAAGAACTCCCTCATCGGTTGGGACATAAACATGTAAATACATCCCTTTTTCACTTTTAATAAATTTTGTTTTTCTGAAATCTTCTGGTAATGCTGTACTCTCAATCACGGGATCGACGGCCTTCGGATCGACATACCATTCCAGACTTTTTGAAAAATTAAGACCATCAGATCTCCAATACGTGTAGGCAATGAGAAACTGTCGCACACTGTCTTGATCAATCAGTTTATTCATAAATTTTTGCTGTCCTTCATCAGCGGCAAGCCCAATCAAATGGAAAACACGATCAAAATCATCGAATTCTTTTTGGACTAATTGTGATTTCTCAAATGACATCTCTTTTAAAATCCTCTTGTTTAAAGTGTGTAACCTATGGTCAATGACTCGAAACATCAAGACGTAGATCGAAACTATCACAAATAGCGATAACCCTAAGATTATAAAGCGGTTATATTTAAAATATAATGAAGTTATATATTTATTCATCAACAAAAAGAAATTATTGCTTACCAAGCTTAAAAATTATATATGTAGCATTTAGAAAAAACACCTACTTATAGTAAAATGAAAAATTTACTATATTAACAAGTAACTGAACCAGAAAATACTTAATTATGAAGAGTTACAGCGCGAAAATTGGTAAAGGAGCCTACAGTTGATGACTTAGCATCATCACCTTACTTACTTTCAATTACTATGAAAATATCAATAAGGGATTTTTTCTAATTGCACTAATTTCAACTCTATTTCTCAGATTAATCTGGTACATTATTTTTATATTTCCGAAGTACCAGATTGCAGATCGTTCTCTACTACTCAGTAATTTTCTAGAAAAAAAGCCATCTCTATTGATGACATTAGAAAAATTGAGCGAAACCAAATCAGAGGAATTTACCCCATTTTAAATCCTTACCAAAAGGGTTTAATTATATATTTTAATAAATATGATGATGTTTTTATAAATCCACGTTCAACGGATTCATTTATTCGAGACTTATTAGAAATAAATCCAGATCTTGAAATTATTTAGAAATAAAAGCGTTTGAATTAGGGCTCAAACGCTTTTATTGTATTACAATAGATCGTATTATCTATTAACTGGATAAACTCTCTTCAACTAATTCTTCGACATATTGACGAACAACCTCATTCGAGAAACGAGTTGTTACATCAAATGCAAATGCATGTACTAATAAGATACGAGCGGCTTCTTCACCAATACCTCTAGCTCTTAGATAGAATAAGGCATCGTTATCAAATTGTCCAATCGTACATCCATGTGAACATTTCACATCATCAGCAAAAATTTCAAGTTGCGGCTTGGTATATACTGCAGATTTATCTGAAATCAACAAGTTATTATTTTGTTGAAATGCATTTGTTTTTTGAGCATCCTCACGTACGAAAATCTTACCATTAAAAACAGCTGCAGATTCTCCCTGCGTAATATTTTTATACCATTCGTAAGATTCACAATGTGGTTTCATATGATCCACTTCTGTGTGGTTATCAACCAACTGTTTATCATCTGTCAAGTTGATACCGTATAAGTGGCTTTCTACATTTTCAGCGTCAAGACGTACGTTGATATTATTTCTTATAAAAGCTGCTCCAGGAAAATTACAGTTATAGTTATTGTATAAGCTATATTTCTCTTGATATACTTCAGTATGATTGAAATAATTACTCGCAGATTCCGCTACTTGCAAATAATAATGTTGCATTTTAGCGTTTTCTTTGACAATGATCTCTGACACTTTATTTTGAATGTTTTTAGCGGCACCAGCAACAGTCATATAAGACTCGATAATCTCTGCTTCAGCATTTGCTTCCAGCACGATTAAATTACGTGTCTGTGAAAAGAAATCTTCTGTACCTGTCGCAACATGGATAATATGAATCGGCTTAGCTAATATGGTATTTTTTGCAAGTGCAATAAAAACACCATTGGTATAACCAGCTGTATTTAATGCTACGAAAGGATTACTAGTTTTGTCTGCATGTTGTGCAAAATGTGCTTGAAAAGCAGGTTCTTCTACAGCATCCTCCATCGTTTTCACAATGAGGCCTTTTTCTTCTTCTAAAGAGGAGAATGACAGCATATATTGACCATTAACCAACACGATGCGGTGTGCATCCAGATTTGGAATTTCACCGGCACTAAAATCTAATCCTTCAATATCCACATCCGAATTCAATACATATGATTGATCGATAAGCTTATGAATATTGGTATATTTCCATTCTTCGTCTTTCACCGTTGGAAAGCCAACTGCTGAGAAGCGATCAAAAGCTTGCTGACGTATTGCCGACAAAAAAGCAGGCTCTGCTACTTGCTCTTGAAAATTGCTCAACACTTGTTGAAGTAATGATTCTGAAACTAATGTATTCATTTTATATTTTAATCAAATCGCTAATTAACACCTCTATTCTTTCACAAGATTTGTGTAATTATGCGTTTTGTGCGTCTAATTCTTTTAACCAATCGTAACCTTTTTCTTCTAATTCTAAAGCTAATTCTTTAGGACCAGATTTTACAATACGTCCGTTGTATAATACGTGAACAACATCTGGCACGATATAATCTAAAAGACGTTGGTAATGCGTGATAACTACAAAAGCATTATCTTTAGAACGCAATTGATTAACACCATTTGCTACGATACGTAAAGCATCGATATCCAAACCTGAATCTGTTTCATCCAAAATAGATAATTTAGGATTTAACATGGCCAGCTGGAAGATCTCATTTCTTTTTTTCTCACCACCTGAGAATCCTTCATTCAATGAACGGTTAGCCAAGTTCGCAGAGAATTCTACCAACAGTTGCTTTTCTTTCACTGTTTTTAAGAATTCTTTTGCTTCCATTGGAGGCAGACCTTTATATGCACGAATATCGTTAACTGCTGTTTTCAAGAAGTTAATGTTCGATACTCCTGGTATTTCAATTGGATATTGGAAAGCTAAGAACAGCCCTTCACGAGCACGATCTTCTGGAGATAAATCCAATAGATCAACGTTGTCCAATAAAGCTTCACCTTCTGTCACTTCGTACGCATCACGACCAGCTAAAACATTTCCTAAAGTACTTTTACCAGCACCATTGGGACCCATGATTGCATGAATCTCACCTGCTTTTACTTCAAGATTTAAACCTTTTAAAATTTGTTTGCCGTCTACAGACGCGTGTAAATTTTTTATACTTAACATTTCTTTATTAGTATTGTGTATTGCGCATGGTACTTTCAACAAGTACTCTGGTTGCAACTATTTTTTTTATCTATCCTACTGAACCTTCTAACGAAATCGCCAACAACTTCTGTGCTTCAACAGCAAATTCCATCGGTAACTGGTTTAATACTTCCTTTGCGTAACCATTGACAATTAAGCCCACTGCCTTCTCCGAATCGATACCACGTTGATTTAGGTAAAAGACTTGATCTTCTCCTATTTTCGAAGTGGTAGCCTCATGTTCTAAAGTTGCTGTATTATTACGATTTTCGATATAAGGGAACGTATGTGCACCACAACGGTCTCCGATTAGTAAGGAGTCACATTGTGTAAAGTTTCTTGCGTTATCTGCATTTGGTCCGATTTTCACCAAACCTCTGTAACTGTTGTGGCTTTTGCCTGCAGAAATACCTTTAGAAATAATCTTTGATTTGGTGTTTTTCCCGATGTGAATCATCTTGGTACCTGTATCTGCGACTTGCATATTACGTGTCATTGCTACCGAATAAAATTCACCAACTGAATTATCGCCTTTTAAGATGACACCGGGATATTTCCATGTAATTGCTGACCCAGTTTCTACTTGTGTCCAGGAAATTTTGCTATTATCACCTTTACAAATACCACGTTTTGTAACGAAGTTGAAGATACCACCTTTACCGTCTTTATCACCAGGATACCAGTTTTGAACGGTAGAATATTTTATTTCAGCGTCTTTTTCTGCAATTAATTCGACTACTGCTGCGTGCAATTGATTTTCATCGCGCATAGGAGCTGTACAACCTTCTAAATAGGAGACATACGCGCCTTCTTCAGCAACAATTAATGTACGTTCAAATTGACCTGTATTTTGTGCATTGATACGGAAATAAGTAGACAATTCCATTGGGCAACGAACGCCTTTCGGAATATACACGAAAGATCCATCAGAGAATACTGCTGAATTTAATGCGGCGTAAATATTATCTGTTTGAGGAACAACTGATCCTAAATATTTTTTAACCAATTCAGGGTGCTCTTGAACAGCTTCTCCAAAAGAACAAAAGATAACACCTTGTTCTTTTAATTTTTCACGGAAAGTTGTTTTCACAGATACTGAATCAAATACAGCATCTACGGCAACTACACCTGCCAAAATTTTCTGCTCGTCCAAAGGAATTCCAAGCTTAGCGAATGTAGACAATAACTCAGGGTCTACTTCATCTAAACTGTTTAATTGCGGTTTTGCCTTTGGCGCCGCATAATAGGAAATGCCTTGAAAATCAACCTCTGGTGTTTCGAAATTTTGCCATTTCGGCATTTTTAAGGTCTGAAAATGACGGAATGCTTTTAATCTCCATTCCAATAACCATTCAGGCTCGTTTTTCTTAGCTGAAATAAAACGCACGGTGTCTTCTGTAAGACCAATCGGCGCAAATTCCATTTCGATGTCTGTTGTGAACCCGTATTTATATTCTTCGAGCTCCAGCTCTTTTAGTAAATCGTCGTCTTTAGTACTCATAGTTCGCTCTCACGGTTTAAAAAATTGCATTCAGGTAAAACCCACAATCTTCTGAACGACAAAGTTACGATTTACATGCCAATAAAACGTTACTTTTAGTAGTTTAAGCGCCCATTTTGATAAAAAAAGTGACGAATGTCACTTTTTACGCACTCTAAGCTTAACAGGTAGCTCTTTTTTTACAAACAAATGATTTACCATAATAAAAATCTATATCATATTGTCGAAAATATTGTTTTTGATTATACAAAAAATTAAAAATCAAAAACACACTACAACACCAAATTAAATTTGGAACAATTGTGTATATTTACAGAATATCACCAATAAAAATAGTTGAATATGCCATTTTTGCCAGATAAAACAGATTTAAAAATCCTAAAATTATTACAGGAGAACGGACGTATCACCAACCTGCAACTAGCTTCAAGCATCGGACTTTCGCCCGCTCCAACATTGGAACGAGTACGAAAACTTGAAAATTCAGGATTTATAAAGAGCTACCACGCATTTGTTGATGAAGAAAAATTAGGATTAGGAATTAAATCTTTCATACAAATATCGTTGGATTTTCATACACACAATGCTATCCCAGAATTTGTAGCAGCAGTTAAAATGATTCCCGAAGTAACTGAATGTCATCACGTAACAGGAAGCTGTGATTTCATGCTTAAAGTATATGTTAAGGATATTAAAGCATATGAAGCTGTAATTATGGAAAAAATAGCTAAGATTCCGTTTGTAAAAACTTTCCAGACCATGATGATAATGTCCACAAGTAAAAAAGAACCTATTATTCCTTTGGAATATTAATGAATAAATACATTGTCCATTTTGCTTCCTGCTGATGGGCAATGTTCTTCATCGTATATATACATCCCTATTTTGGATTACTTCCTTTATGATCTGCCTTAGGGATTTTCACTTTAGCGAAAAATCTGCTGTCCCACTTAAAAATCGGCTCGATTTTAGCACCAGTTATTTTGCTTTCCATTCATTACTTGACAACTACTATAATTGACATAACATATTCTTTCTAATATACTTGACTGATAAAAGTAGATTAAGGTTACGTGTTGATAATGAATTTATCATAAATAAAAGTGTGAAAAAATAGTTATTCATAATTACTATTTTTCGCATGTGGTAGCATTAGAGAAGGCAATAAATTATATTTATTATCTTTACAATACAGTTATGACAGATAGTATTACACCATATCCTGATTTTGCACTTATTCTTTCTTGGCCAGATGCCACAATAAGAGGTGATGAAAAATGGATGATGTTTTTCAAAAAAATAGGGATCGTTAAGAATTTAAATTTTAAGGTTGGACATACTGGTGTTGTTATCATTTCCTCAAAAACAGGCGATTTGTTTTATTATGATTTTGGCAGATATATCTCTCCACGAGGTTATGGACGAACAAGATCAAAAGAGTCAGACCCTCTTTTATCAATCAGTATCAAAGCGACGTTCAAAAATGGGGAGATTTCAAACTTAGAGGCTATCGTTGCTCATTTTGAAAATATGAAACCTGCTATGCAGGGAAGTGGTGAACTTTTCTTCTCTATCGTCAAAGGACTTAACTTTGACCATGCAAAAGCATTTGCAGATAAATGGGTACAGAAAGGTTCCTATCCATACGGAGCAGTGGCAAAAGGAAACAATAACTGCTCTCGTTTCATTACACGGCTACTGTTTGCTTCTTCACGCCAATTTTGCTGGTCCCATCCGATTAATTTTCCGGAAACTATTAAAGCTAGTCCGATCAGCAATATTGTGAATTCTGCTGAGAACAAAATGATTTATCGTTATTCTCCAGAATATGGATTGCAGAATTTCAGAATGTCTCGCGTTCAATCACTCTTATTCTTAATTAAAAAGCTAAGTGAAAACGTATACAGCAAACAGGCTGCTTTACTCCCTGAAGACATCAGTATCGGAAGCATGTTATCTAAACATAAACCGCTTCATATCCCTGAGAGTTCTCAATATCTCGGTGGCGTTGGTGAAGGAGCCTGGTTTGATCTATCGTTGCTTAGAAACAATCAGTTGCTGATACAGCGGTTTACCATAATCGGCACTTTTGAATATGCGATTATCGGTGAGATTGAAGAAAGAATAACGTGTTTACAAGATCTAAAAATAACTTATGACAGCCATCTTCAAATGACACATGTGCTTTATAAGCAACGAAAAATCAAAATAAATCATCTCCATCATATTTCTACTCAAGAACTGCAATCGTTACTCGCGGAAGTTATGACTGCTTGAGATGGATAACTAGATCAATTTCCAGTCAATCGGTTTTTCTCCATGTTGCTGTAAGAAGACATTTGTCTGAGAAAAATGCCTGCATCCGAAAAACCCACGATAAACAGATAAAGGTGATGGATGTACTGCTGTCAAAACCAAATGTTTCTGAGCGTTTATTAGGCTCGCCTTTTTCTGTGCATATGCACCCCACAATAAAAAGACTACAGCTTCTTTATTTTCTGAAATTGCCTGAATAACCTGATCTGTGAACTTTTCCCAACCTTTTTTCTGATGTGACCCTGCTTGATGTGCATTGACTGTAAGTGTAGCATTCAATAATAAAACTCCCTGCTTGGCCCAATACGATAAATCTCCTGATTTCGGAATTTTAAAGTCTAAAATATCTGTTTCCAATTCTTTAAAAATATTCTTTAAGGATGGCGGTAATGCAATGCCCTCTGGAACCGAAAATGCCAGACCGTGAGCTTGACCATCGTTGTGATAGGGATCTTGTCCCAAAATCACTACTTTAAGCGAATCAAAAGTGGTTAATCGAAATGCATTGAATACTAGATCTTGCGGAGGAAATACTTGTCCATTATCTCTTGCTTGTTGCACAAAAAAAGATAGATCAACCATATAAGACTGACCTAAAAGTGGGCCTAAAATCGGTTCCCAAGATTTATCAAAACGTTTTCCCATATTCTAAATATACAATTTTACAAAATAACAACTAAAACAAGTTGCTTTAGCGCACAATTTAACGGATATTTGCAAAATTAAACTCGATATACATTTACATTAAATATAGACTTATGTCAAATCTTGTAAGAATTATTATTAGCAGTGTGCTATTAATCGGAACAGTTGCTTTATTTTGGATTGGCCAATGGGGATGGGGTATTTTAGGAATATTCTTAACAATAATCGGATTTGTAACAGTTTTCTTCCATGAATATATGTTATTGGCGCAATGGTTTCTTCGCAAGCAAGATATGCCAAAAGCTGAAAAATGGTTAAATAAAATCACAAACTATGAAAAGCAGTTAATTCCGGCTCAATATGGCTATTACAATATGTTAATCGGCCTGATCGAATCGCAACGTGCTCCTATGCAAGCTGAGAAATATTTCAAAAAGGCATTGACATTAGGTCTTCATATGGATCACAATATTGCACTAGCAAAACTTAGTTTAGCAGGTATCGCAATGGCAAAACGTAATAAGCGTGAGGCAGAGAAATATTTACAGGAAGCTAAAAAAGCAGATAAGAGTAAATTATTGGCCGATCAAATCAAAATGATGAAAGATCAAATGGGTATGATGGATCGCCAACAAATTCGATACAGCAGATAAGTTATTAAATTTATATAGAAACGGCTGTTCAATTATAATTGAACAGCCGTTTCTATATAGTGACCTTCTTCTTCACTGTCTTCAAAGACAAGGATCAATTCTTTTGGTTTTTCTTTTCCCCAGTTTGCAACTTTTAGGGTCAACAATACAGGTTCATCCATTTTCATTAAATAGTTAATGTAGTTTTGCTTGTCCTCTAATTTTACCAGAATTTTCCCTAGACTTAACGTTCCGAATAGATATTTTCTCCCTTTTACATCAACCAATTGCGTACCATAAGTGTTTAATTTAAGTTCGCGTTCATTTCTGTTGTAAGAGGTAAGAAAAAGTTCAACGGTTGCAGTCTTTAATTTAGCGTCAATTTGGACGCTTTTAACATCAATTTGAATCTCATCTACTACTAATGGTTCCTTATCTATCTTATCGGACTGTGCATACACAAATTGGCCAAATAAGAGAAACATGCATATGATAACGAAGTCTTTTATTATTATTTTCATTGGAATATAAGCTGTTTTTAACGGCAGTAAAGTTAACATGAGCATATTCACTACTATTTGTGAACGATATGCAGATGCTGGTTTCATTTTTAAATATTAAAAAAAGCTATGTACTGAATACATAGCTTTCTATATTAAATCTTGTTTTTCTTATTAACGTAATCGATCTGCAGACTTAATCAATTTTTCATCTTTACGAATTGCTCCTAATGCTAAGGATAGAAAAATAATGGATATAGGCAATAAAAAGAAGCCGACACCAATTGTCCCTGCTCCTAAAAACTGGTTTACCGTTACTAAATGACCACTTGCACTTGCATATAACCATATGCCTAATAAAATGATCAATACAATATTCAGAAGAATCAATTTTATCTGAGTTTTGCGATTCTTAAATTTGAAGATGGTATATAGGGGTAACAGGCCCACTATTACCGTTGCAATGATCTGTAAGATATAATAAAAACCAGTTTCATGTGTTGGCAAACCAGCCGACGTTCCATAAATACCTGTTACTTTTACATCTTTTCCAAGGCCTACAAGATCATTATAATGAACATATGGAAACAGAAATAAGCCAAACAAAACAAGTCCGGCTACCAGCAAATAAATGGTTTGAATACGTTGAATCATTTTTTATATAAATTGATTGATGACAAACTTAGATAAATTTGATTGCAAACACAATATATTTCCGATACAAACAGCCTTTCGTAGCTGGAGATAAGATTGAAAATTGTCTTTGTTTGGGTTACAATCAAATGTGTTGCAATGTGATTATACTAGACTTAACGGTCACTTGTTCTATTATATTCGCGAACTGCTAATTTAAAAATAACACATTACATAACAATAACAATTAATTCCAGCTTTTGATTTGGTATTTTTTACTTTTGCGAGATGTTATATATTTATGGCGCTACAGCACACGCTAAAGTTGCTGTCGAAACTGCAGAAGAGCTTAAATTGGATATTGCAGGTCTTATTGATAAATCATTACTTATTACTGATGTCTTTGATTATCCGGTTGAACTTCACCAAGAGATAAATCAGGAAGAAGACATGGTATTTGTAGCTGTTCTCGATTCGGGATTACGACAAAGAATTGTTTCCGAAAACTGTTTTTGGAAATACTGTTCACTGATACATCCTAAAGCGCATGTCTCTAAAAGAGCGGATATCGGTAAAGGTACTCTTATTTTACCTGGAGCATCCATTGCTCCTGATGTTCAAATTGGTAACCATTGTGTTATTGGTAGCAATGCAGTGATTGCCAGCAATACTATTGTTGAAGATTTTGTTACAATTGGCCCTAATAGCAGTATTGGAAGTAATGTTTTAATTGGAAGTGGTTCTGAAATAAGTGCTAATATACATATCAGTGCGGAAGAGACAATCGAAAAAAACAGTTATATAATGTCTGTACAATAAGTGTCTTCTTTTGGTGATTTTTACACGAGGACGCAAAGTATCTATTACACAATAAGACCAAAGTAAGGAAAGCTTCCCTGACTTTGGTCTTACTTTTTTAAATTCCTGCAGAATGGAATTGCAGATCATACAATTTTTTATAATAGCCATCGATATTTAATAACTCATGGTGTGTACCAACTTCCATGATCTCACCCTTTTCTAAGACAATGATCTTATTTGCTTTTTGAATTGTCGATAATCGATGCGCAATCACAATTGCTGTTCTTCCCACCATCAAATTATCAATCGCATGTTGAATAAGTTCTTCTGTTTCCGTATCGACAGATGAAGTTGCTTCATCCAATACCAAAATTCGTGGATCATGTACTAAAGCTCTTATAAAAGAAATCAGTTGTGCTTGTCCTGACGATAGTGTAGCCCCTCTTTCCTGCACTTGATAGTCGTACCCACCTGGTAATCTCATAATAAAATCATGTGCCCCGACTTGTTTCGCTGCAGAAATGATGGATTCGCGTGTAATATGTTCGTCGTGCAAATCTATATTATGTAAGATAGAATCTGAAAATAAGAAAACATCCTGAAGTACTGTTGCAATTGTTTTCCGTAGAAAATTCAATTCATACTCCCTAATATCAATACCATCAAGTAAAATCTGACCTTTATTAATTTCATAGAACCGGCTCAGAATATTGATAGTAGATGATTTTCCTGCTCCTGTAGCTCCAACTAATGCCAAAGTTTCTCCAGGTGCTACTTTAAAACTAACATCACGTAAAACCCAATTTTCATCGTTATAAGCGAACCATACATTTTTAAATTCGATTTCTCCACGGATATGATTTGGTGTCAAATTGCCGTCATTAGGTGTATGTTCGTCGGTATCTAAGACTTCAAAAATACGCTCTGCACTCACCATACCCATCTGTAGGGTATTGAATTTATCGATTAGCTCGCGAATAGGGCGAAAGATCATATTGATATACATGATAAAAGCGACCACTACCCCTGCTGAGATGACATCACCTAAAATCTGCTTGGCTCCAAACCACACCAATAAACCCAAAGAAATAGCCATGATAATCTCCAAAACTGGAAAAAATATTGAAAAATACCAATTGGCACGAATATGAGCATTCCGATGGTGCCCATTGATATCTTTAAATTTATTCATCTCCTGTTCTTCACGGGCAAAATACTTGATAATGCCCATTCCAGAGATATGCTCCTGTAGAAAGGTATTTAAATTGGAAACCCACTTCCGAACATCCTGAAAAGCGGATTTCATAGCCTCTTTAAATATATAAGTGGCTGCTATCATCAGTGGCATCGGCACGAGAACAATCAAGGTCAATTTCCAGTCGGTATAAAACATGACCCCGAGTATAACTACGAGCTGCAATAGATCACCAATAATTTGGATCAACCCTTCAGAAAAAATATTGGAGATGGTTTCCAGATCTGAGATGGTTCGTGTTATCAACTTTCCTAATGGCGTCTGATCGAAATATTTTAATCTAAGCTTGGTGATATGATTAAAAACTTCAATACGGATGTCACGAATTACCGATTGTCCAAGCGTATTGGTCATAAGGGTATGATAGTAGCGGACCAATGTTTGTACAATAAGCAATACAATCATCAGAATAAACATCAAACTAAGTCCCGATGTATTAAACTGTAATATATATTTATCCAGAGTATATTGGATTAATATAGGCAGTGCTGGCGCAACCGCTGCTAATAAGATGGTCAATACCACGGAGATCCAGAATATGTTTCCGTAAGGTTTCATATACTTAACCATCCGACGTAACAGATTGACGTCATATGTTTTTCCTACTATTTTCTCTTGACTCACTTTTTCTATTTTACAGGGTAAGGGTAGGCCACTTCAGTCAAATACAAACCCTGAGCCGGTACAGATGTACCAGCCATTGAACGATTTTGACTAGCAATGACTTCTTCCATAAATGAAATTGGTTTACCTTTTATTCCGATCTCTAACAGGGTCCCAACAACAGCTCGTACCATATTACGTAAGAATCGATCTGCTGTAATGTGAAAAACAAGTTTCGCTTCACTTTCCCATATCCATTCGGCTCTCGATACCGTGCAGATATTGGTAAAAACTTGTGTATTAGATTTGCTAAAACAACTAAAATCTTGTTTTCCTAACAAAAATTCAGCCGCTTTATTCATCTTTTCTACATCGGGAATATCTCTTAAAAATGAAGAGTATGCATATATAAAAGGATCTTTTTCGAAATGAAGATGATATTCATATGAGCGACGCACCGCATCAAAACGGGCATGGGCATCTTGATGAACAGGTAAAACAGATTTAACTGCAATATCATGAGGTAATAAACCATTCAAAGCATGTAGAAAACGATCTGGATTTGCTAATATTCCAGTGGAATCTGCATCAAAATGAACAAATAATTGTTTGGCATGAACACCGGTATCAGTTCTACCTGCTCCAATCGTTTCTGTTGGCACACGCAATAGAATTGCTAAAGCATCATTCAATCGCTCTTGAACAGAAATTGCATTATTTTGAACCTGCCAGCCATGGTAATTTTTCCCAAAATAAGCTACTTCTATAAAAAATCTACTTTTCTCCATTTTCAAGGACAAAGGTATGAATTAGCAAGAAGATACAAGAATAATGATACGATAGAACTGTCTGAATAAATTCATAATAGCAATGGCAGTTTACAATTTAAGACGAAAATGGGCCTCCTATATATCAAGGTTTTAAAAGAAATAAAAAAAAGTGTAACGTTTAGAATTTTCTCTTACTTACTGTATAATAATTAAACAATAACAATTTAAAACCAAAAATATGGAAACGTTAAGCATCATTCAATCTATCAAATCAAAAATGAAAATGGAATTTTCGGCACAAGTTCTGGCTATGTTCTTACTTGCTTTTTTGCCGACTTATTTTGGATTTACTAAAGAACTAGCATTGATATACTATTTCTTTTATAGTATTTTGTTCATTTTTACCAGCTATTACTTCAGCCGGTTTTATTTTTTTTATAAAATATGTAATACCATCAATGTTCAAAATATTCAAGATGTAAGATCTTTCTATCATGAGCTACGATTAGAACTAGCAAATTATAAAAGCTTTCATTACATCACTACATTTATCGCATCGGGGTTTGGCATTTTATATTGTTATTTTAATAAGGTAAGCATTATTCCAGCCCTAAATAAAATGGAATTATTATTCCCTGGTCAAGTAAACTTATTTATCGTTTGTCTTGTTTTTGTATTAATTTTATTTATTCTGACAGAATCTGCTGTTAGTTGGTCATACCGCAAACAATTGAAAGACCTAAAGTCCTATATCACGGCATAAAAATGTTCTTCTTCTCACAAAATATGAACTCGAATAAATAGAAATCGGAATTTACATCTGTAAATATGAGAACAACTTAGGAAATAAGATTGGGAATGCATTCTATCACATTCCCAATTTTTAGTATATCTTTAAATCAATCCAAATTATTTAGTCAATGCAACCCGTAAAGCATCTGATTATTCCTCTCTATTATTAAAGAGTAGATTTTATCTGTATGCCATTGCTTTTTGTGCTGCATAAACTCTTTTTAGATCCAGAGGAAATTTCCTATATAAATCCTCCCATTGTGGCGGTGTACAGCTTTTTTTCATACTGTCAAAAGAACGCACAAATAAGTTTTCAATAATAAACCGCACATAATCATTTCCACGTTTATGAAGCCAGCCCATCACTTTTATACGTTCACCTATTTTTTGTATTTGTCCATTTGTTAGTTGTGACTTTAAAAAATTTACGACTGCCTGAAGAATCCCTGCGAAATTTTTATGATTGGACAACTGACGTATTTCATTATTTATTTCTTTATAATGAGCAGTTATATAATCTGTAGCTATATTTTCATTAATTGTATCCATTCCTTTTTTATTTATATCTTCTTGTTAAATTTCTTAAAAAATCATCTTGTCAACATATAAAAAACGATCAAAACCCTTAGAATATTGATCAGTTTCTACATATTTTTGTCACTGTTTTGTTATATGATTCCAACAATCACTTTCAAAGCAATCATTATCTAACCAAAAACTTCTTATTCACTAAAAGCACTTTCTCTTTTTGCTATTGATACACGAAATTTGTGCCAAATAATCGTAACAGACCGAACAAATAATAAAACAACAGTTTAAGTGAATTATAAAAAAATCAAAAGACTGTATATCAATATCAAAATGATCGGCTACTATCAAAATGATAGGTTTTTTTTACCCTATCGTGATTTTTAACTTACCTATTCAATAAAAAAGCCTTTACTCAATTATGAGTAAAGGCTTACATCTACTTCTTTAATATGTTTATTTTTTCACGACTGTCAGAATAGCTTTGCTATTACCCTGACTCAAATCTACCGTCAAAATATAGCTAGTTCCTAAAGCAAGAGATTTACCAGAAACTATGCCTAAATTACCCGAATCCCTGCCATTATTGCCGTCACCAATAAAAATCATATCATTATCTGTACTGATACTTGTTGCTCCAAACTCGCCCCCCCAATCCTTTTGATGGAAAAATTTGAAGTTGATATTACTTGCATGAATGGATTCTCCGGCCTTCAAGGTAATCTGATATTTTTTGTTTCCGATCGGCATCATGCACAAAGCCTTCTCTGGGCTCCAACCGACTTGGTTAGTTGCAATGCCGGGCTTACCAATACCTTCTCCAATGATCCAGATAGCTCCTGTACCATCGGCTTTCAGTGATGCCAGATTTGCTCCATCCATGCTTTCTACAAGAAAATACTTCAATTTAAAATCTACCGTTATACGATACTTTCCATTAATACCGTTAAAATTGATGGATCCATCTGACTTTTGTGTGAAATAATCCGGATCAATCCACCAGTTTTTCACATCGTCGATACCATCAAATGTAACCTGTTCACCATTTTTCAGCTCCAACTCTCCTTTAAAATGATCATCATCCATGCGACTTAATAAATTACCATTCAAATAAATATTTATGAATGGCGATGCTTCATAAGTCAGGGTATTAAACTTTATGCTATATACACCGGAAGTTAAATTGGTAAAAGGAATTTCGGTCATAGATCCAATTTCAACAGTATTGTTGACACAACCAAAATTCATTGGATTTCCTTGCTCACCTACTTTTGGAGCCTGGATATAACCCTTTACTGAAGATGGAAAACTTTCTGTAACCGCATATTCATTAGTCCCTATTTTCTCCATCTTATAGGATTTAGACTCTGTTACTAAATTCAAATAAGGAAAATCTGGTCTAGTCAAATCAATTTCATAAGACTGTTCAGTCATTTTCTGACTAATATTCTGTAGAATAAATTTTAACGTTGCCTTACCATTTGGCACATTCTTATAGAAGGGTATAAAGATTTTTCCAGAATAGTCTCCATTTTCCTTTGTTCGTATAGTGGTTTCCGACACTTGGTCATCTGTAAAAAACAACTGTACTTTTACAGTCGATAAAGCAATCTCTTGATCCGAAGCATGTACTTGAAATACTAAACTGTCTCCAAAGTGAGCTGCTGAAATATCTGATTTCACTTCCAATTTGGGCTCACCTATTTGATACACATATTTTTCATCCTTTTTACAGGAATACAGCGCCGCAACTGCGACAGTTCCAAATAGGAAATTTAAAATAGGTCTTTTCATATTTTTTAGATTTTAATTGGCCCAACGATAAGAAACTACTGATTTAGCCGGCACCTCATAGCTGAAATGATTTTTTGAATCACTTATTGTAATCTTTCTATTTTCTTCGGCATCATTCAGCAATACAATTGCATAAGACCCATCTTTATTTTGAAATGCAGTGTACACTAGCCCCTCTGCTGTATATCCTTTCGCTCCAATACGCACTGCACCAGATTTTACGACTGAAGAAAGGTGTCCTACAATGTAGTAGTGCGAATTGCGTGTGATATTCTTAAAATTAGATTTACTGATATCAACAGCACCATAACAGGTCTGGCATCCCCCTTCACGATTTGGTCCTTTATCGGTGTCTAACATCAGATTCCAAACTATAACTGCCCGGCTCCAATTATTGACCGTTCCTAACGCTACTTCACGCATATCTTCCATTAATCTCTTTTCAAGATTTCGACCTTCATTCCACTCTCCAATAGATGTTTCTGTAAAGACCAGTTCTTTATCTGGACGTTGGTTATGAATATCCAATAATTCAGCTTTGTCACCGCCATAATTGTGAAATGCGGCTCCAGCTATATAAGAAGCAGCGCCTGCATCGTTATAAATTTTCACAGGATAGTCATTTTGATCAGCAATATTATCATAGTTGTAATTATGATCGAAGGCATAGATTTTAGTTTCTAACGCAGCTGCTTTCAATTGCGGACCTAATGCTTGTTTAATAAAAGCCTGTTGTTCTTGCCAGGTCATGTACAACGAAGCCGAATTACCACGGTTTAAAGGTTCGTTTTGAACTGTAATCGAAGATACCGTGATGCCTTCTTTTTTCATTGCCTGCAACCACTGCACAAAATACCATCCATAGTCTTGGTAATGCTTAGGGTTCAACTGACCACTCGTCCAAGAATCGAAAGGTTTCAAATCTGTCAAATTATTTACTTTCATCCATTTGGGCGGTGTCCATGGAGAACCCATGATTTTGATTGATGGATTGATTGCCAGTATTTCTTTTAGCACAGGTAGGATATATTGCTTCTCTTCGAACTGCAAGGCAAAATTTTCTTTCCCTTCTTTATCCCAACAGGTGTACTCACTTAAAGAGAAATCAGAACATCCAATAGCAATTCTTATATAATTCATTCCCATACCTTTTTCATCTGAAAAAGTTTCTGTTAAAAACTTGGTACGATCTTCTTTACTCATCTTCATTAAGTTATAACAAGTAGATCCTGTAATAGCGGCACCAAAACCGTCCATCGTTTGAAACTTTTGGTTCGGATCTAATGTGATCGTGTTTGGTGACATATTAAATTTCGTGCTGAAATCTATAAATCCTTTTGTAAAATCTTGGGAACGTGTATTGGTTGTTGTATAAATCGTTACATCGCCTTTGTCTTTTATGTTATCTGAAGCTGAAGGTTTATAGCTATCTCGGTTACATGATGTTGCCGTAATTAAACAGGACAACAGGAGTGTATATATCATAGTGTTATTATTTTTGCGTTTCATAAAATTTTTAATTAATTAGTACCCTAGATTTTGCACTAAATTTGGATTCTGATCGATCTTTGCTTGTGGAATCGGCAGGCGATATGAATACTGATTAAACGGATAGACCTGAGATTTGCGTCCTGAATCCTTCGCATATACCGCATTCATTACAGACTCGACTCGATCTAACCTTACTAAATCAAACCAACGCTGTCCTTCAAAAGCTAATTCTAAACGTCGCTCTTTCAATAATGCATCCAACATACGATCTTTAGCAACACGTATGGAATTATCTAATTTCGGAAGTTTTACTCTTTCTCTAACACGATCTATTATATCTGCAGCAGCAGTTAAGTTGGGACTTGCTTGCATAATCAACGCTTCGGCTTTTAGTAATAATAAATCGGCGTATCTTAGTTTCACCATACTACTCATCGACGATCTCAATTTGAACATAAAGGGATAATGGGATGCCGGATAGTAATTACTCCATTTGGCTACATAATACACGATTGACTGATCCATCCTTATTTTATCACCTTCATTTTGATAGGTCTGAATTAAATCTCGAGATGGTGTGATCCATTTGGCCCATGTAAAGCTATTTTCATAATTAGAAAGATCACGACCAAACATCCAAGTTGCCCAATTACCCGCTCCAGGTATAAATTGTGCTTCTAAAATTGACTCACGCGTATTACGCTGTATTAAATCTGTATTACCAGCATTCATGGCATAGATATCGGCATAATTAGTATTCAATTCGAAGCCATCTGCTGTAAGTGCATCTACATATTGGATTACTTTTGCATAGTCTCGAATCGGTTTTTCAGCATAAATTTTAGCTAACATAGCTTTTGCGACAGATTTTGTAAACCTTGTTTTATCCGTTGCTGATCCATTAGGTGCATCAGCTAATGCTTCCACTAAATCTTTTTCAATTTGACGATATGCTTCTTCTTCTGTGCTTTGAAATGGGAAATATTGCGGATATACTTCTTCAATATTTTCAGCTGTAATATCTGCAGCTTGCGTCGTGATAACCGGAATAGATCCGAAAATTCTTACCATATCAAACATTGCTAATGCACGAAAGATTTTAGCTTGTGCTTTATATGATTTAATATCTGTATCATTTACAGATTTATCTGCTACACTATCGATATTAATAATTAAACGGTTAGCACGCGCTATATCTTCTAAATAACGACCCCAATCCCGGTCAACAACAGAGTTGGATCCTTCAATGGAATTGTTCTCAAAGGGCAATACTTCTGCTCCGGTTGTACCTGCATATGCATTGTCGGCATGCGATTCGGAGATGAGTAATAAATCAACATACCAATGTTCTTGTCTGTCGCGCATCTGTTGATAAATACCCGTTAAAAAATTGTCCACTTCACTCTTGTTCTTAAAAACAATCTGAGTTCCCGATTCGGTTTTTCCTTGACTATCATCTGAATAACCGTCCAATGGATCCCTGTTCAAAGAACAAGAAGAGGCTAAAATAGATATTATAAACAAGTTGAAAAATAATTTTATAGCTATTGTTTTCATGATTATTCCATTAAAATTCGACATTTACCCCAACTACAAATGATCTACTTTGCGGATAAGTTCCCCAATCTATCCCCTGTACACGTCCAGAGTTTCCATATTGGTTTACTTCAGGATCCATACCAGAATATTTGGTCCAAGTCAACAAATTACTAGCAGATAAATATGGTTGTATTTTTTGAATACCGATTCTTTTCAATCGTTCTGGAGCAATTGAATAACCAAATGAAATATTTTTCAATCTCAAATAACTTCCATCTTCTACAAAATAAGTCGAGTTTTTCATATCAAATCCTGCTTTAGGTACATGGGTTATCTGTCCTGGCACACGCCAACGGTCTAACACCACTGTGGATTGATTGCGACCATCATACATTCCCTCTGTTTCCATACGGCTTGCATTAAAGATATCATTGCCATATGTTCCTTGAATAAATATGCTTAGATCAAAGTTTTTCCAAGAGAAACTATTAGTCATACCATATGTAAATTTGGGGTTCGGATCACCAATATAGGTTCTATCTGAAGATGATATTTTTTGATCACCATTCAAATCACGATACATCAATTGACCAGTCTCTGGATTAACTCCATCGCTGATATAACCGAAGAAACCTCCCAAAGCACGTCCGGGTTGGTTTCGAACTGCATAATCATGCACATTGTCGTTGGTCATTGCATCGTTATAAAGCTTATTTAACACGAGTTTATCCAGACGATTTTTATTAAATGAGATATTAAAATCAGTTCCCCATGTAAAAGTTCCAATTAAATTTTTCGAACCTACAGTTAGTTCAAACCCTTTATTGGTCATTTCGCCTTCATTACGCTTGATCACGTTTGCGGCTGCCGAACCTGTCGGAAGGGAAACTTCCATCAACATATTTGTTGTTTTCTTATGATAATAATCTAAAGTCAAGCTTATCCTATTCTGAAAGGCCGCAACATCCACGCCTACGTTGGATTGTGTAGTCGTTTCCCAAGTTAAATCCGTTGCTCTTAATGTATTCGATTGGGTAATATTAGGTACAGCATGTTCTTGTCCGACCTTAAACCATTCGATCCGCTCTATTCCGTTGAATGCGAGATAAGAATAATCGCCAAGGCCTGACTGGTTTCCCGTTTGTCCCCAGCCTCCTCTAACCTTTAAGTCATTGATCCATTCGACATCTTTCAAGAAATCTTCTGATGAAAGTCTCCATGCTGCTGATAAAGAAGGAAAATAACCCCAACGATCGTCTGGATTTAATTTGGAAGATCCGTCAGCACGCATATTAGCCGTTAACAGGTATTTACCATCATAGTTATACATAGCTCTTGCGAAATAA
Organism: Sphingobacterium sp. JUb20; assembly: GCF_004342035.1. Taxonomy (NCBI): domain Bacteria; kingdom Pseudomonadati; phylum Bacteroidota; class Sphingobacteriia; order Sphingobacteriales; family Sphingobacteriaceae; genus Sphingobacterium; species Sphingobacterium sp. JUb20. The sequence goes on along the minus strand of NZ_SLYV01000002.1, from coordinate 212,644 downwards.
GACATGATGCCCCAGTTAGAGGCTCCAGATCCTGTACCATTCCAAGAAATCATATTTGCTGCATTCAAAGTTTGTATAAGGCCATTTGCATAATGTGATCCATTGATATAGCTATTTGTATACTTTGAATCGGTCCATGATGAACCGGCCATTGCTTCGAGATTGTGCTTTCCAAATCGTTTATTATAGGTCAAAACATTATCCCATGTCAATACCGTATTCATATTACGGATATCTGATGCTTCACCATATTGATTTCTACCCCATGTGGTTGTTAAAGGATCTAGAAAGGTTGTCAATACGCCATTCCTTCTATCTAAAGTAAATGAAGATTTAAAATTTAGATCAGGATTAAATGTGATCAAGGCACTACCTGATGCTAAGATCCGATTTTCGCGGTTGTTGTTATATTTTGTTCTTGCGAGGTTTTCAATAGGACTGGTAATGTTGTTAATCCCATAGAAATTATTGTAATAACGATCTGGAGCTGTTGGATCCCATACTGGAGCATATGTTGGGGTTGTAATCACAGCTGTAACTACTCCGCCTCTATTGGAACCTAAACCTGAAGTAATACCATTATCATTATAATCGGAATAGGTGACATTTGCATTAACTTTTAACCATTTACGGACTTGATTATCGATATTTGCTTTAAAATTATAGCGTTTGAAAAACGAACCTTTTAATGTTCCTTTATCATCTGTAAATCCTCCAGAAAGATAATATCTTAATTTTTCTGTACCGTCTGAAATTGTTAGTTGATAGTTCTGTTGAACCCCTGTTTTATAGGTTTCCTTAAACCAATCTGTTTGATCTGTCAATCCAGCAGGTAAATTAACCATTCCAATTTCATTCTGAAGATCTCGATATTGCGCGGTGTTTAGCACATTGACGGTGTTATTCACAATATTGGATGTAAGTTGCGCACCAAATGTAATTTTTCCTTCGCCAACTTTCCCGGTTTTAGTCGTTATTAAAACTACACCATTAGCGGCTCTTGAACCATAAATAGCTGCAGAAGATGCATCTTTCAGAATCTGAATATCGGTCACATCATTGGGCGACAGAAATTTGATATTATCTACCGGTACACCATCGACAACATAAAGCGGATCATTACTCCCATTGAAAGAAGTTGTTCCTCGTACACGAATGTTCATCTGACCTCCTGGTGCACCATTCGGCTGTATTACCGCAACTCCTGCAGCTTTTCCTTGAATTGCTTGACCGACATTGACAATTGGTCTTTTTTCAAGATCTTTTGTTGATACCGATGAGATTGCTGTGGTTACATCTTTTCGTTTTACGCTACCGTACCCAATCACAACCACATCTTCCAGTACATTGGCAGAAGAGCTTAACTGTACTGTCAGATTACTGGAATTGACCACCACTTCCTTTCCATCATAACCAACGTAGGTAAATAACAAAGTTGTTCCGGATGGAACCGAGATTTGAAAGCGTCCATCTTCTTGAGAAGATACGCCATTGACTGTTCCTTTTTGAACAATTGTAACTCCTCCTAGTGGCTTTTGATCTTGGACATCAAGTACACGTCCACTGATCTGTATTTTATCCTGAGCGACGGATGTACCCACTATCGCAAAGAAATAAATTACCCACATAAAAAGAGTTGCTTTCTTAGTAAAGAAAATCATAAGCATTTATAAAATGGTTTCAATAATTTAGTTTGAGAACTACTCAAATAGCCATAGAATTCCCCAGCTCTATGACAAAAACAAAGCTACTAGAACGCTGAGCGGGATAAAAGGGTCTAAATCTAAAAAGTACTGATCATATTTTTTAAACACCTTAAAACAAGACGGTTAAATAAAATTCAGGGAGTTAAAAAGTACTAAATTGACCTTTAAGAGCGATCAATTACTGCAATTTGTCGGACTTGATCTTCAAAATCATCTCGATTTCCAACGGCTTTATTGCGGACTTTTGTCCGATAGTTATATACTGTGCGAAGGGAGTAACGTAAGAAACTCGCAATCTTAACACTGTCTGAAATGCCCAGACGAATCAAGGCAAAAATACGGAGCTCAGTATTTAGAAACTCACCTTTCTTGGGTAGGATTTGCTCATCTGGAGCAAGCAGTTTATTGAAATCTGTAACAAATGAAGGATATAGATTTAAGAAAATGCGGTCAAAATTAATATATAACTGCTGCACTTCCCGTTCGACCATCTGTGTGGATTTCAGTTGATCTTTGATCGCATCCCATTGTTGGGCACTGGCTTTCTTAAGAAGTGCTTTCCGGATGTCTTCCATCTTATCAATATAATTGGAACAGAGATCAAAAAATTGGGCGATATATTCTTCTTTGATGTGATTTGATTCAAAGAGCTGCATGTTTTTATCATTGACCTCTTCATTCAGTTTACGTAAATTGCTGTTGGTCATCGAAAGCTCTTCACGTGTTAACCTTAATCGTTGTACCTGCCTAAAGATAAATACCAAACCGATAATCAAGATCAATGATAAAAAGCTAATGACAATTAACATCACTTGTAACTGTCTATTCTGGGTATTGATTTTCTTCTGATAAGCTGCGTTAATAATCGGATAAAAAGATGTGCCTTCTACTATACGATAACGAACATTACAACCCATTGCGTCATCGATCGCTTTTTCAATAAATTTAAATGCATGATCAAAGTCGCGTAGCTCATAATAAGTCAATGCCAGATCTTGCAAAGAGGCATTGTCACGATTAGCAATTTCAATATCAGCAATTGCTGACTGCGCAAAATAATAACGCTGTGCGATTATATTTTTTTCCTGCTTATAGATTAGTCCTATGAAATAGGCAATAAGTGCTCTTTGTTCTAAATCTTCTTTGTTTTCCTTCCACATGGCTTTAAATAAGGTCTTAGCCTCTTCTCGCTGTCCTTGAAATAGGATTTTAATCGCTGTTGCACTTTTAAACTGAGAAGACTGTGGATCAAGAACCATTAACAAGGAGTCTCGGTAACGCTCACTTGCCTGGTAGTATTTTTCATGATTATTGCTTTGGCCATAATGACTGTAAAAAGCGCTATAAGTTTCATAATATTGCGGTAATAATGTACTTGATAGTGTAGTGGGATTTAACTGTTGCAATACATGTTCTGCCTCAATGTACCTACCTATTGAAGAATAGATCCAAGCCAGATCTAGACTTACGGCTATTGATGACGAATCTGAATTTTTTAAAGCTAATTGTCGACATAGCATAATATAATGCAATGCTGAGTCGGATTGAAACTTTTTATAGTTTTTAAATATTTCGTAATTTTTCTTTAGATAGTCATGTTCATCTTTTTTTACCAAAGAGGCTTCCTGTTTAAGTTTAGCAATATGATCTTCTCTTTTTTTTACATAGAGTTCTTGATTTTCCATAACATAATCAAGCTTGCGATATAGACTTATACTATCGCTCAAATCTTGTGCAAAGACTGTTAAAATGAAAAAATAGAATAAAAAAAGAGTAATAAAACGTTTCGTCATTATTTAAATTCCCCAATGGTTGAAGATAAATATATCATATTTTAGCTATAAAAAACAAACAGGGGGCAGACAAAAAATTGTCGCCCCCTGTTTAACAGCCTAATAACAACCATTGTTGGCATTAAAGATCTCTTTTAAAAATTTTCGTTAGTACATTCAAAATTGATTTATTGCTACAATTTCATTTTACTGAATGAGTAGGGTGCATCAGTATCTTTAATTCCTCTTTTTTTGTTCGGTTTATCAGCCATATCAAATTGCAACTCCCCCCCTTTCATTAGCTCCTTATATTGAAAGAAATTCTTGGTATACATTTTCCCATTAACCTTTACTTCATTGACGTATACGTTATCTTTATTTTGATTAGTCGCGTCGATCTTCAGTGTTTTCCCATTTTGTAGATTTAATTTAACGGATTGAAATTGTGGTGATCCCAATACATATTCGCCCGAAGCTGGAGCTACGGGATAGAAACCTAAAGCTGAGAAAACATACCAAGCAGATGTTTGTCCATTATCTTCATCACCACAATAACCATCGGGAGTTGGCAGATAAAGCTTATCCATAATTTGGCGCACCCAATATTGTGCTTTCCAAGGCTCAGCAGCATAATTATAGAGATATGGCATGTGCTGAATTGGCTGATTACCATGTGCATATTGGCCCATATTCATGATTTGCATTTCTCTCATTTCGTGGATCATACTTCTGCTCTTCATGCCCTCGTAGCTTGGTATCACAAATACGGTATCAAGCATTGCATTGAAAGCCTTTTTACTACCCATTAAATCAATCAAACCTTGCGGATCATGGAAGACACAAAAACTCCAGTGCCACGCATTTCCTTCAGTATACTCTTTAGACCAGGCACTTGGATCAAAAGGTGTAATAAAAGTACCATCAGATTTTTTTCCCCGCATCAATTTTGTCTCAGCATCATAAATATTTTTATAATTCATGGCACGCTTTGCATAAATTGAAATTTCTGAATTTGGTTTTCCTAAGGCTTTTCCAAATTGATAGATACTCCAATCATTATAGGCATATTCCAAAGTTCTGGCGACATTTTGATTGATATTCTTATCAATTGGTATAAACCCTAATGTATTATACAACTCATGACCGAACCTTCCTGTTGCTGAAATTTTAGGATGAGCGTTATTTGCCCCATGCACGACAGCGTCCCATAATAGATCAGCATCATATCCTTTTCTTCCTGTTGCAAAAGCATCTGCCACCACTGAGGCCGAATTATTACCGATCATTGACTCACGATGCCCCGGGGAAGCCCATTCTGGTAAAAATCCACTTTCCTTATATGCATTTACCAGTCCAGCCTGCATACGATCATTCATTTCAGGGTAGATGAGATTCAATAAGGGAAATAAGCTTCTAAATGTATCCCAAAATCCGGTATCTGTAAACATTTCTCCGGGTAGAACCTGTCCGTTATAAGGACTATAATGCACCCTTTTTCCTTTTGCATCTATTTCTGAGAAATCTCGCGGAAATAAAGTCGAACGATACAAACAGGAATAAAAAGTTTTTAAACGATCAATATCTGGATCTTTCACCTCAACACGTCCCAATACTTCATTCCATTTCGCTTTTCCTACCGTAACTATCTCATCAAACGTTTTGCCTTTAACTTCTTTAAGGTTTAGCTCCGCTTGTTCAAAACTGATGAATGATGATGCAACACGAGCGATAACCTGCTCACCTCGTTTCAAATTTTTAAATCCTACGATAGCACCTGCATGGTTATCTTTCATTTCTAATACATCATTTTTGATATCGCCACTCTTTACAGCTGCTTTAAAATCAAATGAACGATCAAAAACGATGACAAAATAGTTTTTAAAGTTATCAGGCACGCCACCACTATTCCGGGTGTTATACCCGATTATCTTATTTTCTTCTGGAATTACTTTAATGTATGATCCTTTATCGAAAGCATCAATAACCACCTGAGCTGCTGCAGTTTTTGGAAATGTAAAACGAAATATTGCCCCTCGCTCCGATGGTGTTAATTCTGTAGTCACATCATGATCTGCAAGATATACACTATAGAAATACGGTTTTACGACTTCTGCTTTATGGGAAAACCAGCTCGCACGCTTTTCTTGGTCAAAAACTGGTTCTCCAATTGTTGGCATAATAGAAAACTGTCCATAATCATTATTCCAAGGACTTGGCTGATGGGTTTGTTTAAAACCTTTGATTTTATCGGCCGTATAGGTATAGACCCAGCCATCACCCATACTCCCTGTTTGTGGTGTCCAGAAATTCATGCCCCATGGCATTGCAATAGCTGGATAGGTATTCCCATTTGACAATTCGTACTTAGACTGTGTCCCGATCAATGGGTTGACATAATCGACAGGACTAGATGACTGTGCTTTGCTCAACTGAACAGAGAGCAATAAAACTAATGCTCCTAAAATTTTTTTAAAATTCATTATTGTATTTTTCATTTTGATTGAAACCGCAGGAAGCAAGGTTTCAATCTTAATATTTAAATTTTGTTAAATTTACGTATCCCTGCATTAACTTAATAAATGATACTGTTATAATTACAAAAATTTTAGGTTAAAGAGCATAAAACAAATCAAGGTCTTAAAAAGACCTCGATTTGATTACAAACAAACACTACCAACCTACATTTTGAATTAGTTTCTCATTTTTCAGTACTTCATTATTCGGAATTGGAAATAGATAATCCCGCTTTTTAAAGATTCTTGTTTTATTACCATCCAGGATTTTGTCCTAATGTTGGAGATTTCTGTAATTCTGGATCTAATATTGGAAACAAGTAATGCTTAGGTGCATCAAAAACACGATTTTCAACAAAAAACCTTTCCATTCTATAATGCTTTGTTCCAATTTCAATCTTTCCATTTGGATCTTCTATTGGGCGCATGCCATTGATCATATTTTGTAACTTAGGATATGCGGCCCTGTTATTTTTCCAGTAATTAATACTGCGTTCCGTATCAGTAGCTCCTGCACTCTCAAACAAAGCCTTTTTAGCTTTTTCAACAGAACTGCTAGGTTCTAAATATAAACGAAAATCAAAAGCGCGTTTATTTTCATAAAAAAACTCTACTCTTCGCTCTCTTTTAATGTATTCATCCATTAAATTTTTGTCACTAAGGGTTGCTAAAGGCATTGGCACCATAAACGATCGTGAGCGAACCTGATTAATCAAATCATAAATTTCTTGTGTGGGACCATCAATTTGGTTTACAGCTTCAGCATAGATATAGATAAAATCTGGTAATCTCCAAACTGGGGGTGCACTGATCGAGACACTACCATTTCTATTCCAAGCTTCCTGCAAATATTTTCTCAAGTAATAACCAGTTTTTGTCGCATTATTAGATCCGATTCTATTCGCTCCTTCTGCAGTATTCATTTGCGAGGGATTATTATCTCCCCCCCTAAAAGCAGCACCATGGAAGATAATATCACGATAAAATCTTGGATCTCTCGCTACTGAAACGTATGGATTAGCGTCATCATATCCGTCAGATTTTGCTTTTTCACTATAGATCGGATATCCATAACCATCTGGCGAAATATATTCATACTCATCAACCTGTTCTTGAACCGGCATTTGACGAGACCCGCCGCCCCGACTCGGTGGATAAACATCTCCAAACCAGCCTTCACCTTTATACTTTGTAAAAAACAATACATACTCATTTTTAAATGCTTCCATATCGTAATACATCTGCCAAAGCCGAGTTGGCACCGTCGATTTATTTGTATTTTGGCCACCGCTATCTCCAAAATCAGTTTTGCTATACTTCTGAAACAAGCTATATCTTTTTCCTCCAGCTATTGTAAAATCTAGAACAGCTTTTGCGGCCTCCTTTGCTTTTACCCATCGATCAGGGCTTACAGCTGCATATTCACTTTCAAATTTTCTAGTTCCGGTATATCCTTTAGCAGCGGCCCCATTCCACAATGGAGTAGCTGCCATCCATCTAGCCTGCGCGATTAAACCCAAACATGCTCCTTTGTCAATGCGTCCAAAATTTTGACCTTCCCATTTTTCTGGCACTCTTTTATAAGCTTCCTCGGCATCTTTAACAATCTTTTCAACCACAGTATGAAAAGATTGTTTTTCAAAATTCATATTCTCAGTTGCTGTAATTACGTGGTCCACATAAGGAATTTCTCCATATATTCGAATCAACAACAAATGAAAATAAGCACGCATAAAATATATTTCGCCTATTCGCATTGGTAAAGAGCCAGGCTCAAGGATATCATCGGGTGTATTGTATTTGGTTACGCCTTGCAATACAACGTTTGTACGACGGATACCATCGTATAAACTATTCCAAAATTGTCCATTATCACCGGGCAATTCATTCACACTCCAGTCGCCTGTATTATATCGATTTGTAATATTGCCTTCTACAGAAGAGCCCTCAGCCTCATCAGTAATGGCAGCACTTGAAAAGTGATAAAACCAAGATATAGGTTGATTAGCACCTTTAGCTTTTGCATATATATCAGTTACCAGTTGATTGACTTTATCATATCTTGTGAAAATCTCATCTTCACGAAGTTGATCATCAGGCAATTTATCGAGGTATTTATTACAACCAAGACAAAAGAAAATAACTGTAATTACTGATATACTTAAAATAAATTTATTCATTTTCATAATCTCACTATTAAAAATTAAGATTCAATCCAAAATTATAGATCTTTGAAATCGGGTACCAATATCCACTGGCATTACCCATTTCAGGATCGATACTTAGATCCTTTAGACCAGACCATGTTAATAGGTTCATCCCTTGAGCATAAATTCTTAATTGGTTCAAACCAATTCTTTTCAACATTTGCTTCGGAAAATTGTATCCTATTTCAATATTCTTGAGCCTTAAATATTTCGCATCATATAAAAAGAGACTACTTTCACTATTTTTATTATTAGCTGAATTTCCCATATGTAAAGCCGGATAGGTTGCCGTTTCTGCAGTTTCTGGTGTCCAGCGCCCTAGGTGTATTGGTCTTACAGATCCAAACTTATCTTGATCAAAATTAGGGAAATCCCATGCTGCTGCATCTTTTAATACAATAGAAGAATTTAATGCGCCCTGAAATAATAGACTGAAATCAATGCCTTTATACTGTAATGTAATTGGGACACCAAATTGAATCTCTGGACTTCTTGGGTTACCCATAACTGTTCTATCACCTAGATCTGTAATTTTCCCATCGCCATTTAAATCCTTATAGACAACATCACCTGGCCCTACTTTACCCCAAGGTTGATACTGGCTTGAATTCAATTGATCAGCTTCTGCTTGATCCTTTACAAAATGATCAAATTGGTATAAAAAGTTTTCATAAAGACGTTTTCCTGTGGCCTGTCTATATGAATATTCACGTGGAATTTCCTGTCTGTAAATCAACTTATTGCGAGCAAATGTAAAATTAGGTTTAACAAAAAATCTAAAATCATCGCCAATCATATCTGAATAACTCAATTCGATATCAATACCTCTGTTTCTTACTTTTCCAATGTTGATCAATGGAGATGATTTGCCAACAACACCAGGAAAACTAATATCAGTAGACTGCAATTCAGTTATAATATCATAACGATAATCTTCAAATACATCAATATTTAGGTTGACTTTATTGCTCATAAATGCCATATCTAAACCTATATTTGTTTTTCTTGATTTTTCCCAACTAATATTTTCGTTTGCCAAACGTCCTTCACGTGCTCCTCCCAACGAATTATTGAAGTTCTGATCGCCAAAACTATAACCATCACCACCACCATAAAAAGCTAAATAGCCAAATCTACTATCTCCAGGCATCTTATCATTCCCAACTAACCCCATAGAAGCTCTCACTTTCAAGAAACTCAACCAGTCCTTCATACCATCCATAAACTTTTCTTTGCTGACAACCCAGCCAACAGCCCCCGCAGGAAAAAAACCAAACCGCTTACCTTTTATAAAATTTTCGGAGCCATTGTAACCAAAGTTAAATTCGCCTAAATATTTTTCAGAATAATTATAGGTAAACTGTCCAGTAAGGCCTTGATAACGAATATCAACACCCGCTTTTGAATTAGCTGCATCATAGATAGATTGACTTGACCTATTAAACAATAGCATACTGGCTACAGTATGTTTATCATTAAAAGATCTATTATAATTTACCTTTGCCTGTAAAAAAGTACGGTTAAAGGGACTACTTTGTGTAAAAGTATTACCTAAGGTCTGATCGATTGTAAATTTATTACCATTTGTATATAATCCTTCATAATGACCACCATTCATGAATACATCAATACCACCTACAGGTTGAAAGGTCGCATAACTCGGATATTCACGATACCCCTCACTATATGTCCCTAACTGTCGATAAAGCCATTGTTGTTCTTTAGCATCGTAAGAAAATACACCATCAACAGATAATCCTTTTGTTAAAAAGTCTAAATTCCAACCAGCTGCAAAACTTCCTTCCAATACTGTATTCTTTTCGGTGTGATAACCTGACCTAGTCAACTCACCTAAAACATTATAACGGTATATTTGATTTCCAAATAACAGACCTGACGGGTTGTTCAATAAATAGTTTTCTGTAGAGGGTTGTGCATTAGGTTCATTAACAATAGGCAAGTAAGGAGGTTGCGTCATAGCCAAAGTTGTTAATCTTGACGCTGATGTCCCCGGAGAAGTACGATCGGTTATGCGGGCGCCTAAATTCAATTTCACCCATAAATTCTTCGTAATATTAACATCTATATTCGACCTGAAGTTATAACGTTGAAATTTAGGTGAAACATTGTATTTGGAAAGATCCACGTGATCATAATTATTATCTTGTCCCATAAATCCGCCCATAACAAAATATTTGGCAACATCATTTCCTCCGCGAATAGAAAGATTATATTCATGTTGCGGAGCTGCTCGGAATATATAATCAAAATAATCCCAATTATAACCTAATCCATCACTATTATCACCCTTCGCTTTTCTAAAATTATTTATTGCTTCTGCACTAAATAATTTTAATGTCGAAGGATCACTTCCATTCAGTTTAGCATCATTGGTCATAGCTTCATTATAAAGTGTCGCATAATCCGCTGATCCCAATAATTCTGGTAATTGTGCAGCTGAATTTATTCCATAAGAAGCTCTGAAATTAACAGATGCTTTATCTGATGACTGCCCTCTTTTGGTTGTCACCACGATTACTCCATTGGCTCCACGAATACCATAAGGTGCTGTTGCTGAAGCATCTTTTAAAATAGAAACGGTTTCAATTTCATCAGGAGCCAAGTAGCTCATATCGCGTTCTATACCATCTACAATAATGATTGGCGATTGATTTCCATAAGTTGATTTACCTCTAATAAGAAGTTCAGATCGATCAACGCCCGGTTCACCACCAGCATATTGATTCACAATCAAACCAGGCAAGCGCCCTGCAAGCATGTTGTTAATATTTGCTGCAGGGCTCTGAATCAAATCTTTTGTTGTGATCGTTGAAACTGCGCCAACGACATTACGCTTCTTTTGCGTTGTATACCCAACTACAACCACATCCTCTAAAGCTTTAACGTCCTCCACAAGGCTAACCTGTACTAAAGTTCTGCCATTCAGAGCAATTTGTTGAGGTTGAAAACCTATAGATGAAAAAGTGATGACCGCCTCCCCATAGGGCACTTGTATCCGATATTTACCCGAAACATCTGTTTTTGTTGACTTTCCCGTAGCTTTAACAACGACTGTTACTCCCTCTATTGGTCGTCCAGTAGAATTATTAAGAACAGTCCCTGAAACATAGCCCTCTTCCTGCAAAACGGGAGATATAGAAATACCATGAAGCAATGAAGCTTTAACTTGATACAAACTACAGCAGGATAGCATTAGAAATAATGGAATTACTTTTCTTTTCATAAATTAAATTTTATAATCAGTTGACTAAACGAAAAGGTTTGTTACGACATATTGATTTCTAAAAATTGGTTAGAAAAAGAAAATCAACATTTTTTTACTGTGTCTTATTTAAGAAAATTTGCATAAAACAAATTGGCAAAAAAAACAAAACTAATTCGATTTACTAAAGATAAAACTTAAGAAATTAGAAACTTGTTAATCAATTGTTAACATCATTCTTTTTCTATTAATTCCTGATTAAACGGGTGATAAAGCCAACTTTGTAGATTGTTTCAATTTTTAATTGATTAGAATTTAAGAGCACTTTCCGTATTCTAGAAATAAAGACATCTAGACTGCGTCCCATAAAATAGTCACTTTCCCCCCATAGTTTATTGAGTATTTCTTCTCTGGTCAGTACACGATCTAAATTTTGCAATAGATATTTCCACACTTCAAATTCACGTGCAGTCAAACGTAATGTTTTCCCTCCATTAACACGTACTTCCATAGCACTGCAATACAAAACAACATCTGCAATTTGTAGTTCTTCTATCTTTTTCTCTTTGCCACGCGCTAAAATATTGTTCATGCGCCATAAGAGCTCTTCCGTATCAAATGGTTTGGTGACGTAATCTTCTGCTCCTAGCTTGAGTCCTGCAATACAGCTTTCCTTTGCATTGCGTGCTGTTAAAAACAAGAAACGAAATTCAGGTTTCAAAACCTTTATCCGCTTCACCAATTCAAAACCATCAAATGATGGCAGTTGAACATCGACTAGCAATAAATCGAAATTTTGTTTTTTACTCAACATTAAAGCTTTATCCCCATCATCGACTAGCTGTACATGAAACCCACTTCTTTCCAGATACCATTGTACCTCTACTCCAAGATCTGCATCATCTTCTATAAGTAATATTTTTCCTTCCATATCCTATTTACTAATTGGAATTATTATTCTAAAAATAGTCCCCTGATCTTGAAAAGTCTCCAGGTCGAGTTTCCATTTATGTACCGCAACAATATTATAAACAAAATATAAACCCAACCCTAATCCTGTTGAGGATCTGATCTGCCGACCTCTTTGGAACTTATTAAATATGCGACTTCGATCCTGTTTATCAATTCCAAATCCATTGTCGCCAATTTCAATCATTAACGATTTTGGGGAAATATATAAAACATTTACTTGCACTCTCTTGTGTTCACTTACGTTGTATTTCAATCCATTTTCAACTAAATTAGTGATTAAAGTGGTTAACATAAAATGATCGTAATAAACATATAAATCAACTGTATGAGGTTCAAAATTCAATACTACAGTTGCTTCTTTTTTCCATTTAATTTGACTATCAAGAATAATATCATTGAGATCTTTTACTAAAAGATGTTTTTGAAATTGTGCAGCCTGTGGATCAAAAGCTGACACCTCCAATGCTTGATTGATCAGTTTATCTAATCTTTGGGTCTGCCTAGTGATGACATCCACACTTCTGTAACCACCTTCCCATTTTTTATCTTCCAGGTCTGCTTTTAAATTTTTGACAGAGACCTGTATGGTTGTTAAGGGTGTCTTAAATTCATGCGTCACATGATTAAAAAAATCGGCTGAAATCTCATTCAATTTTTTTTGTCTTACCCAATTCCTCATGGTGATGAAAAATAAAAAAACAATAACGACAATACTACTGCTAGACAAAAGTAGCAATGGAGCAATAGCCATAACTATATTTTTTACCTGATTGTGCTTACTAGCATATAACTTAAAGGCAATTAAGCTAGAATTATTGGAGGGAACTGTAACCGTAATGGCAGAGACAATATTTTGCGGACGAACGACCTCAAACTTTCCATCGATTAATCCATCTTGATCTGTCGAATTAACTTCAAACAATGAGTAATAGATTTTACCGTCAAACGTTAGCGCCAGCTTATCCAAATACAAAGCATAATCATACTCGGTCAAGTCCAGTTTTAGGTTTCGAATGATATTGTGAAACTGAATCTCAAAATCTGCTTTCTTTTTTAATTCTACCAAAATTTCATTTCCCAGATCTTTTAATTTACGGCGAAAAAGCTTTGGGTCTTCATGATACAGCTTTAGTAATGTTTCATACTGTGGTACCAAGATCGAATCAATAATTGCCTGCCCCCCTGGATACAACTTGTCATTGATGATAGATTCCTCATATGCTAATTTGATCTCTGCCTTTTCATTTTTCAAGAACTCAAGCTGTTCAATTTTATAAACGCTCGATATCAGTCTCAATTGAAGTAAAATTAAGACCACAAAGCTGGTAATGGCTACTGCTTGAATGATCTTAATTTTACTCATCTTCTTATTCATAAACTTTATCATTGACAGGTCCACAATAAACGATCTGATCTATGCTTTTATGAAACTTGATTTATTTATATGATAGGTCAATATGAAAATCTATTTCCCTGGCTTATTAGTCATCTCAAATTGCAGTGCCCCTCCATTCATAATGGCAGCATAAGAAAGTTTCAAATCAGCTAAAGGTTGACCATTTAAGCTTACTTTTTTTACATAGACATTTTTTTCGGATTGATTTTTCACATCTATTGTAATCGTTTTCCCATTTTCTAGGTTAATCTTTGCCGATTTGACCAATGGACTCCCTATCCAGTAAGCATCATCTCCAGGTGCAACTGGATAAAAGCCCAAAGCAGTAAATAGATACCATGCAGACATCTGCCCACAGTCATCATTTCCACCTAAGCCTGCATGTCCATTATGATATTGATTCCGGATGATCTGACGTACACGAGCTTGTGTTTTCCAAGGGCTAGCGGTTTGATTATATAAATATGCGACATGGTGCGATGGTTCATTACCATGTACATAGTTACCAATAATTCCATCGCGAGTGATATCTTCTGTATGTTCGAAATATTTATCTGGTAATTCCATTGTAAACAAGGAATCCAGATAGTTTTCTAATTTTTTGGGTCCCCCCATCATTTCCATCATAGCCACTGGCTGATGTGGTACATATAAACTGTAATTCCAAGTATTACCCTCTATGAATCCTTGACCATGGGTCTCCAAAGCATCGAATTTAGATCTAAATATTCCTTTTGCATCTTTAGGTCTCATAAAGCCGATAGAATGATCATAAACATTTTTCCAATTTGATGCTCTTTTAATAAAATCTTTGTAGATGTCGTCTTTACCTAATTTTTTAGCAAGTTGCGCGATACACCAATCATCATAAGCATACTCCAGTGTATTGGAAACTGAAGTCCCAGAAATTTCATCTGGTACATATCCTAAATCGATATAGGATCCTATTCCTTCATATTTACGTGCATTTGCTGTTTGAACGCATGCAGCCAACGCGGCTTCAGCATCTCCTTTGTAAACTCCTTTCAAAATTGCATCTACTACCACCGAGACTGAATGATACCCACTCATGCACCAATTATCATTGGCATAATGCGACCAAATAGGCAACATTTTCAAGACACTTTGATCATAGTGTGCCATCATGGATGATACCATATCGGCATTGCGCGTAGGATTGATTAAATTCATTAATGGATGGAATGCCCTAAAAGTATCCCATAACGAAAAAGAGGTGTAATTGGTAAATCCTTTTGCCTGATGCACTTCTTGATCCAAACCTTTGTATTCTCCATTCACATCCATATACACTGTCGGCATCAGACTGGCATGGTACATGGCGGTGTAGAAATTAATCAGATCTTCTTTGTTCAGCATATCCACCTGTACTTTGTTCAGTTCCTGCTCCCACGATTTTTGACCCACTTTCACATAATTTTCAAAGTTCCAATCTGGTGCTTCGTGTTCCATATTCGCAAGCGCATTCTTCATACTTACGGGACTTAGTGCTACCTTCATCAAAACCTCCTCACCATCCTTCGTGTCAAAATCCAGATTCATTTTGATCTGATGTGCGGCTAAATCTGGAAAATTATTTTTTTGATCAAATTTTCGCCAAAAACCCGCATAAACCTGTTTTGCATCTTCATACTTAGCTCCATAATTTTTAAATGCTTTCGAAGTTTTAATCGCAAAATAAACTGTCCTTGTTCGAGCCCACCCATTAGTTTGACGGTAACCTACGATCGTCGAGTCATTCAAAACACGGACTACAGTCCAAACATTTTTAGCTTCGTAATTATAAATACCGGCGGTTAAATCTAAGATCAAGTGTGAAGCATCAGATTTTGGAAATGTATACCGATGTATGCCCACACGACTTGTGGTCGTCATCTCGGCTTTAATCTGATGTTTGTCTAAGAGTACCTTATAATAATTTGCTTCTGCAACCTCATTACTGTGTGAATATGGTGAACGATATCCATCCTGTGGTCTATCGGCAGTACCTGGATTCAACTGAACTTTACCCTGTGTGGGCATAACTAAGATGTCACCCAGATCTGAATGTCCTGTGCCACTAAAATGAGTATGGCTGAACCCAACGATGGTCGGATCATCATATTGGTATCCTGCACAATACTTGTAGACATCACCATTATATTTACCATTCATAGCATATGGAATGGTGTCTGTATCAGGACTTAGCTGTACGGCCCCAAATGGTACTGTTGCTCCTGGAAATGTATGCCCCATGCGGGCTGTACCAATTAAAGGTTTTACGTATTGTATTAAATTGGACTGCGCCTGTAGCAGGTTAGGAAACAGGAACAATCCTAAATATAGGAGTTGTTTACTTTTCATAAGTTTAGATTTTTAAAGACTTGGAGCCTGGCTATAGTTTTTCCATAACTCATCTAGTGTCTTTCCGGTTTGCTTTTCCCAAAATCCATCTGTAAAGGTTTTATTCCGCATTGCCAAATCTAGATTTTTAACAAATCCTTTTTTTACCTTTTTCTCTATCCAAAAGAAAAAACGGGCGGTTACACGATAAGAGTCTGTATACTTTTGGCTTGCATTCCATTCTGGTAATTTCCAATTTGCACCAGCATTGTCTATACCATCGGCAAAACGGACATAATCAGCGATTCCTTCTGTAATCCACCAAGGTCCAGAGCCATTGGGGTAGCCTTGCACGATATGCATCACTTCATGGGTTACGACATCTATATCCCCTGGGTTCTTCGCAAACCATTCAGGACTATACCTTACTATTCCACCGGCTGTGGCGGCTACTCCTTTATAATCGGGATCGATCACAAAAGATACTTTTTTCATTGTCTTTTTGTTATACGTTTTTGCCAACTTCGGGTAATTGACAAAAAAAGTATGGATCAATTTTTCTTTCAAAACAGGGCTGAAATCTTTATCCTTATTTATCCAAATCAATGTGTAACCATTCTTTGTAATACTATCCGTATCAACTGCTACCTTACGATCATGTTCTGTATGGTTCCAGTTATCTTGAGCAAGGGCTGATTGACCAGCAATCAACCCTATTACACAACCAACTATCTGACTAAATTTCATTTGTCATTATTTTTTAAAAACTGTCTTTAATTCTGTACTCATCGAATAAGGGGCTGCGTCTAATGTAGCTCCGCGGTTGTAGTTTGGTTTAGAAGTCATATCAAAGGAGAGTGTTCCACCTTTCACTAATTCTTGGTGGCTCAACCAATTCTTAGTGTAGGATTTTCCATTAACTTTTAAGTCATTGACATAGAAATTCTGTGCACTAGCTTGATTTCCGATGATCTCTACTGTTTTACCATTTTCCAGTTTTAATGTTGTTTTTGCGAAAAGTGGTGCCCCCAATACGTATTCATCGGTAGCAGGACAAACCGGATAAAATCCAAGTGAAGAGAAAACATACCAAGCCGAAGTTTGACCATTATCTTCGTCTCCACAATAACCATCGGGAGTAGCTTGATACATACGATCTAAGACCTGACGAACCCAATATTGTGTTTTCCAAGGTTGGGCACTATAATTATACAAGTAGATCATGTGTTGGATGGGTTGATTACCATGCGCATACTGTCCCATATTCGCGATCTGCATTTCACGAATTTCATGGATAGTACCCCCATAATAACTATCATCGAAAGCTGGTGGCTGTGTAAATACACTATCTAACATCGTATTAAATTGTTTATTACCCCCCATCAAACCGATTAATCCTTCTATATCGTGAAAAACACTCCACGAGTAATGCCAGCTATTGCCTTCGGTAAATGCATCACCCCATTTCAATGGATTGAATGGGCTCTGAAATTTGCCATCTTTATTCTTTCCGCGCATTAAGTTTGTTGAAGAATCAAATAGATGACGATAATTTTGTGCTCTTTTTGCGTACAGTTCAATATCTGCTTTCGGTTTTTTTAATGCTTTGGCTAATTGATAAATTGTAAAATCATCATACGCATACTCCAGTGTACGTGCTGCGTTTTCATTGATTCCTACATCATAGGGCACATAACCTAATTTGTTATAGTACTCAACTCCTTTACGGCCTACTGCAGTCATTGGTCCCTCATTGTTAGCCCCATGCTTCAAAGCCTCATAAAGTGTATTGATATCATATCCTCTCAATCCTTTAATATAGGCATCAGCCACTACAGAAGCAGAGTTATTACCGACCATGATATCTGCAAAACCCGGACTACTCCACTCTGGAAGAAATCCACCTTCTAAATATGCGTTTTTCAATCCTTCTTGCATTTCAACATTGATGGATGGATACATGAGATTCAGGAATGGATATAGCGCTCTGAACGTATCCCAAAAACCTGTACCACCATATAAATATCCTGGTAATATTTTTCCATTATATGGACTGTAATGTACCTTTTCTCCAGAGGCATTGATTTCATATAATTTATTTGGAAAGAATAACGTACGGTATAAGGTCGAATAGAAAGTACGCATCTGATCGATATTATCACCTTCTACAGCTAATCGACCTAGCTTTTCATTCCAGATCGCTCTTCCATCAGCCTTTACTTGATCAAAAGTACGGTTACCTAATTCATTGAGATTGAGCAGTGCCTGCTCTGCACTAATAAATGAAGAAGCTACACGAACTTGAACAGGTTTAGATTTATCTTTTACTTTAAAGCCTAAAATTGCTCCGGTCTGATCTGCAGTGGATTTTAATTTACCTTTAAAACGTTCCTTACCTTCCCAAGTTGAGTAATTGTCAAAAGGTTGATCAAATATTAAGACAAAATAATTCTTAAAATTTGTCAATTTTCCACGAGAGTATCGTGTAGAATAACCGATAACCATATTCTTTTCAGGAATAATCTGTACTTCAGATCCCTTATCGAATGCATCAAGGACAACAAATGCTGAATCTGTCTTATTAAAAGAAAATTTAAAATAAGCGGCACGCTCTGTCGGTGTTAATTCTGCCGTTACATCATGATCCGCTAAATACACGGAATAATAGTAAGGAGTTGCTTTTTCAGCTTTATGTGAAAACCAACTGGCTCTTTCTTCTTGATCAAAAGCGGCTTTACCCGTTACTGGCATTAAAGAAAACTGTCCGTAGTCATTCATCCATGGAGACGGCTGATGCGTCTGCTTCAATCCTCTTATTTTATCTGCGGCATAGGTATATTGCCAGCCATCGCCATTTTTCCCGGTCTGAGGAGTCCACATGTTCATACCCCATGGTAATCCGATTGCAGGATATGTATTTCCGTTTGACAGCGAAGGTTTTGAATCTGTTCCCATAAGCGGGTTGACCAAATCAACAGGATCAACAGCTTTGCCATTTAATTTCTGGGCAGAAACAGTATTCGTACAAAATAAGGATAGGCTTAAACTCCATGCTATCCCCCATTTTAGGGTTTTAAAAATCATATGTGGTAAGTTAAATTGACATAAATTGGGTATTTCAACATCATAGCGAAGAAATAATTGATTTAACGAGATTAAAGATAAAACCTTTTAGCAATAAATAAAAATAAAATTAACAGCAATTCGCAATTCCTATCTTCTTTATTACAAAGGAGGTATAACAAAAAACAGAAATGTCATCTGAAAGTCTTTTTTACTCACCTTTGGGAAATTATCACATATTTAGCCTATCCTTGTATCAATATAATTTTTAAATAAAATGAATAAAGGAACTGTAAAGTTTTTCAATGAAACTAAAGGATTTGGTTTTATTACCCCTGAAAATGGTGGAGACGATGTATTTGTACACATTTCAGGCTTAAAAGACCAAGTTAGAGAAGGCGATAGCGTTAGCTACGAAATTGAAAACGGAAAAAAAGGCTTAAATGCTGTTAATGTAAGAATAAACTAATTACTATTATATTTTCTTGCAAAAGCAGCTTCCTCACAGGAAGCTGCTTTTTTTTGTTACAAACAGCAAAAACTCAAATCCAGATATACGATCTTTTAACTCCAGCATAAAAGATTCTTTAACGGTTCTTTTCGACCGTAAAAAAATGCTAACATAAATATGCTCAAGAACACTTAAATCCTTGAGCATAACTATACGATATAAAATATATTTTCCTTTACAGATTTTCTTATTTCAATTCGGACAATCTTGTCAAACCTTCCAAATAATAATAATCTGCATAAGCCAGTGGCACATCAATCTCCGAGTTGTGAGGTATACTTCCAACACTATGTTTTAATAAAAAGCCTCCATTTGTCCCATAGTCAGCAAAATAAGCTGGTCCAGATAATGTTTTTAGAGTTGACTTAGCAAAGTCTAAATAAGATCTACTCTCTTTCCCTGTAGTAAAAGTAGATAGGTCCACCAATGCTGATGCAACAACCGCCGCCGCTGAAGCATCTCTCGGTATATAATCAAGCTTCAAGTAGGCAAAGTCAAGATCTGACTTATACCCTTCCTGCTGTGCATTAAAATCCCAGTAAGGAATCTTATCCTTAGGTAAATTCTTATGATTCATATAAAAACTTGCCGCAGCTTTAGCTGTCTCCAGAAACTCTTTCTTTTTGGTTTCTTTATACATCATCGTAAAACCATAGATTGCCCATGCCTGGCCTCTCGCCCAAGTCGAATTATCAGCATAGCCTTGATTTGTTTGCCTATGGATGGCTTTTCCATTTTCATCATAATCCACAACATGGTAGGTACTGTGATCCGGACGGAAATGATTCTGTATTGTTTTGGTTGCATGGCTGATCGCAACATTTCTAAATTTAGGATCTCCTGTAATATCCGAAACATAACACAACATCTCCAAATTCAGCATATTATCAATAATAACAGGATACTGCCAAGTTGTTTTGCCATCCCATGACTTCTTTTTATTCCACGATTTAATCAATCCTACTTTTGGATTATAACGTTTTAAAGCCGTATTAGCTGCGTGAATGATAATATCTTTGTAAGCTTCTACCTTTTTTGGATCTTTGAGATATTTGATCGCATTACCATAAGAACAGTACATCACAAAACCAATATCATGGTGCTGGTCAAGGTTTTTCGCTTTCTCTAAAGCCTCGGTCCACTTTATCGCCTCGTTCTTTATTCCTTCGTCACCTGTTTTGTTGTATATGTACCAAAGCGATCCAGGAAAGAAACCTCCTGTCCAATCCCACTCACTCGTCACGACCAACTCTCCTTTCTTATTTATTGTTCTGGGAAAATTTCTCAATTTATCAGCTTCTTTTCCTAAGTATATATATTGCTTTTCCGAAGCTTCAAAACTTTTCTTGATAAATGGCAATTTTATAGGTATAAAACTTAGTGTTAAACCTGCCACTGTAAGCCCCAATAAAGGAATCAACATTTTTCTTTTCATAAAAATCTTCATAATATAAATAGTAAACACATAAAATCTCTTAATTAAATAGCATCTCAATATAATCTGTGCTATCTTTCTTTATAATAACACAAAGGATACTAGTCATTCAAAATTATTTGACGGTAAATATATAAGTACCTTTATCTTTTATTTTTTTCGCTTTCAATGATAATCTAAAGATAGCATCACCCCAGACCTGACTTAGTTTCATATCAGACTGAGGAATAGCCTCACATTCAGCATCAAATTCAGCAACATTATATTCCAGATGATATTTTCCTCCATTCAACGCAATCTTTCCCCCAGAAACAACCGGTTTTTCTGCCAATAAAAAATGAATTACATTAGATACTGTAGGTGTTTTAAGATCAAATTTATCTATTATTTCCAGCACCCCGTTTTTTAATTGATAACTACGATTCCATGAACTGATCGCAGCCTGACTTGAATAAGCTCCTGCAATATTCAGTTTAAACAACTTTTTCTTCGGATCAAATGATACATCTTGCGCCTTATATGAAGCTCCGAATACTTGATCATGACCATTGATCTGTGGCAGGTTGTGATAACCACTTTGCATGGACCAGATATCGTAACGTTCACTGCTAAAGGTCTTTTTATTATATGTACCAACACCGGCATCGATAAAAATAGGTTTTTCAGCACGATATAGAATAAATGTTCCGATGTCATTATGATTATGACTTTCATTATTATAACCGCCTTTCGCAGCAAAAAATAAATCGTCATCTTTCATGTATAAGAATTCTGTTTGCGGATACCACTTGTAGCTATTTGTTGGAAGTTTTCCCGACCCATTTTCAATTTCGTTCAAACTCAATAGATCTTCGAGACTTCTGAAGATATCACGATCTGATTTAAAAGAAGGTTTTCTTTTATTTTGCAGATAACGTGCAAAATCGATCATTTCTGTACTGTTGACAGCTTTTCCATAACGGTATATCAAATACGGGTCACCACCGCCTTTTGCAGAAGCATCGGCAAAATTTACAACCCAATTATCTCCGCCGATATATGACTGCGCAATATACTCTCCCATATTTCGAACCACGGGTTGATTGAAAATATTAATTTTATTACCTGTTGCATCTGCCAAGATCTTGAGGTAATCGTAGAGCTTACCTGCCGCATGCCCCCAATAAGAAGGCCCTTCTTCACAAGCTCCATCTGCTTTGACATAGTTCATAAACATATCGACAGATTGCATCGTTTTATATATACCGGCGCGCTGTTTCTCGACATCATCTTCGATGAGCAATAAACAGGTCAGTACATTAAAATTACACCAAGGATTCCAATTATTGACCATCTGATTCGGTTTTCCCGCAAGTGCTTGCCACCACATATCATTGCGGTTCAGATAGGGTGTAATAACTCGATCCTGAACTGATTTTTTTAGACGCCTGCTAATCTCGGGATTAATCTTATCCATTTCAGGATGCAGGTAATAGTATATCCAAGAAAGCATGGATCCCATATCGCCTGCGACTAGATCTACGACGTGTGTACCTTCTTGTGGTAGCGTACGTTTTGAAGATTGAAAAGCGGGTAGATGTGCAGATAATGACCAGGTACTCATCTCGGTAAAGTACCAGATGCCATTGATAATCTGATCTAAGTAACGTCCTTTTCCTTCAGCCAATTCGGCTAAAAACAAGTTGCTCAATGCGATCGCATTTTCATTCATCGGCTTCTCCATGATCACACGTGACCCTGTACGCTCATAAGCCAAGTAATCTGAGGCTTTCACAACCTGCCATTGATAATCTAGATCACTATTTCCTTTATTTAATAAAGTACCAGCTATTGTTTTCGTCAACTCAGACCAAGCTGCTCGATCCTGATATTCTGGGAATGGAACCCATTGCTTAGTCGGAAGCAGATCTCGTTGGAGATCTGCTGGATTAAATTTTCCGCTTAATAAATTTAGTTCATCTGCCTTTACCACTGCAAAAAAACAAATTTGTAAAAGCAATAAGCACATCAATAACTTCTTCATAAGATCTATGTTGATATAAATTTGGAAATAACCCTATTCATGTATTCACTCAATTTAACTCCTCTAGTAGTTCGCCACCAGCATTAAGATGCTGTATTCACTTTTCTTGATAAAAAGAGTCATCATATCTGTTGATGCCAAATTTGAAATTAAAAAGTGTATTATCATAACAATAAGATTTAAACGGAATATTCTGTATTAACCATAATTTGAAACAATATTAAAGATATCCTTGAGTGGGATTTACCTGCTTTTAAATTTCTAAGGTAAGGTATTTCAACATTAAAAATGTTGAAATTATCGAAATCGATTTCGATAAAATATAAAAGGGATCATGATGAGCAATAAGCTAGTGGGAGATATCACCTTTAATATAATAGGTTAAATTATGGTGAATAGAAAAGACCAAGCTTCATAATGAAACTTGGTCTTTTTTAATATCGATTATTATCTTTTTGATTTGGAAAGAATCACTGATGTAATAAATATTTTTTGATTAATTCAACTGTAATGATGCTGGTCCAAATTCTTCAAAATAAATGGCTGACTTCTCAACTCCATGTTCCAATAAAAAATGATAATGTTTTGAAATGAAGGGAGCCGGACCACAAATAAAATATTCTGCTTCCGGTTGCAATACCACATTTTTTATTTGCGCAAGCTCTACCCTGCCTTTATACTCAAATGCTGCTGTTTCCTCAATATGATCATAAAAAATATGGCGATCGATCTTATTATCCCTAGCGATTTCTGCAAGCCTATCCTTGAATGCATGCACCGACTCATTTCTACAACCGTGTATCCAGGTAATTGGAATAGGTGATTCTACTTTATCTTTTACCAATTCTTCAAGCATCGCCATCAAAGGAGTTTGTCCGACTCCGCCACTTATAAATACTTTTGGGTTTTGATTTTCTGGTTGGAGCACAAATGTTCCCGCCGGCGCAGATAAATCGACCAAGTCACCTATTTCCACATGATTATGAAGATGGTTACTGATCATCCCGTCAGGATGTTTAGTTCCGATTTCTCGTTTCACAGAAATACGGTAGTATTTTCCATTTGGGGCACATGAAATACTATACTGTCGCGGTTGCAACAGATCCAATTCTGGTAAGAATAAACGTAGGCTTATATACTGGCCTGCCAGAAAATCAGCCACTGGTCCGCGATCACTAGGATAAAGATAAAATGAGGTAATCTCTTCCGATTCTTTAATTTTTTGCTTTACAACAAAAGGTCTCCAACCAGACCAGCCTCCGACTTTGGCAGTTTGCTTACTATAGAGTGACTGCTCGTGATCAGACATCAGAGAAGCAAGTTGCCCATAAGCCAGAGTCCAAGCCTCTAACAGTTCCACTGAAGCAGCATCGCCTAGAACCTCAGCAATGGATGCAATTAAGTGATTGCCCACAATCATGTAATGTTCCGGACGGATAGATAAACTGGTATGCTTATGACCGATACCATTGACAACAGGCATCAATACACCTGGGCTTTCGATATGCTCTGCGTATGCCAGTACGGCCATTGCTAGCGCTGTCTGCTGTTTATTATTCTGCTGGTTGCCCATATTGAACACATGTTTCAATTCAGGGTTATGCTCAAACATACGTTTATAAAAATGTGTTGTCAATAACACACCATGCTCTTTTAAAATTGGCACAGTAGCCTTAACTAATTGTTTTTGATCTGCTGTCATGTTATATTAATAAAAATAAAAGATAATTACATCTTTTATTGTTGTAAAAAAATGCTTTATGAAACAAAGTACTAGAAACGTGGCTAATTGCTATATTTAATCATTTTTATATGATAAACTTAAAATAAATAAACTCATCTCTAAGTCTCACAAAGATAAAAACAATAAAAGACTTTTCCATCTTTTATTTAAAAACTTATAACACAAGCAAGAAATACAGCCACTACTTTGCTATTTCAGGATACGTATAGACATTATAAGGGTTTATCTTTTTTGCTACTGCATAAGCGATCAATACTGCAATTGCTACTGGAAATAGTAGGATATATGCACCCGGAGCCATACTGCAGATCAAGAACAAGGCAGTGAAACGACCATGAATAGCAGCTGCTAATGTCGAAGCGGCACCTACCAAGGCAAAATTTAAAATCAATAAATCTAAACCAAAAATCATATTGCAAAACAATGCCACTGCCATACCCAAAAAAGCCCCAGCAACAATACTTGGCGCAAATACTCCACCATCACCACCGGCGCCCAAAGTAAGGGATGCGACCAAGGGTTTCAACATGACCAGAATCAGTAATGATATCGGAATCATCACTGCTCCCTGTGATGCTGTAGATAATTTGATCATTTGCTGAAGACCGTGATAACTATCTCCGTACAAGGCTGGAAAGAACAAAATAAAACTTCCAACGGTAAGTGCACCAATATTAACTCTCAAAAAATTACTATTTATTCGAGCAAAAAGTTTTTTAGAAGTCAAGACCAGTTTCATAAAATAAGTAGCCAATACTGCTCCGAATACAGCGACCAACATCATAAACGGCAGTCCATACCAATGCCACTCCACAACTGGAAAGGATAACAATGGTTCTTTTTCAAAATAATAAATTCCTATAGAAGAAACAATTCCAGCTATAGTACAGCTTAACAAAACAGTTTTCTTCAATCCTCGAGCGATCACTTCAATGGCAAAAAACCAACCGCCTAAAACAGTTCCAAACAACACGGCGACACCAGCTGTCACGCCTGCACAGATGAGCTCGCGCTTATATTTCATCGGTGCCCAGCCTCCTTTACTCATCTGGTTGCCCAATGTAGCAGTAGCCACTACCGTAGAAACCTCTATACCTGTAGATCCTCCAAAAATAACCGTAAGAAAACCGTTTATATAATGTGATGGAATTTTATATAATGGAAGATGATCCTGACGTGTATCCAGTGAACGGTAAATTTCACGAATGCCCTTATTTTTTTTATTTTGAAATACGTATTTCCGTAAAAAATAGATGATGGTAATACCTATGGATGGAAAAATAATATAGAGATAATGATTTATTTGCGACACATGCTCGAACAGATAATCTTGCCAATGGGTAGTGAGATGTTTGAGTGTATACGCCAAAAGTCCAGATAGCACAGCGACAATAATACTGCCTATCATGAGCTTAAAATAACTGTACAGTTTTATTTTATCTTTCATGATCGATTTCCTATTCTGGCGCAAAGCTACCATAAAAAAATGCAGTAATTCAAGTATTTGCAAGAAAAACTGTGCAAAATCTAGGTTACTATCATTGTTAATCCATGAACATAAAACTGTACATACAAACAGAAAATCAAAGAACACCTCAGTAACATATAAATTGTTTACTAAAATACTGAACCATTTAAATCAGTATAATGAATTATTTTTCAGTTATTCCTCGAATATTTAACAAAAATTATCCCTTGAAAGAGAAAAAAAATCACTGTAACAATTAAATTTATGTAGATTTGTAGCTACAAGCCATTGGACAATGAATATATCATTTTACAATAAATGATGAAAGAAAAGAACTCGAATAAATTGGAACAGATTATTTTTTACATCTTTTATTCCTTTTACTTATTTAGTAGACCAACGGCCGAATTAGCTGTAATCAGTATTTCTTTTATTAATCATATTTCATTATCATGAATATCTTGGCACGATTTTTACTTCATGATGGGAAATTTGAATAGGGTATTACTGACAACAAAAACCAACAATTTTTAAAATTAGGTAGTTGTTTCAACATCTATCTTATATCAAAGTTATTGTAATAAAATCACCTACTATTTGAAACATGTTTCATGATTAACCTTACGCTGCTAAAGAGAAAATTTCGAAAAGACAATCCAAGATGGGTTATTCTTTTAATTGATTTGTTTATCGTATTTGTCTGTTATGCTATTTCTAATTTCATTTTTAACAGCATGCATGAACAATATTCGACGGCCATGATGCTGAAGAAAAGTATTCTTATTTTACTGGTATATAGCTTTGCTTTTTCGATAATGGGGACCTATAAAGGCATTATTCGTCAAACTGGTATTCAAGATGCTATAAAGATATTTAAAACGGTGTGGTTGGCCTTTATGTTGTTAGCAATACCAACGATTGCTATTCGTTACTATATTCCAAAAGGAACAATTGCTGGCGATTTCTTACGTCTCTCTTACATCATACTTTTTATGCACAGCTTTTTCACGATGGTGATGCTGGTTGCGGCTCGTGTGACTTATCGGAGTATTTATGACATGCTTTTTCTTCCCAATCGGAAAAATCGAAATGTATTAATTTTTGGAGCTTCCAGACCTGGATTAGTAGCTTACTCACTTTTACGTGAAGACCGCCGTATCAAAAATCATGTTGTTGCGTTTGTCGAAGATAAAGTTTCACGTGTAGGTAAACGTATTACGGGATTACGTATACTCTATCTAGAAAAAATAGATCAAGCCTTCATTGACCAATTCAATATATCAGAAGTTATTATTGCAGTGGAAAACAATGATCCCGAAAGGTTAGTACAAGTAACAGACCATTTTCAACAACTTAACCTTGAACTGAAAATCATGCCGAATTCACGGGTTATGTTAAATTCTGGTGCCAAACGTGAGATTCGTCCACTAAAGATTGAGGACTTATTAGGAAGAAAAGCGATTAAGATTGAAAATCCGGGAATTGATGCAGAATTGGACAATAAAGTAATTTTGATAACTGGTGCTGCCGGTTCGATCGGAGGAGAATTATCCCGTCAGATTTCACAACGCAATTACCGTCACCTTATTTTATTGGATCAAGCCGAATCACCACTTTACGATCTTCAACAATCGCTAAAAGCTTCTCATCCCGATCGCGTTAAGTGTATTGTTGGTGACGTTCGTGATAAGCTATTTTTGGAACGGATCTTTAAACGTTATCGCCCACAGATGATTTTTCATGCGGCGGCGTATAAACATGTTCCTTTAATGGAACAAAACCCATATGAAGCTATCTGGACCAATTTAATTGGCAGTAAAAACATGGCAGATTTGGCTGTCGCATATGGTATCCATAAGTTTGTCATGGTATCTACAGATAAAGCTGTCAACCCAACTAATGTCATGGGAGCGACAAAGCGGGCGGCTGAGATATATGTCAATAGCTGTAGCGCATTAGGAAAAACCAATTTCATTGTGACACGATTTGGGAATGTATTAGGGTCAAATGGATCTGTTATTCCATTATTTGAAAAACAAATGGAGCAAGGTGGGCCATTGACACTGACACATGAAGACATCACACGATATTTTATGACTATACCAGAAGCTTGTCTATTAGTTCAAGAAGCTGGTGTTATGGGCAATGGTGGAGAAATCTTTGTTTTTGATATGGGTAAATCTGTCAAAATTATAGATTTGGCCAAGCGCATGATCAAGCTGAAAGGTTACCGTTATCCTGAAGATATTGATATTAAGATCGTAGGGTTAAGACCAGGCGAGAAAATATTTGAGGAATTATTAGCGAATGATGAGAATACACAAAAAACGCATCATCCTAAAATTATGATCGCTCAAGTAAATCGAGAAGACATAGCTGAAAAATGTCATCTAATTGAGCAGTTGAGCCGTGACATTACTTCGTTTGACAAAAGTGATATCAATGACATGCAACTAGTGCTACAGCTTAAGAAAATTGTTCCAGAATTTAAGTCACAGAATTCGATATTTAAAGATTTGGACGACCATCTTGAAGAAAAAGTTATTTTAAACACTTAATATGCGATAAATAAATATCGTTACAAAACAATAAATAACCCGCTTTACTACATATAGGTGGGTTATTTTTTTTGAGTTTTATATCTGTGAATAAAAGCTGTACAGTCGTTGTCTTAATCTCCTGTTTGTTTCACATTGAATTTATCCATCTCTAAAGGCTCTCTTCAAATATTTTAATACATTTATTTCTCATACAATTCCAATTATTCTTTCGTAATTTGCCATCGAATTCTTCATCGGGTTGCTATTTATAAAAAATAAATTCATTCGATTCAAGTATTTTGGATGAGAATCCGGTAGTCAAATTTATATGTACTCAAAGAGTTCAATATAATGAGCTATTATTTAGCAATACTGATTTCCTTTTTCATATCATCCAGTCTGTAAATAGAGTAAGAACAAAGATGAAAGACAAAAAAATATATATAGCAGGTCATCGTGGTATGGTTGGTTCAGCAGTCAAAAGAAATTTAGAGAACTTAGGTTACCATAATTTCGTTTTACGAAGTTCTGCTGAACTGGATTTAAGAAACCAGTCCGAAGTACAGGAATTTTTCAGGAATGAAAAGCCAGCCATTGTAATTGATGCTGCTGCAAAAGTAGGTGGTATATTAGCCAATAACAATTATCCTTATCAGTTCTTGATGGATAACATGCAAATTCAAAACAACCTTATAAACGAGTCATTACAAAACGATGTTGAAAAGTTTATTTTCCTAGGTTCTTCTTGTATTTATCCCAAATTTGCACCGCAGCCTTTACAAGAATCCAGTTTATTGACGGATAGTCTAGAGCCAACAAATGAATGGTATGCCTTGGCAAAGATTGCGGGGGTTAAAGCATGTCAGGCGATACGTAATCAATTTGGAAAAGATTATGTTAGCCTTATGCCTACAAATTTATATGGCACACATGATAATTTTGATCTCACAAGTTCACATGTCCTGCCAGCGATGATTCGAAAATTTCACGAAGCGAAATTAGAAGGACATACCACAGTCAACTTATGGGGATCTGGAAGTCCGATGCGCGAATTTTTATTTGTGGATGATTTAGCTCGAGCTGTTGCATTTGCGTTAGAAAATAAGCTTCCTGAGTACCTATATAATGTCGGTACAGGAGTAGATCTTAGTATCAAAGATTTAGCCACTCTCATTCAATCTGTTGTCGGTCACCAAGGAGAAATTAACTGGGACAGCAGTAAACCCGATGGAACTCCACGCAAACTTATGGACGTAAGTAAGATGCATGAATTGGGATGGAAACATCAAATTGAATTAAAGGATGGTATTCAGACAACCTATCAATGGTTTTTAGAAAATCAGGATAACTACAAAGAAGTAAAATTATAAGTATTCAATACTACTTAAATTAAGCATATAATTAAGATGAAAATTGCATTAATCACTGGTGTAACCGGACAGGATGGCTCATATTTAGCAGAACTATTATTAGAAAAAGGCTATATGGTACATGGTATCAAACGTAGAGCATCCTCTTTCAACACACAGCGTATTGACCATATTTATATGGACCAACATGAAAACCATGTCAATTTTAAGTTGCATTATGGAGATTTGACCGATTCAACTAATATCATCCGTATCATTCAAGAAGTACAACCTGATGAAATTTACAATCTGGGGGCGATGTCACATGTTAAAGTATCTTTTGATTCACCAGAATATGTAGCGAATGTCGACGGTATCGGAACATTACGTATTCTTGAAGCTGTACGCATCTTAGATCTAGAGAAAAAAACACGGATTTATCAAGCATCTACTTCCGAATTATACGGTTTGGTTCAAGAAGTTCCTCAGAAAGAAACTACACCATTTTATCCGAGATCACCTTATGGAGTCGCAAAGATCTATGGTTTTTGGATTACGAAAAACTATCGTGAAGCATATAAGATGTATGCTTGCAATGGTATTCTTTTCAACCACGAATCGCCACGAAGAGGTGAAACTTTTGTTACTCGCAAAATTACGATGGCTACAGCTGCCATTGCACACGGCAAACAAGAATGCTTATACTTAGGTAATCTCAATGCACAGCGCGATTGGGGGCATGCAAAAGACTATGTGGAAGCCATGTGGCTTATCTTGCAACAAGATGTAGCCGAAGATTTTGTCATCGCAACAGGGGTAACCACTTCTGTTCGTGAGTTTGTACGTATGGCATTTGCTGAAATAGGTATAGAACTCGAATTTGAAGGCAGTGAAGCTGCTGAAGTTGCAAAAGTAAAAGCCTGTAATCACCCCGATTATCAATTAGAAATCGGGAAAGTTGTTGTAAAAGTTGATCCACAATATTACAGACCGACTGAAGTCGATTTATTGGTAGGTGACCCAACTAAATCAAACACACAATTAGGGTGGAAGCCGAAATACGATCTTGCAGGTTTAGTAAAAGAAATGATGGAATGTGATGTTGCTTTAGTCAAAAGAGATTTCTTACTAGCCAATCATTCACAGGTTAAATAGATACGACCTCTCATAACGTTCAAAATAAAATAGGGTAGTGCATTGCAATGAGTTGATGCACTACCCTATTTTATTTTGAAGACAAATTTTCAAACGTTCTCCTATTAGTCTTTACTTATCCATCTACATTACTTTTTGAAAATACACGAGTTTTCCCGATTTTGTGATACCTTGGATCGTGACCTGTACCTTTCCTGCTCGATTATTATTTAAAAATTCGATCTCTTTTGCTGCAACGTTCTTATAGTAAACCAGTATGGGATTCCAGTACAATGTAATACGATCTCCAAAACCGCTTAAATTTAAATTTTCATTTACACTCTGAAAAGGGCGGAGTGATGTATATCCTTTAACTTTCTGCAAATCAACTAACCTTCCTCTATCTCGTACCACTTCAGAGGACGGGAGCGTATAAACGGCGACCACAGGTCCACGACTAACCGTTGGCGTAGGTCCTTCAATTACCTTCACATAAGCAATTTCATTCATAGCCAGGTAGCTTACTTCCTCCGCAGTTGTTTCGATCTCATTGATATAATATGCGACAACATCACTTTTAAATTTCACGATTGGCACATTTGTCATGGGTTGACTAATAATCTGTAATCCCGCAATCTTACCCAGCTGTAGATAAGTAAACAGGTTAAAACTACCTTTGGCCTCTTTGTCGCCCTGAATATCTATGCCCCTTCCATCTTTTGAAAATAGTCCACTTTTAGCATATTTATTATTCAAATCTTTTACCCTTTGTTCATTTACTATTTTGCCGCTAATCTTTACTGTATCAAGTTTGGTTATATCCCTTTTCAACAAAGTCGCCATATACCGAGTTCTAAAATTATCAAGTAACGGATTTTTTTCTACTTCCGTGTTTATCCATAACGATCCTGCATATGGTATATTTCTCAAAGTATCTACCTTGGACATATCATAAAAAGTATAATTCACTTTAAAAGGTATGAACCTCATTTTATCCTCCACCTGCGTGACACGTAACTGTACGGTATCAAATGGAACATAGTCCGTTATTTTAAAACTATTCTCGCCATCAAAAGGTACTTCCATATAACGCATAACCGGGTCCAGTTCACCTTGATACCCAAATGAAATACCACGCTTCGCTTTTCCATCCTCAGCTAAGTTGTCTAAAGTCTTTTCTATTTTTTTCTTACCCTTTTCTTTTAATTCCATTTTACCATGTAATAGTAATATATCATCTGGTTTCCTTTTACCATTATCTGGTATAATAAATTCATCTTTGGATAATGCTGCAATGTATCGCTCATCTTTAGTAATGTCTTGAACAAATTGATTTTCAAATGGCTTTTTTGCTATATTTTTAAATAAGAGATCTGATATCATCGTAGCAGTGCTATCTAATGGAAAAATTCCATCAATAATAGAAACTGAAACATTCGCCAGCTCACCTTCTGGCAATTGAACACGTAACAAATTTTTCCCCAATGGTTCCGAAGAACGATTGACAAAGCTAACATCTGGCGTTATAAAAGTTTCTTGACTTTTAGTGATCAAACCTTCTTTTTGTAATAGATTTCCATTTATATCGTACAACAAAAATTGGAGAACACCATTTACTAATCCATCCTTTGGCAATACAAGTGTTTTTACATCTTGCCCATCCTTTATAATTACTTTTTCATCAAATAATTTCTGGTGATCGAGATAAGCTTGAACAATAACTTCATCGTTTATTTTTCCAACTTTAGAAACCGTCAGTTTATATTTATCTGCACTTTCTCCTACAGTTATCTTATAACCATGATCAACAACGTTAGGTAATACTGTTTTAATTTTTTCACCACCTACCATCTGCCATTCCAAAATATATTCGTTGGCCTCAGGAGTTAGGAATACATTGACTTCTCCATTTTTATCGCTTTCAAATTCTTCTACCACTTTTCCATCGGCTGTTTTGATTTGTCCCTTAAAAAAAATATTTACTGGATTTTTAAAGAGGAATCCAACTGGTTCATGGAGCAGCATATGTTTTATTTTCGGATACATTATCAATTCGGGTATTTGACTCATTCCGCCATTCAATACAATTTTCTCATCTTTTTGATAAATAGCAATACTTTTATCATAAATCAGATTAGGAAAATCAACCGTATTTTTTGTAAAAGCATTCAATAAAATTCGATGTTCTGTATAGTTTTTAGGCACCAAATACTGAGCTGCAAAAACTCCATCAACCACAACATAAACATTATTTTCCAGTACCGCCCCCTCTCCATCAGCCCAATCAATATAGACATTTCGTATAGCACTATCCAAAACACCATCTGTCACTACATATCCCTTAAACAAGATTGTATCCCCAGGAAAATACTCGGTTCGATCCAAGTGAATCGCTATTTTGGAGATTGATTGTGCCTGTGTAAAAAGACTAAGAAAAATTAAATTAAAAAAGGTAATGAAGCGCAGTAGTTTCATGTATTTATTATGGCTTTGGTTTATAAAATTGAATGGTTAGCAATTCCCATCTAAAGTAATAATAAATCATAACACTTAAGTGTTAAATTTTCAAGTGGTTAAAAAAGTTCTACTTGAATTTTCAACTCATTTTCAGAGGTTACTTTACGATAAAGGTTTTAGCAATCCAACTTATGCAGGTTCTATCTTTTTTGAGAATAACACAGAATAAAATACCATTAATGAAAAACACCTTTACATGAGAAACTGTATGATATATGATATCTTCATCCTATCATTTCTATGAAACGTGACAGATTTTACTCTATTAAGAATAAAAATGTGTATTACTAAAGGTAAAAAAGCACGGAATTAAATCCCGTGCTTTTTTTCAATACTACCAGTTAGGGTTCTGTTCTAACTTTACATTTTTAGCGAGTTCAGAAGTTGGCAATGGCCATAAATAATCCTTTTTTTCATCAAACCTTCTCAACGATGCATCTTGAAGTATGATATAATTTTTATCGTTAACCTTCGTTGTCGATGCATCCCATTTCTGACCAGAGTCGGTTAAGTACTCACTAAATAGATAACTTCCATAAAGTGTTTTTGGCAATTCGAACTCAGCAGTCTTCCAACGTATCAAATCCCAATAAGCTAAACCTTCAAAAGACAGTTCCACTTTACGCTCACGCCGTATTTCCGTTAGCATATTTAAGCCGTTGGCATTGACAAAAGCATTCGTCAACTTAGCCATACTTACAAAATTAGGATTAGTATCCGTCCCTATATTAATCTGTGGCAATCTATCTCTTAGCGCATTGATCGTCTGGTCTAAAACAATGTCAGATATAGCTCCATTCAATTCATACACCGCTTCAGCATAATTTAACAAAACCTCAGCATAGCGTATAAAAGGTCTATCTATATAAGATGCCTGCAAATTCCAGAAATTCTTATTCGCGTATTTACGTATACCATAACCACTTCTTTGTTGTGTGGGATGTGGAATTGTGTAATCACTGCTCGATATAAACTCATCTCCACGTTTGAATAAGGTAAAGCTCATGCGCGGATCTTTCTTATTAAAGTACTGAGCATGTGTCATCGTTTTATTCGGTGCTTGGTATAACGGTGATTTATCAATAGGCAGTCCATCTGCCATTAAATAGTTATCTACAAAGTTTTGTGTGGGTACGATTGTCCCTCCTTCGTAGTAACGCTGCACAGCAGTTGATACAATGGCATTTTCACGGCTTACCCCATATACTTTTGCAACGATATTTTCTTTATTAGCACGGCCATCACCGGCTTCCTGAAAAAGATTAAAGTAAGCATTATTCAGCACTTCGCCTTTTGTACCAGTACTTTTTTGCGTAAACAAACTATGAACATTTGAGCTGATCACTGCTTCTGCTGCATCTTTAGCCATCGTAAGGTGTTTGGTTGCATCTCCGTAATGATGATATTTCTCACGAGTACCTTCAAATAGTGCAATACGAGATTTCAACGCCAAGGCTCCTGTTTTAGATATTCGTCCATATTCTTTCGCCGCATTTATTTCATCTGCAGTCCGTAAAACAGAAGTTGCATAATCCAGATCATCAAAAATTAATTTGAGTACTTCATCACGACTTGCTCTTGGTAAATATACATCAGGGTCATCAACCCCCATTGTCTTAGTGATTAACGGTACACCACCAAAACGTTTAAACATTTCGAAATAATAAAGTGCTCTAAAGAAACGAGCCTCTCCAACATACCAGCCTACCTGTGTTGCATTCCCTCCTTTGTCCAGTACCTGCTGGGATTTTTCGATAAGTTGATTAGCCTGAAATATTTTGTAATAATCATAATCATCACTTTCCGCTGGTTTTACGCGGGAACCATCACTGATTTTATCCCCATTATTGTTGGGATAAGCATCTGTAGACCAGTTATCCATCGATACGTCCTTTAATGTTAAACCAGGGAGCGTACTATAAAAATAGTTCGCTGCCATACGCAGATCGCTCACTGTATTCCAGAAGTTAACATCACTTACAGTTGTTTCGGGAACTTCATGTATATCACAGGAAACAACAGAACCGAATGATAGAGAAGTTAATAGTAAATATATAAATCTTTTATTCATGATGATAATCAATTAAAAATCAATGTTTAAACCAAATGAGAACGAAGTCGTAAAGGGATAAGGATTAGAGATCGTACGTGTTGGTTCATTCTTATCTGTCGTTTTCATTTCAGGATCAATACTTCCCTTAAAAACACCCATCCTAGAGAATGTCAATAAATCTTCACCTGATGCATATATGCGAACTCTAGAAAAGGGTAATCTAGGTAACTTTTCTTTGGTTAAGGTATAGCCTAGCTGAATATTTTTTAATCGAGCATAAGCACCATTCAAAAACCATTTATCAGAACTCTGAAAATTATGATCCCCACTTAAATATGGTCTTGGAAAAGCAGCATCCCTATTATCAGGAGTCCAATAATCGGTTTGGAAACTCACCGGTAAATAATACGAATACAATAAAGGTTGGATCAATTCATTGCTTGGCTTAAACTTACGTTTTGCAATTCCTTGAATAAAGAAGCTAAAATCAAAATTCTTGTAGCCCATATTAACATTAAAACCAAACTGGTAACGTGGGTTGATATCTCCTAGATATACCAGATCACCGGTATTGCTAAGTTTACCATCACCTATACCAATCTTCTTATCATCATCAATATCTTTGTATCGTACATCGCCAATTCCAGGAACTCCTGTTTTATTGATAAAATCTTTATAACTTGGAGCCAGTGCAACTTCTGCCTCATTTTGAAAATAACCGTCCGTTAGGTATCCCCATATTGAATTCAACGCATACCCTTCTACTCTTTCATTTACCCCACCGTTTATGATATCATTTGCACCACCATATTTAACTAATTTATTCTGATTGTCTGCTAAATTAAAAGCCACACCGTATGTAAAGTCTTGACCTACTTTATCATTATAACTTATTGCGGCCTCCCATCCCCAGGTTTTCAACTTTCCGTCATTGGATTTTGGCACTCTAATACCTAAAGTTTCAGGTAAACTGACCTCCACCAACATGTTATTGTTAAATTTATTATAATAATCAAACGATCCTTTCAATTTTCTGTTCATTAAACTGAAATCCAAACCAAAGTTTTGAGTTTCTACAGTTTCCCAGGATAAACCAACAGCAGGTAATAAATCCTGATACAAATAGGTCTGTCTAACATCTCCTAGCACAACATCTGATTTACTTAACAACTGAGAGATAAAGTCATAATAGCCTATTCCCTGTTTTGAACCTACTTTACCCCAAGAGGCGCGTGGTTTCAATTCATCAAAAACTCCTGAAATACCATCAAACCAAGATTCCTTAGACATATTCCAACCAGCAGAAAACGAAGGAAAAACTTTCACACGATCACCGACAGATAGGCGGGAACTCTCGTCACTCCGTACAGTAGCTTCAAAAAGATATTTTTCTTTGTAATTGTAATTGAAGCGTCCAAAGTAGGATTGCATCTTTTCCCGCTCACCCAGTTGTAAATTTGATTTATTTAACGCATCTGTCGTAAAATTTAGACTTGGATTATCATTCACGTACAGATTTTTAGTTGTTGCATTTACCGTTTGATAATCATAAGTATACAACTGGTAGCCGCCCATCACATGAAAATTATGATCCGAAGATAGCTTAAAGTCATAGTCTATGATAGCTTGATAATTCTGTCTAATGGTTTTATAATCCGTTATTGAATAATTATTTGGATTATTTAATTGAGTCGCTGAAGTTGGTAAAGGACCAGAAAAATATGTAACCGTTCTTCTAAAATTTCTATTTTGTCTATTAATATCTTCACGGCTATACATCGCTTTCACTTCGAGTCCCTTCACAAAATTATTAACCGTTGCTGTCACATTATTGAAATATGTACTGCTGCGATCCCTGTTAAAACCACCATCTTTCAATAAAGCATAGCCAAATGCCGATGATGTACCACTGCGATAATAAGTACCATCTTCGTTGTAAAGTGGAAAACGCATTCGTGAAGAATACAACTGTCTTAATAAACCATTTCCACCTCCATCAATGCCATAGCCCCCGTCCTGCGGGTTATCTGTTGCTTGATCGATAAAGGAACTTCCCAGATCCAGCTTAAGATACGAATTGACACGCGCAGAAAGGTTAAGACGTGCATTCCACCGTTCAAAATGATCTTCTCCAACTTTGAACATTCCCTGTTGCGTCATATTACCTAAAGAAGCCATGTAGGTAATATTATCGCTACCACCGGAAAACTGCAGGTTATGATTATACAGGTTATAAGATTTACGCACGGTCTGGTCAATTATGCTTTCCCGATTATATGTTCTCCAAAGGTTGTTGGCCCCTAAAACAAAAGTAGGGCCATTAACAGCATAATCCAGATCTTCGGCATTATATTCAGGTGCATCACCCGCATTAATTTTACCAAGGTTAACATAGTTCATTTCATCGATCAACGATAATCTTTTAGGCATATTGGCCGGTTGTTGCCAAGCCATATTACTCATTAAAGAAATACGGTTTCTACCTTTCTGTCCTTTCTTTGTTGTAACTAATAATACTCCTCCTGCAGATTGAGCACCATAAATAGCAGTCGCGCCCCCATCTTTAAGCACACTAATATTCTCGATATCATTCGGATTCAATGCCGTAAAAGTTGCTTCCGAACTGATTACTCCATCAATTACAATTAAGGGGGAAACACTGCCATTTGCAGAAGTAGCTCCGCGCACCTGAATATCTAATCCTTGTGCTCCGGGTCGACCTGATTGTCTAGAGATTACAAGTCCCGGAGCGGCGCCTTGGAGCATATTGACTACTGTAGGTGCAGGTCGATCCTTTAATACTTTTGAATCGATCTGTGAAACTGCACTCGTTAGATTGGTTTTCTTTTGATTACCATACCCAACTACCACGACCTCTTCAAGAATATCTTCATTTGGTTTCAAAGTTACCATTGCGGCACTTGTTGCAGCAATTTCCTGACTGATATAACCGATCGAACTAAATACCAAAATGGGGTTGAGGGAACTTACTGCAAGAGTGTAGCTTCCATTGTTATCTGTTGAAGTGGAGCTTTTGCCTCCTTTTTCTCTCACTGTAACACCGCTGACACCCCTACCAGTTGCATCAACCACTTTACCAGAAATGTTATGTTGCACTATAGATTGAGTGTACACCAATACCTTGGGCGAAAGCATATTTGCACTTGCCAGATTAGGTAGCATGGTCAGCGAAAGTGGTGTTAAAAGTGCAAGATGAAAATATAATCTTGACCACTCCTTCTTATTTGAGTAATTGTTTTTAACCATATTCTATGTATTAGGTTTTTATTCGTGTAACATTTGGTTATAGTGAAACAAGTCTAAACAAAAAAAAACCACGTATACTATCGCTCAGACTAAGCAATCGATTGCACGGCATACGAAAACGATGTAGAAAAAAGATGTGTTAAAATATTTTGCAAGAACATGCAAAAATAAACACAGTATAATTTTGCATCATACTGCGATATAGGAAAATTAAAATGGTAAAAGCACTATACACATATGGTATATCATATCTCAGATAATCCCAGTAGAAAGTTATTTAGTAATCACAACATCTAAAAAGGACCATATATTCAGGTGCTGCTAAGATTTTAGAGTTAATCACCCCCGAAGAAACGAGATTTAGTAATAACTTAAATTTTAAAATTCAAGTAACTAAACCGCACTATATATGTTTTATGATTTGGGGCAATGCTATTCTAAACCAATAGGTAAAGGCATCGGGCTCAGCAGCAATCTGTTGAAGCAGATCTAACCGATCGATCCACTTATAATTAATGACTTCATTGACATTAGGTACAGGTTCCCTATCCGTATATCCCACAAGTACGTGATCATATTCGTGTTCGATGAGATTATTTTCCACAGGGGTATGATAAATAAATGAAAACACTCTTTTCAGTTCACATTGTAATCCCATTTCAAACTGTAAGCGCTCTTTTGCGCTCTCCTCAATATCTTCATCTAATTGTGGATGCGAGCAACATGCATTCGTCCACAATCCGCCACCATGATATTTTTCATTCGCTCGTTGATGAATGAGCATCTGTCCTTTGGTGTTAAAAATGAAAATAGAAAATGCGCGATGCAAAATTCCTTTTTCATGCGCCTCCATTTTGTCCATTTCACCTACTACGTGATCCTGTTCATCTACCAATATTACTTTATTTCTTTTCATATTTTTTACAGACAATAAATTTACAATGCTTGCTTATATACTCTCAGTGCTCTTTTACGTGCTTCCTCGTGCGACACTATCGGTATCTGAATATATTTTTCATAATCAGGATTCCAAGTCTTGATATAAGACAGATCAGCATCAAATTTTAAAGTTTGCGCTGTGGGATTAAAAATACGGAAATATGGCGCTGCATCACAACCACATCCAGCCACCCATTGCCAGTTACCATTATTGGCCGCCAGATCATAATCTAATAATTTTTGAGCGAAATATGCTTCACCCCAACGCCAGTCAATAAGAAGATGTTTACAAAGAAAACTAGCCGTAATCATTCGTACCCTATTATGCATAAATCCCGTTTCATTGAGTTGCCTCATGCCTGCATCGACAATCGGATAACCCGTTTTCCCGGAACACCAAAGCTGAAATTCAGCTTCATTATTTCGCCATATGATCGAATCATATTTTGGTTTAAAACTATGTGTGACTACGCGCGGATAGTGATACAGTATTTGCATAAAAAATTCCCTCCAGATCAATTCAGAAAGCCATGTCTCATTATATTTCAAAGCAAACGCTACACACGATCTGATTGAGATTGTGCCAAATCTTAGGGCAATACCTAAGCGTGTTGTATGATCTAATGCAGGAAAATCACGCTTTTTATCATAATCGCTTATAATCTCCAGTTCTAAATTAGGCTTTTCAAATATTATATCCGTTTTCTGAAAGCCCAATACCTCTAGCTCTGTAATTTTCAATGGATTAGTTTTATAAAAATGTTCTGCAGAAACTACTACAGAGGCATAATTCTGAGGAACCAATAGGCTTTTCCATTTTCTCGAATAGGGAGTGTATACACTGTAGGGGTTGCCGTCATCTTTAACAATATCCGACTTTTCAAATATAACCTGGTCTTTGTAAGTATTAAATTGAATGTCTCGCTCTTTCAGGTACGATTTTATCAGCTTATCTCTTTTTATTGCCTGTGGTTCATAATCTCTATTACAGTATACACCTTGTACATCATAAATTTTAGTAATAATCTCAAAAATCTCAAGTGGTTTACCGTGATAAGTCTGCAACGTTGATCCATAATTATGCAAAGTACTATTTAGTGAATTCAAAGCTTGGTGAATATAATCCACTCGTCGATCTTTGTCAGTTTCCAACTTTTGAAGTATAGTCGTATCAAAAATAAATATAGGGAGCACAGGGTAACCCGATGCAACAGCCTGCTGTAACCCCACATTATCTTCTAAGCGCAGGTCACGTCTAAACCAAAATACAACAATCTGATCATTCATCTTTACTATTTTTAATCCTTAACACGTTAATTATTGCGTTTAATCATTTTTTTGAAACCGTTTAAAAAAATAGATGTTAAGCATAAACTGCGCATACCCATATACTGCGTCTTCTATCGGAATGGTCAGCATACGAATATTGAGTATTTGATCCGAATTATAATTGACTATAGGAGAATCCAATCCAGTTCCGGTGAGCACACCATTCACCATAAAAAAACCAGGCATTAAGCACAGATAAACAAATGAACCTTTTCCAATCCAGTTCACTTTAGCTATATAGTGCAAATAAATTATAGTTCCAGCAGTTATCGATGCCGTAACAAGTGGATATATTTTCTTGTAAAATAGAATACCGGTCAATATGCATACCACTACAGTAATCCATACCAGTAAATTGTTGAATCGATTTGCCCAATTAAGATTAAAAAATTTGTCGAGACAGAAGTAGGTAAAAACACAGGAAAATGGTATACAAATAAAAAACAACCATTCTTCAATTGGCAAACCCAATAATCGTAAAGGCATGGTATAAGCTGTATTAAACCACCATACACCCATTTTAGTAAACTGTATATCCCATACAATGAAAGGAATTGAAACAATAATACTTGCTTTTAAAAATGCTCGAAAATATTTATTAAACTGTATTCGACGATCAAAAGAATAAATAAAACAAATGACAATGGTCAGAAAATTGATCAGTATATAGGTATATGTTTGCATTCTTAATTCTTTTTGAAATACATTTTAAAATATTTAACTGGAACCCAAAGAAATCCAAAACATTCGCCCCTCTCTCTTCCTAAATGTTTATGATGCTGCTTATGTGCTCGCCTGATGGCTAATAGATATGGGTTTTTGGTATTACTTAAAAAACTGATACGCTGATGAATAAAAATATCATGCACAAAAAAATAAGCCATTCCGTAGAGTGTAACCCCCAGACCGATATAAAAAAGGTAATTAAAACCTTCCTGACGCCCTAAATACATCAAGATGATAGCAGGTATCGCAAATATGATGAAGAAATAATCATTCTTTTCAAGATGTCCCTCTGTACTGTGATCATGGTGGTCTTTATGTAAAATCCATAAAAAGCCATGCATCACATATTTGTGAATCAACCAGGTTGCTCCTTCCATCAGAAAAAAAGTAGAAAACACAATTATTAGATTCATCATGACTGCTTTTCAGAGTTAAATATTTTTTCTAAGACTTGATAGCGATAGTTAAAAATGTGCTCCAATTTTTTGTGTATGATCAATCGATGCACAAGTCTACCAAAAAAACCGAAAGGCATTTCATATCGTACAATATCTTTCATTAAAATACCATGCTCATTAGGAATAAATTCATGAAAATGACTCCATTGTTTATAAGGCCCTTTTAATTGGTGATCAGTAAAGCTTAAATGGTGTCTAACCTTTTTTATTTTCGTTCGCCATTTCATGGTAATTCCGAATAAAGGCGAAATCTTATAATCAATGATCATACCTTCGTATATCGGTACATCTGGAACTTCATTGACAATTATAAAATTCATATCATCCGGTGTAATTTTAGCCAGATTATGAGGCGAAGAAAAAAAGTTCCATGCCGTTTCCATATCACAATTCAATTGCTGCTCGCTTTGCAATAAATAGATCATATTAATGAGTTTTTAATTATTTACACTTCGTTTTATTAAGTTAGATTTATTGATGATTTCATATTTATATCCTCATTAAATACCAAATATGCGAAACGGTCTGGCTACCTCTATTTTATATTACAAATAACTACTCATCATTAAAGATAGTTTCTGACTATTTGGGATGCGAATACGTTCTTTTAACATACGCTGAGCTGGTACCTGTTTTATCTTTCTCAATAATAGCCAATAATACTTATATGCTAAAAAACTCCAAATTTGGAAGAACTAGGTAACTTTTCTATTCCTAATAACGCCTCCTTAAATTCATTTTCGATATCCAATTCAATTGCCGCTCTAATCGTATTGTTAAAAACGCTCATATCAACATCTGGAAAATATGTTCGGACCAAAAGGTGGTAATCATCTTTTATATCACGTAGAAAATTTATTTTTTTAAATGCCGATCCTAATTTCATCGCATATGGTCTCAATTTTTCATATGCTCCCTTGTTACCATCTACAAAAAGATGGAGACACATCAATCCTACAACTTCAGCAAAGCCTAAGATATACTCTTTATACACATCTTCGTCATATTCAACTTGATTTAGATCCATTTCCATACTCCTCAGGAACTGATTTACCAAACAGCGATCGATCCCATATAGGCGTAAAGTTTCTTGAAATGACTGCATGATCGGGTTTAGTTAAATACCTTCTTCCAAAGCGATCTTAAAATTTTGCCCCCTAAGTAAAATTATAGGTACCTACTTAATTATTCAACAAAGGATAGTTTTCAGCAACAGAAGTAAGTAAATCTGCAACGTCAATATTTTGATCATAGATTGGTTGATGAAATTTTTCCAATTTTTGCAATAAACGTATCAATTCCATTTTTTCCGGACGTGTCAAATCCCCCGTAACAATTTGACTTGCTTGCCGAATTTTATCCATTTGATTCTCGAGAACACGTAGTCCCTCATCTGTTATAGAAATGACTTTACTCCTTTTATCATCCTCCGAATCGACCTGGCATACCCATTTTTGGTGAATCAACCTATTGATAATCTGCATACCAAAAGGTTTATCATGGATATTACGTTTTATAAGTTCCATTTTTATCATTGGCCCAAAAACTTTCAGATTAATCAAATAAATAAAATCTTCTTGTGTAGAAAAACTTGATTCGTGGATGGCCGATTTAGAATAATTTTTTGCAAATCTGTTCATCTGCACGATTAGTGTATTAATAACACTCTCAGGATTTCGCCCGTTTT
Source organism: Sphingobacterium sp. JUb20 (assembly GCF_004342035.1). Taxonomy (NCBI): domain Bacteria; kingdom Pseudomonadati; phylum Bacteroidota; class Sphingobacteriia; order Sphingobacteriales; family Sphingobacteriaceae; genus Sphingobacterium; species Sphingobacterium sp. JUb20. The sequence goes on along the minus strand of NZ_SLYV01000002.1, from coordinate 168,272 downwards.
CCTTTCCCTCCCAATCCGGCTCTGCAGGAACTATGCCTTTGTAATGATCAACTATAAATTGCTGAAAGCCTGCACTGTCTTCACTATACTTTCCACTTTCTTGCTTATTTTTTTCAAACTTTTCAAGTAGTTCAATAGTATCTCTTAATAAATTGTAATTCATGATTTATACATTGAATAAATAAATAGAATAAAAATATTCTATTTATTTTCATAAATGTACATTTTTAAAATTTAATATTGAAATATAGTTGATTATTGCTCTAAATATTTTTTTGATATTGTTTAAATTCTCAGATAATATGTTTTAAAACTTTACCCTATCAAAGTTGTTTTAAGGAATAATTTTTCAAAAATTAATTCCCTTTTAAAACCAATAGTACAAAATTGGCCTCAATAAAAAAAACTGTAAAACTACTATTAAAATAGATTTACAGTTTTTTATTTAGAAACACCTTTTTTAAAATAATATTCAAAAGTCTCAAGATCACCGAAAAAGCGTAAGTTTTATTTTCAGAAAAGACTTAAGATTACAAAAACATTTAGCAACCTAAAAAAGTACCTAAGGCATCAATACATGGTCAATAACATGAATTATACCATTTGATTGTACAACATCCGAAATCGTCACCTTAGCATCTTTTCCTTTAGCATCACGTACATAAAGATCCTTACCCTTCGTCCAAAAAGTAATCTTCCCACCTTCTATTGTAGTCATATCAGCTTTACCGCCCATTTCCTTAACAGATTTTAAGATAGATGCGGCATCAAATTTTCCAGCCAATACATGATAGGTCAACACTTTCGTTAACATACCTTTATTTTCAGGCTTTAATAATTTCTCAACCGTGCCCTTCGGTAATAAATTAAACGCTTCATTTGTTGGAGCTAATACAGTAAAAGGCCCTTTAGAAGATAATGTCTCTACTAAACCTGCAGCCTTCACTGCAGCGACCAAAGTAGTATGATCTTTTGAGTTAACCGCATTCTCAATAATATTTTTAGTTGGATACATTGCAGCTCCACCTACGATTACAGTTTTATTTGCATGTTGTGCTACAACATTTCCGCAAAAGAGAACACCCATCAATAATAATCCGAGTGTCATAAAAGTGAATTTCTTTTTCATTTCCTATTTTTTTTAGTGGTTATCATTTTATTTACCCTATTTATATCACTTACGAAATAATGCTTCAATTGGATTGCGTTTTGAAATTAAAAATATCTCACCGCCATTTTATGCTACATCATTAAAAAAAAACTTGGTCCTGAGCTGATTTAATTAAAATATTTCAAAACATAAGTCACCTCAACTTTATGTCGAGAGCACTCATTTAAGAAATGAATAATAGGTTTGTGTGCAATAAATCCAGTACAATCAATTAAAATTCAAATAAATATAGAATTTCTTAATCCTATTATATATCTTTGAACTCAAAGACTAATTAATTGAGCCCGATACACCACTTAGAAGAAGATACATTAATTTCCTTATTACAGAAAAAGGATCAGCGCGCCTTTAATTATCTTTATGATCATTATGCGGGAGCACTGTATGGTCTAGTGCTACGTATCGTTACACTCAAGGAATATGCTGACGAAGTACTTCAAAATGTTTTTATCAAAATATGGAAACATATTGATTCATTCGATGCTTCTCGAGGCAAACTTTACACTTGGATCATTAATATAGCCCGTAATGCTGCATTTGATTACATCAAATCAAAAGGCGTCCAAAATGAACAAAAAAACCAATCTCTTCCAGATATCGTAGATGCTAAAGAAAAACATAACTTTAGTGTTTCTACACAGGTAGATCATATTGGTTTTAAAAACGTATTGAATGAACTTCGTGCAGAATGGAAGGAACTTATTGAAATGGCCTATTATGAAGGGTACACACAACAAGAGATTGCAGAAAAACTAAACATCCCACTTGGAACAGTAAAAACGCGTACACGAGGAGCACTTTTAGAATTAAAAAAAATACTTAAAGAATACCAATACTAGTGGATATTAAAGAATACATATCGTCAGGAATTATCGAAGCTTATGTGCTAAATCTCGCCAGCGAAGAAGAGGTGAGTGTTTTGATGTGCGTAAGTAAGCATAACACTGAAGTACAGCAAGCGATTCTAGAGGCACAAGAAACTTTAGAAGATTTTGCTACTGTCCAAGCTATGTCTCCTCCCACCGAGCTTAAATCGATAATCTGGAATAAAATATCCGATCAAGCTAATCATCCTATTGTATCTGCTGAAAAGACAGAAGAGTTGATTCCACAGTCCGCTCTACCGTCCCCTGTGCGCAAATTTAGTACGTCAAACTGGAGTATTGCCGCGTCTATCTTATTAGCTTTAAGTATAGGTGCTAATATCTATTTTCACAATAAAACTTCTGTTAATCAAAATCTGCTGGAACAATCAGTTTCAAAACAAGAATCTACTCAAAAAGCATTGCTGAGTTTAGAGGAAAAATGGGCTATGTTGCAAGATCCTGCGATTAAAACGATCACTTTAGCCGGAGTAGAGCAACATCCAAAACTCAAAGCACATGTTTTCTGGAACACCAATACAACAGATGTTTATCTAAGTCTAGAAAATTTACCTCCTGCTCCAGAAGGTATGCAGTACCAACTTTGGGCAATCGTTGATGGTAAACCAGTAGATGCTGGTGTATTTCCTTTGGATCATACTGATCGCATCACCAGTATGAATCAAATACCTAAAGCACAAGCTTTTGCTATAACCTTAGAAACAAAGGGTGGAAATCCAACACCAAATTTGACACAACTTTATGTGATGGGAAATACATAAGCTTTCGTTATATATTATTTTAGAAGTTAACTGGCCACACTGATTGTATTATCATTAGTTATCCCATAGACCTCTTGATAGAGGAAATTAGGTCATGAGCATCCAGTGGTTTTTTCAATTTTGCATCAAAAAGATTTACCTGCTTTTGTTCAGCAGCTTCGAGATACATACTGTCTGCCGTAAAAACAAATACCCTAACTAGTTCCCATTCTTTTTTTGCTCGTATCTTATTTAAAATTCCCCAACCGTCAAGATCAGCCATCCTTAAATCTGTGATTACGACATCAACGTCATTTTCATCCATATATGCAAGAGCAACATGACCTTGCTCAAAAATATGTACATTAGGAAAATCTTTAAAATAGTGATTCAAGTAAAGAACATTAATCCTGTTATCATCAATGATCACAATCTTCATTTCTTGAGGAAGATCTTCCAATGTATACTGAACAGCGGTGGTTTCCAATATTTTCGTTTTTTCGACAGGAAGTACCAAAGTAAATATAGATCCTTTTCCTAATGTGCTGACCAAATCAATATTGCCCTCCATTTGTTGGGCAAATAATTTCGATATATATAACCCCAGCCCAAAACTACTTGTTTGCTTCTTCGCTCCGGCCATATAGTACTGACGAAATACCAGCGCCTGTTCTTCTTCTAGAATACCAATACCACTATCCTGAACAGCCACAAACAGCGTTGTTTTTCCATTTTTCAGTTTCAGAGAAGCAGTGATACTGACTTCCCCTTGAGAAGTATATTTAATGGCATTACTGATCAGATTAGAAATGATCTGCTTCATTCTAAACTCACTGCTATAAATTAATAATGTAGGGTCTATTTCTATTTTTTTAACAATAGTAATATTTTTATTTTGGGCTTGATGATTGTGTAAATTGAGGATATTTAGTAATAATTGGTGCGGTGCAAAATAATCATATTGTACATCCATTGCCCCAGCTTCCAACTTACTCAGGTTTAATATATCATTGACAGTACTGTTGATAACATCAATTTCGTGCGAGGCCGAGTTAAGATACTCTGGATGAATCAGCTTACTATCATTATTTTTTCGCAATATGCTAATAATACCCTGCAATGCATTGATAGGAGATCTTACCTCATGACTTACACTCGCTAAAATAGTCGTTTTCTCTGCCGCTACCTGTGATGCATAATCCTTCTCCTCCTGCAATTTACGTTCATAAGAAACGGCATTCGACTGATAGAAGAAAATCAGAATAATTGACAGTCCAATTATGATAAAAGATCCAATAAGCTGATTTCTAAAATTATGTGTACTTTCTTTGTATAATGCCAAGTCTTTTTTTTCTGCTTTTCGCAGTAGCGCTAACTCGTGACTTTTAATCACATCAATTCCCTTCCTCAGATTATCCAGTAAGCTTCTATTTGCCAGCACCAGTTGTTTTTCCTTATCTTGAAGAGCAACAAACTTTTCTTGGAGGTTCTTTAAATTTTGACGGTAAACTTTTTTATTTTGCTGTATCAGATAGGCTATATTACGGGAAATTACATCTTTTTGCAACGTATTAAAATCTTGTATAATCGTCTTAGCGACAAGCGTATCATTTTTAGCTTTAAAAATACGTTTAAAGAGATTTTCTTTTTTTCGGATTGTCGTATCTTTCGTTAATGTATTAAAGGAGGTGTCACTCATTATCCTCTTCACAATCGAATCGACCTGCTCAAACTTAGGATCCCTTAATAATGTTTTATTGGAGGAAGATAAAACAGACAAGGAGTCCTTTGTAAAGAATATGAGTTGATCTACTGTCTGCTTTAATGTCGCAAATTCTTGTGAAAGCACCTTTTTTTGCTCCATATCTTCTGCACTCACCTGCATTAAATTTTCCTTCAAAGGCAATTTTGACAATGAGTCTACAGAATACCTAATCGTATCCAATTTATTTTTGTAAGCTGAAAAAGTAGGCTTGTCAAAATTCACGGTATACAACCTGAAAAGGTTTTCGGCTTCACTATATACGGAGAATAATCGATCAAGTCCAGAAGATTGTTTATATGAAGATGCATATGCAGCATCAAGACGTTCTTTTACCTTTTGCTGTTCATAATACTGGTAAATAAATATAACACCTAAGTATATAAAAGAAGCAATAAGTGCTCCGATCAATAAAGCTCGAAGGAGAAATGTTTTTTTCTTTTTTAGTGTTGACAAGAGTTCAGTATATTTTCTTCAGATGTATGGCAAGTGCAGGCATCGATAGTCCATGCAGCATATTTTGCTGACATCAAATTATGTGAGCATTAAAATAGTAACAATAATAACTATTATAACTGTACACCTATGAAGATCGTTGGATAAAAAATAGATTGTTTATAAATTTGTAGCTACCCCGCTACATCAATCTATATTTCGTATGATAATTTTCTAATTAAAGAATATAACACTCCTAAACAAGGAAATTATTTATTAAGGAAATATCCTGTTAAGCATTTCTAGCGATAGGATAGATCGGTACTTCAGAAACTATTTTATCCATAATTTCCATGTCTAAAACTTCATTATCCAGTATTTCGAATTCTGAATTCTGCGACTTAAATTCAGGAACTATTTTTTTCATATGTCTCACGAGATTCATAAAATCGGGTAAAATAGCATGCGGACCTACTATATGTTGACACAAATAATTAATTCGTTCTACTTTTTGAGGCAAATCGTCATGATTTACCTTCGCTATCATAATTTTGGGATGGTGAGTCTTTATCGTATTCTCATTATTGGCAAGAAGCTCTTCATAGATCTTCTCTCCAGGACGTAACCCAACGATTTTGATATCAATATCTTCTGGATAACGATAACCTTTCAAATTAATCATACGTTTTGCCAGATCGATGATACGAATTGACTTACCCATATCAAACACAAAAATCTCTCCGCCTTTTCCCATCACACCAGCTTCTTGAACCAATTGACAAGCTTCTGGAATTGTCATAAAAAATCGGGTGATATCTGGATGAGTCAATGTCAATGGACCACCTTGCTCCATCTGTTTCTCAAAAAGTGGGATCACCGATCCATTAGAACCTAGCACATTACCAAATCTGGTAATGATAAATTGAGTATCGGATTTTCCACTGCAACTGCTCACATATATTTCAGCCATGCGCTTTGTTGCTCCCATAATATTAGTCGGGTTAACCGCTTTATCCGTGGATACCATGACCATTTTTTTAACCCCATATTTCATCGAGAGGTCTACAACATTTTTACTTCCTAGCACATTTGTCTGTATTGATTCGTATGGATTAGCCTCCATCAAGGGCACATGTTTATAGGCCGCCGCATGAAATACCAAATCCGGATGATACTCTGCAAATATCTTTTGCATGAAAAAATAATTACGCACATCTCCAACAACACAATGTAAATGTTCAGGATAGCTGCATTTTATTGATTGTTGTATATCATACAAAGGAGATTCTGCTTGATCTAATAAAATCAATTTTTTATAAGAACGTCGGGCAATTTGCCGAGCAAGCTCTGAGCCAATTGATCCTGCTGCACCTGTCACCAAAATTACTTTACCTTCCATCTCGGCTTCTATCTCCTGATGATCCAGTTTGATAGGCTTACGCCCCAATAAATCATCAATTTCTAAAGGTCTAATCTCACGATTCACTCTTGAATTAGGTAGAATACGCGCAGGAGACATGATTTTAAGTTCAAGACCAAGCTGATGGAACCAGTCCGAAACATATTGTAAACGTTCAGGATCATTATTTTCTACTGCAATGATCACATCCGTAATACGGTTTCTTTTAATAAAATCTGATGTAATTTCAGTTATATCCAGGATTTTCAAGCCCGCAAGTCGTTTACCGACACGATTTAACTGATCTTCTACGAACGCAATTACATGATACTTCACTTGAGGGTCTTCTTTCAAAAGAGAGTAAGTTGAGAGTCCGGGACGAGAAGCACCAAAAATCAAGACGTTTTCCAACTTTCTGGCAGATAATGAGAGATATTCAAATACCGTACGGTAAACCACACGAGAGCCGATCATGAATACCAGTAACATACAGAACTGCATGGTCAACAGTCCATAAGGCAATCTTAGGTAATCTGACACCACACTTCCACGCTCTACAACAGACCTGATGATAATCATGAATAGCATCAGCACAATATAAGCAGTTGCTGTAGTTTTAAATATTTTAATTGCATCTTGAATACCCGTCTGGCGTACAATCCCTTTAAAAGTACTGTTGCTAACAAAAAAAGTAAAATATACGAAAAGAATAATGATTAGCTTTTTCAACATCATCGAAACATCAGCAAACCCTTTCAAGTCATAGAGTACATAAATAGACAGTACATAACTGACAAATACAATAAACATATCGATCATCAAAATAATCCAACGCGGATGGTCTCGATATAAATGTCTTTTTAAATCTCCAAAAAAACTTATCATAATCTTATTGCTAACAGTTCACTCTTATTAATAGGATATGGTTAGTAAAGGGTATTTAGATGACCCTTAAATGGCTCCTATTCAATATTATAATTCACAACACCAATTTACTTAAAAATTGACAATCCTCGTATATAAATTTTCATATATTTATTAATTATTAATAAAACCCGGTTCACTTTTATTATGCTTTCTAGCGAAGTGGCAGGGTTAATAACAAAAATCTTACAAAAAGGTTTTTGATTTAAAAACTTTACTAAATAAAATTCTAAAAAATTTCTTTATCAAGGCTTTAACTGTTTAAACAGTTATATTATCATCCTTTCAAACACATTTCCTCACAAGTAATGTTGGCACACTAATTGAGAACATTTATTTACAATAAATTGGAGGAAATAACGTTGTGAAAACAGGCATTTAGCTCATATTTCGATTTTGCTTAATATATGAATATTTGTCAGATCACAGCGCACTTTAATCTATACTATCGAAAAACAATTATTACTAAAATCACAGATGTCTTTTTTTAGCAATCTATTCACAAAAAATAAAAATGCCGCTTCGGTTCGATCCATATCACAATTGGATTTTCTTGAAGTTGACATGCATAATCATTTACTACCGGGCATTGATGATGGTAGCACATCAGTACAGCAATCATTAGGCTATATTAAGGAATTAAGCAGCCTTGGTTTCAAAAAATTTATTTGTACTCCCCATATCATGGAGGGTGTACATCCTAATACTAAATTTAGCATTGGACAAGCCCACCATTCACTAAGCGAAGGATTAAAAAATTCAGGAAGCGATGTGGAGATTTTTGCAGCCGCGGAACACATGATCGACGACGGTCTTCATGGACTGGTTGAGCGTAATGATTTGTGCTTAATGCCTGGAGGATATGTTTTGATTGAAATGTCATACCTTTCCGAATCGAAGGCTTTATTTCAAACCATATTGAATATTCAAAAATTAGGTTACAAACCTATATTGGCACATCCCGAACGCTATAATTATTATCACAGCAATTTCAACATTTACAAACAAATAAAAGATGCTGGATGTTTTTTGCAATTAAACCTTTTATCTCTGAGCAGATATTATGGTGTCGATGTAAAAGCCATTGCCATGACACTTGTTAAATCGGGTATGTACGATTTTGTCGGAACAGACCTGCACCATGATAAGCATCTCCGTTCATTAAAAGATATTGTTGAAAAATATCCTGTACGGGAAATGTTGAAAACCTGTACAATTTTAAATCCGACCTTACTTGATCATATCAATGCAGGCAAAGGACAGCATATCATCGCCGGATAAATAATCTGAATAACATATAAAAAAGGAGCTTTATACTAACGTACATAAAGCTCCTTTTCATTAACAGCGTATATGTGATCACAGATATTCCTTCCGCAGTAGATAATCTACAACCTGACTAGCCCCAAATGCAGTGAGATGATGTTTATCAAAGATGTAAGACATCCCCATTTCCTGAGAATTGTGCTCTATTTCTCCATGTTTATAAATATCAATATAATGTTGCTCCGGAATAATTCGTTTCAGAAATTCATTAACTTGTTGCCCTTCGTCTAGAATAAATTGCTGCTCATCTAGAGTAGGGTTAAACATTTTTTTTAATGCAATCTGCCGGTAAGGTACCCGATAAAGTTCGGTTTGTCCGATGAAATAATACTGTAGCCCATAACTATCAAAGAGCGCAATCATCTGACTTAAACCCTGCTTTATTTCTTTAGGTGTATAGTTCATTTCCTCATATGTATTCATTAACCAATGAACAGAAATAAACACCTTATTGATTTTATTCTCATTTTTAGGCAGGAACTCGGTATAAAAATATTTCCATAACTGAACTGACTTATCATAACCTTTTGAATCTGGAAAAGGAAAAGTTAGGCTTAAACTCATCTCAAGCAGATGCTGATCTTCTTTCAAGGCATTTCTAAAAGCCGTAGAAAGCTGCGCCGCATGGCTGTCCCCGATCAATAAGATATTTTCTTTTCCCACATCGATTTTCAAACATTCTTCTTTATCATAGGTGTTATAATTCGGGCTTCTTGTGATATAGCAATTACATGGGTTCAAATGCTGATGTTCATCCTGTTGAAAATAATTGACATATTGATTATCAACGAGGCGAATTTTATCCCATAATGTATGCTTAGGAAATACAAAGAGCATTGTTGCAAGTAAAGCAACTACACATCCAGAAATTGTTAAAATCTTAGCGCCAAATATATTTTTCTTTCGCTCAAACAGATAAAAAGACAGGATAGCAAAAATAAAAGAAAGAAAAAAAGGAATAAGAATACTATAACGCCATTGCATCAAAAACTCAAATTTTCGATAGAGCACATAAAATGGCCAATGCCACAGGTACAAAGAGTAAGAAATTTTTCCTAAAAATTGAATTCCGCTATTTTGAAACCATACCAATTGATGATCTATCGCTAATAAAACAGCGGTTGCCAAAACAGGAATTACAACTAATGTCGATGACCAGGTATGATTTGCGCGAATAAAGAGAGCGGAAACAAGCATCAGTACTAAGCTCATAATGGTTAGTGCTGTTAAGAATGGTTTCAACCTCTCTTTTAATTCTTGACTGTACAAAAAAGCCAAACCCCCAATTAAAAATTCCCAAATCCGCGTCGGCATCAAATAAAAAGCCCAACTACTGCGACTCCCCATACCAAGCCAAAGAGAAAGGGAAAGTACCGTTAAAACAATTAAAATGAAGCGAAATTGTTTTAAATGATGTAGGTACCGATCCTTAAGTACCCATAAAGCCAGTGGATAGATTATATAAAATTGCCATTCAACGGCTAAGGACCAGCTATGTAAAAACAGATTATCCTGAGCATCGGGTGAAAAATAATCACCAGATAAACTTCCATAATAAATATTAGACATAAAAGCGAGACTCAATGCGATATACTTCGCATTAAGCTTCAGATCGACATCAAAATACAAAAGAGGCAATAATAGCAGCATTACCACCGAAACACCTAATAGTGCTGGCACAATCCGCCTTATTCTTCTTTCAATAAATGAAAAATAAGAAAACCGATCTCCTTTAATCTCTGTTAAGATAATTTTAGTCATCAAAAATCCTGATATCACAAAAAATATATCAACCCCTATATATCCTCCCTCAAAAAATGGAAAATTATAATGAAAGAGTAAAACAAAACAAACTGCAATTGCCCGCAAAAGGCCAATATCATAACGAAACGTCATTTAGGCTAACATCCAATTTGATGGATGCACTAAATTTATAAAAATAAGCTGATTAAAAAAAAGAGCGCTTTCTATCGAAAGCGCTCTTAAAAAGAGGTAGATTAAAAATTTTTATTTATTATAATCCTTTCTTAATACAACGGATCTGCATTGCAAAGTTTGGATCCGCCGCAGCCGTATTAATTGACCAGCCCTGCGTATTTTTAGAACCTGTCATTTGCAAACGTTGGTTATTTGCTAATAAATATAAACCTTGCGATCCAAATGAATCTCCCGTATTATTATCATTATATGAACCTCCGTATGGTAAATAAAATTCTTTATAGCGGTCTGCACCAGGATTCACTTGTGAACCAAAGAACATACCTAAGTTTGTACCGGCAGTACCATCATAAGTATCCACCCAACGTGCCGGATCCCAGTTATTGATGTTTTGAGGGTTATCAACACCACCTGCATTTGTATTGGTAATCAATGTATTGAACTCCTGCGCGGTAGGTAATCTCCATGTATTTAATGGTAATACCAAAGAACAAGGATCTGTAGCGCCACCATTAATAGCTGTTGAAGGTTTTTGATTGTTAACACTGCCATCTAATACTTTAGGAAGTTGGAATCCAGCAAACCAATAATTACCGTATGAATCATTCGTTTGTGCAAAACCGTATACACCATTACTATACGTCAAGTTCCCTAAAGCCCAAACTTTACCACCAAGTTCCACAGTTGTTGGAGCTTTCACCTTAAGTTCCAAGTTATATTTAATCCCTGGATTCAAGGTTAGGTTTTTAAATGATAATGCTTTTGCAACACTATTATTTATGGAAAGCCCCGCTAACTCTACGATACCGGTTGTAGTTGGCGCGGTCGTAATGAATGTAGAGTCAGACATGATTACTGTGCCCGTTGTATTTTTCAAATGAAATGCCACTGGAGCAGTTGCACTACCTGTATATGTTACAGCACCTGTAGACAATATCACATCTGCATTTGTATTCGAAGGGGAGATATTTGCACCCGCTATTGAAGTAACAGCACCAATCTTAGAAGAATCAAATTTTAATGTAACTTGTGTAAATAAATGATCTAGATCTGCATTAAGAATGTTTTGACCCGCTTTTACCTCAAACTCAACTTGATCTAACATAAAATCTTTGTCAGCTGTAAGACCTGTAAAATTTACAGTACTCAAAGTTGCGTTTGGGGCAATTGTAGGTAAAGACTTATTCGTACCAGAAGCATAAACCACAAAGGTATATTTACCCTTATCAATTGCGAAGTCCTGCGCACCAGCCCCTTGAGTGAAAGATTTTGTTTCCTTATATTTGCCTGTAGCATCAAAAATAGCGACATAGTAAACCGTTCCTTGCTTCAAAACTTGTTCAGAATTACCCGTACTAGTAACTGCCGCACGATTAGAAGCTTTCAAAACATCATTGCTTGAACCTGATGCTACAGGTGTTAATGTTGCGACTAACGTATACTCATTATTATAGGCAACTTCAATAGTCTGTGCCGCTGCGGTAAAAGTACGCCCTACAGAACCTACTTTAGCTGGAGCTGCTTTAGCATAAGTTTGACCAATATTTAAACGGATTGTTGAACCGTCAGTTACGGCCTCATTTGCTTCTTTACTACAAGAAGATATAAATAGCGCAAGAGCCAATGTAGTAGCCAAGCCCAATTTAATTTTAAAATTTTTCATTTATAGATGTTAAATATGTTAAAAAAATAGGGTTTGTTATTACCACTCCACTTCGTGTTCTTGCGTTTCAGTACCCCAAGATTCTTTGATGGAATTATTGGTTTCACCATTTACCGAAGCTGCTGCAATACTATGCTCAAGTTCAACTTTTAACATCTCAACACGAGGAGACTCATAATTCAATTGGCCTTTAGAGTTCGCCAAAAATACATTGTTAGTTTTCATTTTTATTATCTTTATTTTTAAGTACAAATCCATAATCTGAATTAACAATTCGAACAATACCACACTGTTTATAAGACAATTACAAACTTAAATTCAGATTTTAATTTGAGCAAAACTAGATAATAATCGATTACACATCTCAGATTTTGACCTAAATAGTTACTCTTGTAGATGATCAATTACAAGCACAATGACTTTTGTAGCTGACCACCTACAAAAGATATTCAAACATAAAATTTTCACCTAAACAGATAGATTTTAAGCAAAAAAAACTCCCGATTTGAAGTCGGGAGTTGTTAAACTATTAAGATAATATTACCAGTCTATAGTACGTGAATCATCAGGACCGTTTGTCCATTCTTGCTGTACCGAATTACTATTATCTCCAGGAAGAGTGCTAGCAGATCCCGCCGCGATACCTTGTTCCAGTTCCACTTGAGTTGCTTCAACTCTTGGACTTATATATGCTTTTCTTATATCAGTTGTCATTTTATTAATAGATTGTTTTGAATTAATTATTTCACCAGGTTACAAGACACCTTCTTTACACCACTACCTGATCCTTTTAAAGCAGTAGTTCCAATTACCATCTGTGTTAATTTAACAGCATTGCTTTGTGCTCCACCATTCCACGTAAATTTATTAAAAGCATTACCATTGCTTAAAACCAATGGAAATAATGGACCGCCAGATACTTTACTCGCGTACATCTTCACTTCACCCAAACGGCTTATCACCACTTTAACTAGTGGTGCAGCAGCCGTACCAGTCATACTGTAGATATGGGTCACTTTTCCACCTTGCGTATTATTACCGCTGAATTCACTACCATCTTCAAATTTGATATTTTGAGGCAAAGTTGCGTTACCAGATTGAAATTGGATTTCTTTCTGAGCAAGCTTAACTCCATTAACCTCCATATTGAAAGAGTTATCTAATTTCAGAATATCAAAAACGAAACCGTAGTCTGCTCCGGGAGCAGTAAAACTTGTCTCAAGAATACTTCCATTAGGCTTAAATACTCCATTTACGTTAATACCACCTGGAGATACATTTTGATAGTTCCAATCCATGTCTGCACCACCTACCACATCTTGTGTACAGGTATTAAAGTCTAAATCAAGCACGTAGCGTTGCCCTGGTATAATATTCAATTGTGGAATTTTAAGATTACTTTTAGTAACACCATCAATGGTTATACTTCCTATAGTAAGTTCGCCAGATGTCGCTTTTTCATGAATCAGCATTGTTGGTGAACTTGTTACTTCACGAAGTCCAGCACCCAACGCTGGAAATACAACATTTACACCAGCTTGGTTCAACCCATTATATGTCAATGTACCATCTGAAAGCTTCAGGTTTGCACTGATATGTGACGGTTTAATAACAGAAGCAGTGATATTGGTAATTGAACCCGTAGTTGTCGGATTCATTTTGATACGCGTAATGATCTGACTATATTGATGTTTCAAAATCACATTGAGATTATTATCACCCGCAGCAAGTGTCAATGTACCAAAAAAGTACATGAGGTCGCTATCAATGTTTGCTAAAGTAGCTGTAGACAATTTATTAGCTCCCGATACCGCAGGCACTGCTGTTGTACTGTTTACCGAGTAAGCAATAAATGAATAAGTCTTTCCCGCATCCAGCTCAATACCCATACTATTATCAGTACCATTAGTATAAACTTTTTCAGTTACATAATCGCCATTGGTATCATAAACCAACACTTTATATTGTACATTCTGATCCAAAGGAGTATGTACTGCACCTGTTGGCGCACGATTAGATCCCGAAGCACGTAGCCCATTTGACGGATTGCCCGCAGCTGTCAAAGTTACTTTGAAAGAACCGCTGTTTGAAAATGGTACTGTACTCACCTGTACGGATTGATCAGAACCAGCAGTAGCTTTACCTTTTTTCGCAGGCTCATCTGCAACAGGGTTAGCAACACCCAAAAGATTTACTTTTACAACAGTGTTATTACTTTCAACACTGTCTTTAGTCTCCTTACAAGAATAAGACACTAAACAGAAAAGCGCAACAATCGCCACTAGAACTTTAGTTCTAGAATTTTGATAAAATTGTGAAATCATTTTATTTAATTATTAAAAATATAGTATTAAAGCTTTGTTAATAGAGTTCCCTTGAGTTATTTATTATTATAAAAGTTGATAAAAGAAGTATTCATATTTTGTGAACTCTTCCCTTGTCATAATAAATTTTCCCTATTATGATAAAATTCAATTGCGAAAGTAGGGACTTTAAAACGGCTAATAGACTAAAAATATCACAATCAATAATTTTGTAGATGAACATCTACATAAATATATATTTGGTTTTTTTTAATAATTATAGATTTATAATTTAATTTTTAATAAAACAAAAGAATAATTGAAAAATAAAAAAAACTCCCGATTTATGGTCGGGAGCTTGCTTTACTTCTAAAATAACATTACCAATCTAGGGTGCGGGAATCATTAGGACCATCGGTCCATTCCTGTTGTACCGTATTACTATTATCTCCAGGGTTAGCACAAGCAGATCCCGCTGCGATACCTTGCTCTAATTCCACTTGAGTTGCTTCAACTCGTGGACTTAAATATGTTTTTTTCAATTCCTTTCTCATTTTATCAACTTTATATATATTAAAGACTATCTATTTCACTAGGTTACAAGAAACTTTTTTCACACCGCTTCCTGCACCTTTTATGATGGTTTCACCATCTACTAACTGCGTAACTTTAACCACATTTGTTTTTGCACCATCCCAAAGGAAAGTATTAAATGAATTGCCATTGCTTAATACCAATGGATATAAAGCACCGCCAGATTTTTTACTTGCAAACATCGTCACCTCACCTGTACGACTAATAACCACCTTAATGAGCGGAGCTAACGCTGTACCTTTCAAACCATAAATACTAGACAAAGTCGCTCCATTTTCCGTATTTTTTCCGCTAAAACTACTACCATCAGCAAACTTGATATTTTGACGAGATGAAATTGCATCCACTTGAAATTGAATTTCCTGTTTAGCAAGTTTCACACCGTTCACTTCCATATTAAAGGAATTGTCTAACTGTAAAATATCGAAGACAAAACCGTAATCAGCTCCTGGAGCTGTAAAAGTTTTTTCCAGCGCTTGTCCGTTCGGGATAAAAACACCATCAGCAACAATACCCACTACTCCGCCTTGCTTTCTTTCAGCAAACGACCAATTCATACCGGAGCCACCTTCCACATTCTGTGTACAAGTTTTAAATTCAAGATCTAGATAGTAACGCTGTCCCGGGATAACTTTTAAATCCGGTACTACAATATTTGATTTTGTTTCACCATCAATCGTGATACTTCCAAATTTTAATGTCCCAGCAGATTCATTAGGATGAATCAGCATTGTTGGAAGACTTGTCACTTCACGCAAACCTTTCCCTAAAGCAGGAAACACAACATTGACACCCAATTTGTTTAAGCCATTATAGGTCAAACTACCATCTGCAAGCTTCAGGTTTGCACTTACATGAGTTGGATTTATTATCGGAGTAACAATACTTGTAATCGATCCAGTTGTATTCGGACTCATTTTAATACGGGTGATAATCTGGCTATATTGATGTTTTAAGATCACATCCAAATTATTCTCACCGGCTGCAAGAGTCATTTTCCCTGAAAAATACATTAGATCACTATCAATTCCTTTTAAACTAGCCTCAGTCAGTTTACTTCCGTCAACTACAGCAGGAACTGACGTTGTACTATTAACCGAATAGGCAATAAACGAATAGGTCTTTCCCGCATCTAACGCGATACCATCTTGATCACCGACTCCGTTGGTATACAGCTTTTCTGTTATATAATTACCATCCGCATCATATACCAGTACTTTATATTTAATATTTTCATCCAGCGGAGAACGATCAGTAGCTGCTGTTGCTCGGTTTGAAGCCGACGACTGCGACTCATCAGACACCGGTAACTGAGGAGCGGAGGTTAATGTCACCTCAAAGGAACCACTACTAGAAAAAGGCACAGTACCCACTTGTTTACTTTGCGATGCCTCTTGCCCAACCTTCCCTTTTTTGGAAACTGCATTATCATTACTTACAGTAGGATTAGCTACGCCAAGAAGATTTACCTTTACAACAGTTTCGCCATTCGTGATACTATCTTGAGTTTCTTTACAGGAATAAGCGGTCATACATACGAAAGCCACAATCGCTAGAAGAACCTTACTTCTTGATTTTTGATACATTTTTGAAATCATTACATTAAAATTGTTAAAAAACGATATGCTATAAATTTTTCTTTTAGCGCAGTATTTTATGTCTTTTCCTAAAACACAATAATAGTTTGCTACACAACATAATGGCAACGAAGATATAACTAACCAGAGCAATAATGAATTAATTGAGTCGCAATATTTTTTTTTGTAGACAGATCATTACATCAGCTAACAGCGTCCTTCTTGATTTGTAATAATGTTGACCCATTCGACCAAAATCAGTATGAATTTAAATGTCGATTTTAATTTAAAAAGTTTTTTTAGCAGCGTTTTCGGAAAAGAATTTTGGGACATAACTTTTCTTTCTATAGCAGTATCTCCAAAAAAAATAAAACATTTTATACTGATAAAGAAGATAATAACCTCAAGAGAGCATCTATTTTTACAGCAGTTTATTTTGTATTAATACTAAACTCAGCTGCTACATAAATAAATATATTCTATACATGTAGAAGTGCTAGAAATACATTAGACTACCATTGATGATTATATGGTTTATACAGAATAAACTTTCAAGTACCTTTACAACTATTACATTTAAGTTATCAAGAAAATTTAAATCAAATTCGTTTAAACCTATAAAAACAATTTTCCTAATATTTTTGTTAATAGGAATAAGCTAACTAAATAACCATCAAAAAACAATAAAAATAAAACATAAAAACTAATTGTTAAACATCCATTAATTTGAAATTTTTATATAGGAATTAGATTACAAAAACATTGGTTTTTCCTGAAACAAAAATTAAAACAATAGCATCATTGATTAACAATAAAATATAGTTATTAAAAAGCTTAAAAAGAAAATTAGATAAACAACTATTTTACAACAAAAAACAAAAACTAATGTTATAACAAACAATAAGGTAATTGATTTTCTGCATTTAAAACATAAGTAAAAGTAATTTTTGAATATTTATTTTGCCAAAGTTGATATTAATTCCTATTATTACATCTTGAAAAGAAAATTTGTTACCAACAATGCAGATTTATATATATTAATTAACTATAGTTTTTCAGAACAACTTAAAATACTAAATAACAAGTAGATATGTAAATCACTAGCTATTCCCTTGGTTTCAATCCATGTTACAACATGTTAAATAAAAAAATTTACTTAATCGTACAAATAATTTAACAACTACACTGGAAACAGTATGGTATTATAAAATAAATAACATTATGAACAAGAACAACAAAAAAATGTACATGGCTCCAACTATTGAGGAGCTCGTAATTGAACTAGAGCAAGGGATTGCTGCCGGATCAGGAAATGCATCACCAGGTGCACCTGCTATTAATGACGAAGAAGGTGCTGGCGGTAGCGGTTGGGACGTAGACAACTTTTAATCACTTATCCTAACTAACAATTAAAACATTATGAAAACATTTCCAAACAAATTAGCTAGTAAATTCGCCCTAGCTGCATTTTTAGCACTGGGCACTTTAGCCGTCACAAGCTGTAACAAAGACAATCAAGCAGGACAAGAAGTACCTGAAGGAAATAGCCAATTGATCGTCCGCATCGCGGGTATCAGTGACGGAGAAAATATTAATTCAAAAGGAACCAAAGGTAGCACTTCAAATAACAGCGGTACACAGTCTGTTGAACTGGTGCAGTCAAGTGGATTTGACGCTATCGTCGCATTAGATAACAAAGTTCCTTCAATTGAAACGCCTACAATAGCGCAGGCAGGTCTTAAAGCATCGAACGGATCAAAAGCAGTTTCTGCACCCTTAGCCGCCACAACAACATACCGTTTATATTTGTATAAAAATAACGGTGGCACATACACATTCGCAAAATCCATGCAGTTCACACCTGGCACAGAAGCTCCGATTCAAATACCAAACGGATCATATAAATGGGTAGCGTTGTCTTACAACAACACAGACGCAATTCCGGATGCAGATGTAACAAACAACCTTGTACTACCTGAGAACAAAGATGTGCTTTACGCAACTTCGGGCGCTACGGATATTGTAATTAATGCAAACACTGCTCCATTAAGTATTACATTCAATCGTCTTTATTCACGCATTGCTATCGAAGTTAATACTTTGGGGATGTTTGCTCCAATAAACTCTGCTACTATAGCTGTTACGGGCCAAAGTGCAAGAGCAGCAACTCTTGATTTAACAACAGGCGCTTTAACTCTTGCTCCATCTGCAGGTGTACCAGCTCTTACAGAAGCAAATTTTACTGACATCGACGGAAACGCGAGCAGAAAAGTTGCTTATTATTACACGGCAGATCTTACAGCTCAAAATTTATCTGTTACTGTAGGTAATTTAAGCATAAAACTTGACAATGCCACCGATCGAGTTTTTACAACACCCCAAACTTTTACACAATTAATAACACCAGAACGCGGTAAAAACCACCGCTTCTTAGTCGGAATAGCCGAATCTGCGATCACTTACGGTGGTGTAAAATGGGCAAGATCTAATCTATACTATAGAACTGGGGGCACACTTACAACAACACCTTACCGCTTTTACCATACCAACCCTTTTAGTCCAGCTGTTTCAGAAAGTTTCTTTTCTTTCAAAGGTCATCTTCCAGGAGTATTAGCTAATGCGGTAGAAGCAAATCAAAAAGATCCTTGTGCATTGGTTTATCCAGCAGGTTTATGGAAAACCCCAATAAACACGGAAATAGGAACGTTAACCTCTCAACAAGGCGTAATCAGCGGTTTATTAGGGGCATTATTAGGCAATCCCGCAACTCCTAATTCAACATTCGGACCTAATTATATTGAGTATTCAAACTCTGCCGGATCAGCAACTGGACCATATGCAACCACTCCAGCAGCAAATATTTTGCGTTTCAATTATAATGGCCTGAACAATACGGTCAATTTATTATCTGGAACCATCAATGTAACCCTTGGACAAGTCGGTTCAACAGCAGCATTTTGGGGAAGAGACAATGTTTTAGACGGTGGCCTATTAGCATTATTAGGAACTAGCGTAGGCGCGTGGAGTTACATCGGTAGAACACAAGACCCAGTTATTGGAAATCCTAGATCTGTCGCGTCAAAAGGTGCAGGCGCTTTAAATATCGATCTTCTAAACCTTGGCTTAGTTGGATCTGGTTTCCAAAACGTTCGCTGTGTACGCAATGCAAACTTTACAGCTATAAGTGCAGCACCAGGCTACAATCCAATGCCAACTCTATAATATTCAAAACATTAATCTTAATTGCTTACACTTTTAAGACTTAACAACGAATTAAAACAACAAGAGCCGCCCCAGCTGGAGCGGCTCTTGTCTATTACCCTAATCACATTCTTATGAAGATATTCAAGAATAACCGCATCAGCAATTGCACCCTCCTACCACTGCTAACCTGTTGCATACTCACCACAACCAGTAGTTGCAACAAAGACAATAGTCAAGCAGAACAGAAAACTCCTAATGGCCAAAGTCAGATTACCGTTCGTGTCGCAAGCATCAACGAAGGGAACCTAAGCATTATTAACGGAACTAAATCCACCTCCCCCAAACCTACAATACCCCAGAAACACACTATTAATATAGTAGAGGGAGACGGTTTTGATGCTGTCATCGCTATAGACAACAACAGCCCAACAACAACACAAACAGGAATAAAAGCTGCAAATAACACCCGAGCAGCAACATCACCCATGGAAACTGGCACACTATACCGTCTATTTTTATACAAAAAAAATAACGGCACCTACAATTATTCAAAATCAGTAGAACTTACCACAGGTACTGAAAGCCCAATCCAACTCAACAATGGCACCTACAAATGGGTAGCAGTATCCTACAACTCAAAAACAGATCAAGTACAAGAACGTGGCCCTGACAATAATTTTAGCTTACCAGAAAATAAAGATGTACTCTACGCCACATCCAGCACAGATCTGATCGTTACCGGAGCCACCACACCCATAGCAATCAACTTCAATCGTACATTTGCCCGCGTTGCGATTGAAATAAATACACTAGGCTTATTCAGCCCGATGACAAGCACCCCCACAATCAGTGTCACCGGAGATCAAATACTTAAAACAGGAACAATTGACCTGATCACAGGTGAGTTTATCGGAAGTCTAACAACAGGAACCGACCTGGCACTCACCAAAAACGATTTTACCGATATCAATCCAGTATCAGGTCAAGCCTATCAAAAAGTCGCTTATTTCTACACAGCTGGTCAGCCCGCGAAAAGCCTAACCATAACTTTATCAGACCTGATCACCAAACTCGATGACGGCACTACGAGAAATTTCTTTCTCAGCACACTAACACAGACCAAAACCATCACTCCAGAGCGCGGGAAAAACCACCGATTTTTGGTCGGCATTGCAGAATCCGCATTAACACTGGGCACAACTAAATGGGCACGGTCCAACCTCTTCTATAGAACTTCTGATGCATTGGGAGCAACAACACCATACCGCTTTTATGCCAACAATCCCTATCTACCCAATCAACAAGAAAGCTTCTTTTCATTCAAAGGCCACCTTCCTGGCAGATTAGCATCAGCAAACCCTGCCAACCAAAAAGATCCCTGCGCACTGGTGTATCCAGCCGGCCTCTGGAAAACACCGAGTGAAGCTCAAATAACCCCACTAACATCCAACCGCGGATTACTTGACGGCGCGCTTGGCAGCGTACTTGACCTGCTAGGCACCCTACCAGCAACACCAGGATCAAACTATGGTACGATTTATATTGAATACCCCATTACAGCAGGTTTTAACCCAGCCTACGGAGGCACAACTTCCCGAACAAATAGAGTACGATTCTATTACAACGGCGTGCAAAATAATGTCATCTTAGCAAATGGCCTAATCAATATGAGCATTATAGAAGCAGGAGCCACCGCAGGAATATGGACCAGCGACCGCGTACTAGACGGCGGATTGTTAGATCAATTGAGTACTGGTGTCGGAGCATGGGGATATTTAGGCTCGACAAAATCAATGTCTCTTTTCCAACCACAAAGAGGAATTGCAACTAAGAGTGCGGGCCTTTTAAATATTGACCTTTTAGGGTTAGGCCTAGTTGCTTCAGGCTTTATGAATGTCCGTTGCGTACGCGACGACTCCTGGACCACAGTCAGCACATTGCCAAACTACAACCCCTACCCCATATTATAAAATAAAAGCCGGTATTACCACCCCTTAAGTAAACAATCAGATCAAGCAAAAAAGTAAGAACACCCCCTTTCGGAGGCGTTCTTATTTTTTAACACACATTACAATACTTAAAACAATTAAATACTATAGAACATAATACCCAGAAATACATTTATGCAATAAAAATCAATAAACAGTGTAAAATAGCCAGAAACAAACTGATTCATGTAAATGATAAAAAATAGCCCCCCCCTTCCTTAAAGAAGCAAATTCTTACAAAATTATTTTGGCACAAAATAATTAGACAGCACTGTTTTTCACCAACCAAAAAGCAAACACCATCATTGATAACACAATCAAATTAGACTTATTTTATAATAAATAAAATTGCTATCAATTGAGTAGTAATTATTTTGAAGTAAAATTATCATTTCACAACAAATAATACATATACATCTATAAATAAGCGAAATACATAAACAAAAAGTTGTTGTGATTGAAAATATTGTTTGTTAATTTTTGCGTTATTGTAAATAAAAATAAAAAATATATTTAAAATGTTGTAAAACAATATTTAAAGATATACATTTGCACAACTAAACTAAAAGTTACAAATTTACAACAAGGGAATTTTAAAAATTTCCTATTGAAATACAAATCATTGAAATTGGATAAATAAATGAAAGTATTTAACTTATAAATGACAAAAAACTAATTTTACACAGCTAAATCATAGTTTATTTCTCTTATTCATTGAATACAGAAAAAGCTTTCTTACAGCTGTTGCAACTAGAAAACTGGAATAACACTTTAATAAAGAACAATCTGCTACCATAAGGCATTAATTATGGTTAGCATGCTTTTATATACAACATCATTTTTCTGAAATATATTATTGTCAGCACTAATGATAATTTAAATTAAAATTAATGAATAACGAACAAAAAAAAATGTATGTGGCTCCCAGCATTATGGAACATGTAATTGAATTAGAACAAGGTATCGCAGCTGCCTCAGTAGGAAATGCACAGCCCGGCGCTCCAGGCGTCAGTGATTATGAAGAAGGTCAAGGTGGCTCAGGCTGGGATACAAATAATTTTTAAGCTCAACATCAGCCACATTAAAAAGATCATGAAAAAAACGAACAACTTAGCAAGTAAGTTTGCCTTAGCAGCATTTTTTGCATTAGGCAGCTTAGCCATTACCAGCTGTAACAAAGACAACAATGAATCTGGACAAGAACTTCCAGCCGGCAGCAGTCAAATTATCGTTCGCATTGCAGGCATTAGCGATGGCGAAAACAATAATTCAAAAGGATCAAAATCAAGCACTTCAAATCACAAAACTTCTTCAGAAAAATCAATTGAATTGGTTTCAGGAAATGGTTTTGACGCCGTAGTTGCCGTTGATAACCAAGTTCCTTCAGCAAGCAAAACTCCATCTTTAAGAGCTGCCAACGGAACACCAGTCTCATCAAACATGGCCGCAGGTACCAAATACCGATTATTCTTATATAAGAAAGAAGGGGCAACATATACTTACGATAATTCTTACGAATTTACAGTAGGGCAAGAAACGCCAATTCAGGTAAAAAAAGGTGTTTCCTATAAATGGGTAGCTTTATCTTATAACAACAAAGAAGCAGTAGCAGACCGTGGAGCAGACGATCAACTTTTATTACCAGAGAATAAAGATGTTCTTTTTGCTTCTTCAGCAGCAGATTTAACAATCGGTGATAACACAAGTCCAATTAACATTACTTTCAATCGTTTATTTTCACGTATTGGCATCGAGTTGAACACAAAAGGTATGTTCGGACCAATGAACTCTGCGACAGTGACAGTGACTGGTCACAGCACAAAAACGGCGACAGTTGATTTAACAACAGGAGCTTTAGTTTTGGCACAAGCCGCTCATACTCCAGAAATATCATTTGCTTCATTTATCAATACAAGTGAAGGGGACGCGAGTCAAAAGATAGCTTATTATTATACTGCAGACGAGACTCCTCAGGCTATTAAAGTTGTTGTTAAAGATCTGAACATCAAGCTTGACAATGGTACAAATCGTGTATTTTCAACATCAACGTTAAGTCAAACGCAAGCTATTTCCCCTGAGCGCGGTAAAAACCACCGTCTATTATTAGGACTTACAGAGTCTGCATTGACACGCGATGGTGTACAATGGTCAAGATCGAACCTATATTATAAAGCGGGCGATGCGACACCATACCGTTTCAATCCAACAAACGATTTCAATGCAATAGCAGATCCAAGAGCATATTTTAGTTTTAAAGGACATCTTCCAATGACATTAGCGTCTAACGATCCTAAAAAGCAAAAAGATCCTTGCGCACTTGTTTATCCTGCTGGACTTTGGAAAACTCCAACCGCGACACAAGTTGGAGCCGTTACATCAAGAGCGGGACTTTTAGGAGACTTACTAGGCGGTGTATTGGATCTCGTATTGCCTTCGAAAACAAAAGGAACATCAGAAAACAACAAAGCTCTTGAATATGCAGGTGCAACTGGAGCTAATCCTGCGTATAATGATTCGCAAAACGTACTTCGGTTCAACTATAACGGTTCACAAACAAAAATTTCTGTACTATCAGATTTAGTTTCCTTAAATTTAGGCAACACTCAAGGTAAACATGCCGCTTTCTGGTCAAGTAGTGAATTGATCGATTTATCTCTTCTAGGAACAGGCGTTGGCGCTCAAAGTTTCATTGGTTACAAAGCATCTGGTTTACTAGGTTCTGCAACTATAGCTTCTACTGGAGCAGGTTTATTAAACATCAATCTTTTAGGATTAGATGTCATCAGTTCCGAACTGATGAATGTACGTTGCGTACGTGATGAAAGCTGGAATATTGAAAGTGTAATGCCAGGCTATAATCCTGAGCCGGCATTATAAGAATATATAAAAGCAGACTAAGCTTTAAGAATTCCATAGACAATAAGAGCCGCTTCAATTTGAAACGGCTCTTATTGCTTAAATGAACTTTAATTTGTTACTAAAAACCATAACTATTATTCACGCTTCTCATTTTTCCATTATTTAATCTAAAAACCTAGATTATATTTCATAACACTAAGAGTAATAAATATAACAAAGAAAATTTTAGCGATTTTAATATTTAACCACATTATAGGCAGAAGTAATTCTACCTTTAATTTGAATTCCTCTTTTAAACTCGTTTTTATCGGTATCATAGCAAGTTATATACCACTGCGAATCAACAGTTTTTACAAAGTGAAATACCCCTGATTTCTAGATTAATAATAATGGTTTCCATGTAAAAACCAGATGAAAAAGGATGTTTTAAGGTCATATCAACTCACCCTTTCATTCCAATCGTTGTACATAAGCTTTTCTATGATGTATCGTAAGAGCATTTCCCACCGGTTCAAAAAACCTGCCTCATTACCCCAAGACCAACCAGCTACTTCATTTTCAAATCTGTACCTGCAATATCTTCCCAGCGATAATAATGGAAAGTTTTATCATCACTCATCGCAACAAAAAGACCATGTTTAAATGTATCATTTAATTTAACCGATACAACTTCCGAGCCATCACTTTGTGTAGCCATGACCGGTACCGTTTTCAAGTACTTATGTTCAAATGGATTTGTCTTAGTTCCTTCACGGCTAAAAATCTGAAAACGATTTGCCCCCTGATCCGAAACCAATATATATCCCGTACTATCGGTCAATTTATAAATAGAAATACCTTCATGATCTTCTTTAAAACCTTCAGTTGCAAATAAAGCCAGTTGCTCATTTCCTTTTGCAGGATCTGCATAATATTGCTTTACTCCCACCTGTTCATCCGAATAGTAGATATATCCAAGTTCATTGTCTACCGCTATTGCTTCGATCTCCTTTTTCCCGCTAAAAGAACCAAATTTGCGCACAAAAGTTGCCTTTATAGCACCCGAACCATTATCCTGTAATAAATATTGCCACAGATAGCCATCTTTAGGACCATTTTTCCGCCCCACAATAGCATAAATCTGTCCTTTGGATGAAGTATAAAGCGCAATGCCCATAAGATCCCTAAAATCAGGCGCTGTTTCACCTGCAAACATATCCAATCCACCCTGATCAATAGGCTTCATATCAGGGAGCGAAAATATCCGCAATTTATGCGTCATACGTTCTGTTGTTACAGCAATATCAACAGGCTTCCCATTCAAGATCAACCCATAAGCTACATCCACATTATTCGGGCGCTTCAAATTGGACACGACCTTATCCTTTACAATTTTACCTGCTAGGTCGTAGACAAAAAGCGCTCCATCAGCATCTTTATCCGTTGCGATCACTAAACTCTTACTTGGATCAGATTTATTGATCCAGATCGCAGGATCATCGGAATCATAACGCACCGCATCGGTCACGAAAATGGGCTTAATGGTATCTGTAGCAACAGCATTAGTTTGTGGATTATTGCAAGCCACCTGAAATATCGCTGATACGATCAAAGAAATAGATAGTGTTGTTTTTAAAGTTATCATGTTGAGTAATTAAAATTTTGTTCCAAAAGCACCTGCATAAACTGCGGGTGCAGGTGAGTTATAGGTTAATCCATTTGACATGACCAGTCCGGTAATGAAATGTGGTTTAAAAGATAAAGTTCCCGATTTTAGGGCTGGAGAATTCCCTTGAAGGTGAAAGTCCCAAGCCGGATCAAACACATAGTTATTAACCGAAGTCTCCAAAGGATAAGTTACAAATTTCGGATTGTTCTCTCCTGCTAGTTTACCTCTAACATCATTTGATCCTGCTACAATATCATTCTTTCCAACCTGAAACTGATCTACAGTTAATTGATCTTGACCAAAGTACCAGTTATTGCTAAATATTGAACGATTATCTTCCGATTTTTTAGGATCCCGCTTGACGCCAAATCGGGTATTGGCAAAAAGGTTATTGTAGATCTCCACTCTTACATATGCCTCTATCCATATCGAACCGCCTTTGGCAGTAGGTCTGCGCCATCCCGTATTAAGCATTGTATTATTATACACCATAATGTATGCTTGGGGAGTCTTGTCACCCGAATTGGACAGCTTTAAAGCATTCGTATTCACACTGTAAACCAGATTGTAGGCGATATCGGCAATAGAACCAGATTTAAAGTTCATCGCTTCACCACCTGTCACACCATTTGAGAAAAAGCGATTATTAGCAAAGATAATTTTCCCACCTTCAATATATGTACAGTCTTCATGAAAATGACTGATCGTACTATTCTGGACCACTAATTTCCCGTCAGCATTGGAAAACCAAAGCGCAGGTAGTGCCTCTCCCGATACTTTCTTATACAAACCCATCTTCACAGAAGTTGAAGCATCTGATGTAATCGCACCGCCATATTCCAGAACGGTATGATCTAAAACCAGCTCTTGACAACTCGGAGCCGCTAAAATTCCACCCCAAAGTTTTCCAAATTCATTTGTTTTAGTTTTATACTGTTCTTCTACGGTAAACCTGATTGGGTTATCATCTGTTCCGAGTGCATACAAATTGCCCAAGACCACAATTTCGGGTTTATTCTCTGTATCCATCAAAACTGTAACCCCCTCTTCGATGGTCAATGTTTTGCCTTCGGGGATAATAATATCTCCTTTTATATGTTGGACACTGCCTTTACTCCATACTCCGGATACTTCGCCGATCGCACTGCCATCAGCCTCGCTCGTATCGACGTCAATATTCGCTTTTTCACATGCCGTTAGCATTAGAAAAAAACACGCTAGACACGATAAAATCATGTTATTTTTCATTGTAACAAATTGTTTAATTGTCATAATTGATTTGTTTTCTAACCACGATTAGGTCAAGATTGTTAAATAAAATATTGATGCTGTCCGATTACTTATTAAATGAGTAACGCAAACCAAGAATATAATTTTGACCGTAAAGATCTTTTCTGATAAGCGTATTACCACCTTCCGTTAGCTTCTCCGCAATCTTTTCATTTTCAGGATTCATTCCCTTTACATACAGTTCCATCGGAGTATTCAAAATATTGTTGGCTTTGGCAAAAATAGCCCAACCCGCCTTAAATTTCTTTTCAATAGAAGCATCCAGCTGCACAAATCCTTTTTGCCATAGATCATCATTCAAAAACTGCGATACAGTATTGATGCGATCACCAGTGTAAGAACCCGCCAATTGTCCCTCCCAGCCTTTATTCGCATCCTTATACAGTAAAGATAGATTGGCTATGTGTGCCGCCTGCCCGTATAATGGACGCGTTTGGTCAACAATAATAGGTTCTGGATCTTGTGTCGTTTCGTTTATTCTACGTGACATTTTCGCAGTAGTAATACGCGAGTGTGTATAGGTATAATTCGCTTTTATCCCGAACTTTTGGATGTACTTGATGTAATCCACTTCGATTCCAAAATTATTTGCATTACCAAAGTTACCCGGTGTGTAATACACATCCTGCTTGCGGACTTCATCTGGCTGAAACGTATACTCGATCGGGTTTTTAATCTTTTTGTAGAACATGCCAACAAAAAATTGTGACGAAGCCTCAGGAAACAATTCATAACGTAAATCAAAATTATCCGCAAGCGCATGTTTTAGATCTGGATTTCCTCTTTCTAAGAACTCTTCATTCACGACAGAGGAAGGAACGATTTCATAAAAACCGGGACGATTCAATGCGCGATAATAAGCGGCATGAAGTTGCTGTTTCTCATTCAAATGATACTTGACGGTCAAACTTGGCAACCATTCCGTATAGACTTGAGATCCTTTTGGTCTCTTTTCCCCTGCAGGAAACAGTAATTTATAATCTTGATTGGTATGTTCCATACGGATCCCTCCAATCATTTGGAGTTTGTCACTTTCATAATTGAACATTCCGTACACTGCTGTAGTTTTCTCATTGGCATCATAAGTCAACGGATTAGCAACGGCACCTGTCGGATTGGTCACGGTCAAATTCAGTTCCGTATAATTTTGAAAATCTACACCATATCTATACTTTGCCTCTTCCGCAGATGCAGGAGAAAGGTTATAATTGTTATAGAAACTACTTCGTTGTTTATCACGATATAGCCCACCTGTAGATAACTCCAATTTGCGATCTGCCATAGGCACTTTATAAGCCACATCCCAGTAACCCGCATAATCATTGTCGGTATTCCTTTCCCAACGGTAGGTAACAGGCGATTTATTAACAAGAGAAGTGCGCTTACGCTCAAAATTCTCTTGAATACCGTCTAAACTTATCGTGGTATTTTGAGGCAATTGATTACTAGCAGAGGACAGCGCACCCGACCACCTTACATTCAGTCTATTGTCCATAAAACGATGATCACCCTGCAAAGTTCCGTTATAGATCTGTTGCTGTGTCTTTCGACTTCGCGTTACATAGGTCAATTCTGCCTTTCCAATATTAGGATCATATTGACCATTATAGATGGTATTGACCGCATCACGAAGTTGCGTATTATTCAGATTCACATACATTTGATAGAAGCTCAAACGATGGTTTGGATTAAAACGATAGTCGATTTTATTATGTAGACCTAAGCGTTGCTGCTGTTCATCATACTGACGATCTTGTTGCTCAGTAATAACTGCATTCGGATTTACGCCGACCACAGCAGATTTATAAAAAATAGAGCGGCTTCCGCGGTGCAGATTTTGATAACTTGCCCCCAAGATTATACCCAGCTTATCATCCAGATAGCGGTTCCCGAAAGTTAAATTACCAACGACATCTGGCGAAGGTTTTTTATAGGTATAGTCTAATACCCCTTTATTAAAATCTGCTGCTGTCGCATTGTAATTTTTACCATGAAGTTCATAAGGTGATTTGGATGAAGTTCCACCGGCCGCGAAACTTCCGAAGTCCTGATTAAAATAACGTTGACTATATCCCGTCGCCAAATTAGCCTGTAGTAATAATTTGCTTGGCGCAGCTTTCATAACCATATTCACAACACCGCCAACAGCATCTGCCTCCATATTTGGTGTAAGTGATTTGTATACTTCCAGACGTTCTAACATATCTGAAGGAAACAAATCCAATGGTACGTAGCGATACTTATTATCTGGACTTGGTACTTTTACACCATTGACCAAGGTTGTGTTATAACGCTTATCCATACCTCTTAAAATGGCATACTGCCCTTCTCCATTAGAATTCCGTTCTATAGAAACCCCCGATACGCGTTGCACAACGTTTGCGACCGTGATATCTGGAGAAATCTCAATAGCTCTAGCCGAAACAACATTCATGATCTGCGATGCGTTCTTTTCCAGCCGTCTCGCACTGGGATCATCATCACCGCCGTTTCGTTGTCCTTTGATCGTTACCTCCATCAATTTTTGATCTGTAGAAGTAAGTTGAAAAATAAAATGGGGAGTATCTTCTTTTTTAATTTCGATTTCCTGGGTAAATTCGGCATAGGCCATATGTCTAATATGTACTTTGACCTTTCCTGCGGACAATCCCTTTAATTCAAATGAACCATCCAATTGTGTTTTGGTAGATAGTCCGCTTTGTTCCAAAAAAACAGTGGCTCCAGTTATGGCTTCACCGGTTTGACCATCCAATACTTTACCTTTGATCTTGGTTGCATATGCTGCACTGACCGAAATGCTGGAGGCAAGTAATACCGTTAAAAAATTTTTCATTTTGCTTAGATTATATATGAATCTTTGATCGTTGAGCAAATATGACATCCAATTTCAGTTTCACAAAATAGCAAGCGTTACAACAAGGAAACAAGTAGATTTACGGACTATACAACAAGGAAACAAAACCAATCAACAAGCTATTAATCAAACGTTTAATAGGGAAGTAAACGCCATTACCATTCCGTTATCGTTATGTTAAGAAATTATGAAATACTGAGTAGGTAACCTGTAAGATCTTCACCTTGTTCCAATTTTAACTTTTTTCTCAGGCGATGTCTAGCCACACGAAGGCTATCTTGTGATATCCCCAAAAGCACAGCAATATCCGTGTTGTTCAAATTTATTTTAAGCAATGCGATCAAGCGCATATCGGCAGCAGTTAAATCTGAAAACCGTTGTATTAGTTTTTCAAAAAAACTATGATGTACTCTTTCAAAAGTCACCATAAATTCTTTCCAATGAATACCCTGTGTAATATTTTCATTGATCTGCAAAACCAGATCGTGCATTTGCTTTTTTTGATCCCGTCGTTCATCCTTAACCATTACTTTTAACTCATCTCGGAGCTGTTCCAAAAATTGGTTATTACGGATTAAATTCAAAGTATGCGACGTCAACTCCTTCTCTTTGAGCGTCAGCTCCTGCTTAAGCTGTTTATCTTCAAGCAACTGATTTTTAAGTGCAATTTCTGCTAATTCCCTTTCCGCTTCTTGCTTTCGCGACTCGGTCATCTGATTATTGATTTTTATTTTTTGACGACTATACAGCACATACGATAAAATAATTAACAAGATCAAAAAAACAATAGTTCCCAGCAACAAAATGGAGTTGATCTTTTTAGTGACCTGCAATTGTTCAATTTCTTCTGTTTTTTGATTCATATCATAAAGTGCCTGAAAAAAAGCAGTATGCCTAGCCCCATCTACACTATATAACTCCAGCACAAGCTTCCGACTTCGCTCTGCATAAACATAAGCACTATCCATTTGTCCGCTTAATGCATATGTTTTGCTTAGATCTTTAGTCGTTGCCGACATCTGATACACATCTCCCAATTTCTCTGCCATATCAAAAGCCCACTTTGTTAATTGTATACTTTCCGAAAACTTGCCGGTTTTCCTGAAAATATCACCCATATTATTCACCACTACAATCTTTCCGTAGTTGTCTTGCGTTTCATCATATAAGTCACGTGCTTTTTCAAAATGATCAAATGCCCGATCATACTGTTCCAAATCTTCATAAATACTACCCAGATTCTCATGAATCTTAGCTTCGCCATTTTTATTTCCTTCTTCGTTATAAATCGCTAAGGCCCGCATTTGGTATACGAATGCCGAATCATAATCAGCGACCTTTTCAAATAGATGACCAATATTACCCAATACACCAGCTTCACCATTTTTATCTTTCTCGGCTCTGAAAGAATGGAGCGCTTTATTAAAGTAATTTTTAGCAAGATCATGCTGTTTGTTAAAAATATTGAGTTCACCTATATCACTCCAATTAGATGCGAGTAATTGTTTCGCATTTAATTGGGTGTAGATACGGTCCGCTTGGAAATAATAATCTTGCGCCTGTCCATAATGCCCTTGATTAACACATAACCACCCTATTGCCTGTAAACAATTGGCTTGTAATAACAAGTCTTTATCACCAACCGCCTCAGCATACCGCTTTTTGACTAGCGTAATCGCAGAATCAGGATAGTTTTGACTTAACACCCGAATATCTTTAAACGATTCTACCTGTGCATGTGCGGTGTCAACGATAAATGCCTGTGCTATAAATAGTATTAAAAATATAATTTTATCAGAAATCCTCATATTCAAGTAACTAATTGATGTTGATGTGCAAATGTACACGAAGCATGTTAACAGAATATTAAATCACATTACATGCACGGCCACTTAACATCATAGAACAAAAAAGATCGATCATCACATCGTGTAAAATGTGTTAAAGGCATATTATAAGACACCAGGGAACTATCTCTAAACAGAACATATATGCCTTTAAATAATAACAACACCACATCCCCATAGAAGAACTGGTTTATAGGCAGTATACTCTTATAAATTACCAGGATAACAAATAATATACATTAGAAGAGAATAATTTCAAGTAAACTATCTATATATTTCTCTATAAAAATATTTTCAAATAGAAATGAGGAAAATTTTCATTAAATTTAGCTACATGATAATATTGCATTTAATTTATGGGATTGTGATCGTGATAAACCTGATCCAGTTTTACCGAGTGATTAGAAAGAAGATTTCTAATAAGAACACCAGCAATAAAAAAATATTAATCAGCAAACTAGATACATTAAAAGAATTTTAAAATTAACATGAAAAACTTTATCTTCTATTTAGTGATTCTATTAGTAGGATTTTGTACCATATCATGTAAAAAAAATAGGATAGATGGTGATTGGGACGATAATATTAAACTCTCTCAAAAAATAGTAAATTTTGATTCTGAAGCAAGCTCCATCATCATTACCACTAAATCCACAAATTGGTGGCTAAATGACATCTCCATCAACGGTAAGAGTATGGACATCACGAATATCGAAGTAGGAGCAAAAAATTTTGTTGTAAATAATCTAGATTTCCAAATAGAAAGAAAAGAGGGTAATAAAATCACTATTAGTCTCACAAGAAATAATTCAAATAGTGAAAGGATTTTACAGATTGGATTACAAAATGGAAATTACTTTGATGGCATAAAAATTGTTCAATCTAAATAGCGATCTCTTCAAAGTAAATACTATTATATTCTTCCACTTTCGTGCTCAAGTACTGATTTTCGCGTACCTTGCGCTTTCGTTGTTCCACTACTAAAACGGTAGCAAAAACTTTACTTTACCTGCCTCGACTCATAAGACCCATAACTGTTAGACATAAAGCCAGGAAAATTTTGAGTGTACTTACTCTGGCTGTCATCATGGATCCATTATATGCAATCATTGCAAATGGATTGATCGTAATAAAAATCTATAATACTTACTACCGATGATTTTTTCACGTATTTATCCAATATTATTATCAACAGCTATCATAAGGCTCTAAAAATATGCCATTTACAGTTTTAGGAAACATTACATTATGTAATACAAATAAATATTATATTTGTTGATGAACCTCATGGAATACAAGAACTGCAGCGATGAACAACTCTTCGAGCTTATCAAGCTCGGAAATGCCAATGCATTTCAATTCCTGTACGACCGGTTATTCTATCCACTATTAGGACAAGCACTACGTAAAGTAAAATTAAAGGAGGATGCTCAAGATCTGACACAAGATCTTTTCATGAACTTATGGAACAAGCGGGATACGATTCATATCGAAGGTAAAGTCATCAACTTCCTATTTACCTCACTACGCAATAGTGTGATCAATTTCTATATCAAAACCAAAAAACAGGATGAGCGAGAAGAACTGTTTCAATATTTTAAAGGCTATTGTGAAGAAACAACTGACCGCACCATCCATAAAAATGAACTTGAGCAGATCATACAAAATGAGGTTGATGCACTTCCGCTTAAGATGAAGCAGATCTATCTGTTGAGTAGAAATCAGGAACTATCACATAAGGAAATTGCAGAGCTAATGGCCATCTCCGAACTGACAGTAAAAAAACAAGTCGCAAATGCACTCAAGATCCTGAAGAAAAAAATTAATTATGTACTTCTTACTTTAATTTGATTTTCATCTACTCCCTTTGCACTTTAGTCTTGTCTTGTTTATAGAAGACCTAATAAACAAAGATGAAAGATCAGGAAATAATAGATTTACTAACACGCTATAAAAACCGTACGTGTACGGAATCTGAAAAACGTACCGTAGAATCATGGTACAACACTTTAGATTTTAAACACGCCATAACAAGTGGCGAATATGAATCGATAAAGGAACAGAGCTGGAATCGTGTGAATCCGATTCAAAAGAAAAAAAATAACCTGTACCGCTATGCTGCTATACTGATAGCATTTCTATCTTTTTCCGTGTTGATCTATTATGTATCCCAAACGAATAAACCGAATTTAGTGGAACTCTCCCGAATCAAACCGGGAACCAACCGGGCCACTTTAATCCTTGGACAAAAAGATTCATTGGATCTAACCCAATTAAAAATCGGTAGTGTTGTGGAGTCAAACGGTATCAAAATCAAAAAGCTTGCAGATGGTACGATTTCATACGAAGTAAAGCAAACTGCATCGACAACAGGTTTACATAATAAACTCATCGTACCCCGTGGCGGACAATATCGAATCATCCTATCCGATAGCTCGGTTATCTTAGTAAATTCAGAGTCAGAAATCGAGTTTCCTTCCCGATTTAATGAAACAGAACGACGCATCAAGATGGTTGGTGAAGGTTATTTTGAAGTTGCCAAGCATAAAAGCAAACCCTTTATTGTTCAGTCAAAAGAACAGGAAGTTACTGTTCTAGGAACGAAATTTAACATCGAGGCCTACCGCAATGATAAATATATCACGACAACCCTAGTTGAAGGAAAAGTCAGCATAGCATCCGAAAAAGAGCAGGTTTTACTCAAACCTGGAGAGCAATCCATATTTGATGGCGAAAAAATCCTAATCTCCAAAGCCAAGATCGCCTCAAGTACCGCATGGAAAGACAACCTCTTCATTTTCCAGAGTGTACCGCTAGGTAACATCATGCAAAAAATAGCGCGATGGTATAATATCGAAGTAACCTTTGAAAATAAAGAACTCGCTCAGATCCAGTTTACAGGAAGTATTTCAAAATACCAAGATATCGAACAAGTACTGCAGTTATTGGAAATGACCGATAAAGTGAAATTTGCCATTGAGCATCAAACGATCTATGTAAAAACAAAATAATTAATACTAACCTTATGAATAAAAATTACTTCAATCATGTAAGATGGTATCTTACGTTATTGCTGTTGACAGCCTTTTTTATCCAGTTTTCTCTTGCAGGCTATGCTCAGAAAGTCACGATTGAGGTTCATAACAGCTCCTTAAAATCGGTTATTCAGCAATTAGAACGACAAAGTTCATATCGCTTTTTATATGCAGATGAGGTTTTAAAAAACACAATTCCGGTAACCATTTCTCGTCAAAGGATTAATTTTAAAGACGTATTAAACGAAATCTTTGAGACACAGCCGCTACAGATCCAGATTCAAGATAAAACCATCATCATTAAATCTAAAGAACAGCAATTGGGAGCTGTTTCAGGAAATATAAGACAGTCCGAAAACAATGCGCCGATGCGTGGAGTAACCGTGAAAATTGTTGGAAAAGGTCTGGATCTCATCACGATGTCTGACGATACAGGAAGTTTTATCTTTGCAGAATTGCCTTATGGTACCTACCAACTGTCTTATAGCTATATCGGCTATTTCACAACCGCATCATTGATTGTTCTCGATAGAGCAAATGTCAACCAGATGATGAAGATGACTGTTGCAGATGCTAAATTGGATCAGGTAGTCATTATCGGTTATGGTAGCAAACAGCAAAAAGACATCACCAGTGCAGTATCGTCGATTGATCAGCAAAAGTTAGCCGATTTCAGTAATAATGCGGCAACTTTTGAATCAGTCTTAGGCGGAGCCGTAAAGGGCGTGATGGTAACGCAAAATTCAGGAGCACCAGGAGCGACAGCTAAATTGAATATCAGAGGTATTACATCACCATTATCAGGGAGTACCAATGAGCCGCTGTACGTCATTGATGGAGTTCCATTTTTTATTGAGCCATCTGCCGATTTTCCAACCATCAATCCTCTGGTCAATATCCCGGTATCAGAAATAGAAAGTATTGATATCTTGAAAGATGCCGCAGCCACTGCTATCTATGGTTCCCGTGGCGCTAACGGTGTTGTTATTGTCAAAACAAATCGAGGCAAGAAAAACAAACCGTTTATTATTGCTGCCGATTATACACAATCCATTAGCAATCCAACGAAGATGTACAGCCCATTATCCGTTGAACATTTTAAAGAAGCACAGAAAATAATCATTCAAAATACCATAGATGGGATTAATAATGGAAAAATAGATCCATATGAGGCCTATTACAACCAGATACCCGCAATGGAGATCATGGGCAAATTAACCCCTCTGGAGGATGATGGTTTTGGTACACCCCTTACTTATCGTTTTGATGGATTAAACGAAGGTGCATTTTACGATGGCCATACCGACTGGACCAAATTAATTCGTAACAAAAATGCACGTACCTCTCAATTTAACGTTTCGCTCAATGGCGGGTCTGAAAGCAGTAACCTAGCCTTCAACTTTAACGCTTTTGACCAAGAAGGATTATACATTAATAATGGTCTAAAGCGGTATAGTAGCCGTATCGCTTTTGATAGTGACATCAATAAACGACTGAAAGTAGGCGCCTCATTAAGTTACGCTTACAGCAGATTAAAATATGGTCAGCAGTTGTTCTCGGAAGGACAAACAAAACCATGGCTTGTAAGGCCTGACGTTTCGGCTTACGACAATGCTGGAAACTTTTCATCCATAGACGGGACATTGATGTATGGTGCTCCTGTCCTACTGGCCAATCCACTGGCACAGCTCAATAATAGAGGTGCAAATCATATCAATCAATTCTTAGGAGCTGCTTACGCGACATATGAGTTCGTTAAAAATTTAAAACTCCATACCGATATCAGTGTAGCATCCTACAATGGTGGAGCACAGATATTCTCTCCGACATATGCTCAAGATGATTTTTCGGCATACGGATCCAACCTATATGCGACACTCAACACCAATACATCAAATAACAGCAATACAAGTCTCAATTTTCGCCTCGATTACGATTGGAAAAAGGAGCAACACCAGCTATATATAATGGTCGGTATGGGCTTCGACCGTTACAAAAACAGCGGCGAGTCGCACAGTTATGAGGAATTCCCTGACAATGAAATCTTGACGGATCCCGGTTCCGCGGCAAGAGATATTTATTTTAATTATTTCCGTACAGACCAGGGCCTAAACTCCATTTATAGCAGATTAAGCTATAAATTCCAGGATCGTTATTTAGCTGAGGCCAATTTCAGAACAGACGAATCCTCTAAATTTGGACCCGGAAATAAACGCGCATATTTCCCTTCGCTCTCATTAGGATGGCGAATCAATAAAGAGCAGTTTATGTACGATATAGACTGGGTGAATGATTTAAAATTACGTCTCAGCTGGGGAAATACCGGATCAACCAATATTGCTAACTTTTTATACCGTCAGTTTTTTGTACGTGGTTCAAATGACCTCTGGGGTGGAAAACCCGCCATAGTACTCGACCCAAATGTGCCTAATCGGAACGTAAAATGGGAAAAAACACGTGAATACAATACCGGGTTAGATTTTTCTTTATTCAAAAACCGTCTCACAGGTAGCTTTGATATCTATGACCGCTATACAACCGGGGCATTAGCTCCCGCACCTGTACCACTTGAGGCAGGTTCAAATACTTATTATGCCAACATCATCGACATGAGCAATACCGGTCTTGAGCTGGAATTGGGTTATGATATCATTAAAAAACAAGATTTCAACTGGAAACTTTCTTTTAATATTGCACGTAATAAAAACAAAATTGAAAAATTACACGGTGCCAATATTAATCAATATGCTGTCGATTCCTATTTAGAGGGCTATCCCGCGGGTACAAGAAAGGGATACTTGGTCGAGAAAATATTCAATAACCAAGAAGAGATTGATCTTCTTAACAGTCAATCTCCTACAGGTTATTATCAAAATATCGCGACGGGCATTGGAGACTACAAATATCAGGATCTAAATGATGATGGCGTTATCAATACAGATGACCGCACAGTCATTGCTACTGCGCAACCCAAATATTTTGGAGGTATCTACAACCGCCTCAACTATAAAAATTTCAACTTATCGTTTGTATTCCAATATTCAAAAGGAGCAAAAGCGATTATGGATGATTTCCAGAACAGTCTATTCGGCATACTAGGCCAAAATCTTAATCAAGAAATCTATAACGACATGTGGTCTCCCGAAGATACGGATGCTCATTTTGCTAAAATAACTTATTATGATCCGGCCGCAAATTCCCGTACTTCAGATCGATTGGTTTATGAAACTTCTTTTTTACGTCTAAAAAATATCAGTTTAAGCTATACACTTCCAAAAGACTGTTTACAAAAATGGAAGATGAACCAGATCACGGTATCCGCATCAGCATCAAATCTATGGACCGGTACAAAATGGCCCGGTCTAGATCCTGAATTTGTAGGAAGTTCCATTGTCTCCAATACTTCCAGCAATGATAGCTATCCCATGTCTAAAACATTCTCACTAGGTCTTAAAGCATCCTTTTAAAGCAACATCGATATGAACATCAAATATTTAGCCTTTTTTATTACTGCTGTTAGCAGTCTAAATGCCTGCTCAATGGTTGGCAACATTGACGATATCAAACCCTATTATAAGATGGAAACGGACAATGTGATTTACAATTCTGAATCGGCCGAAGCTGTACTCCGAGGTGTTTACAAAAGCTGGAGAACGTTTAATATAGCGTCATTTCGTCCCTATATGTCTATTTTATCTGGAACCACAGCCAGTAAAGGTGGGGGCGTGACAGGTGGACAAGAATTTATCAACAACAGTATTCAGGCCAACAATATAGCATTATCCAATATTTACCAGGGCACCTATCTGACTATCAATACGGCCAATAACTTAATTATGTTAATGGAACGTGGCGATGCCAAGGGGATGCCGGCACACCGTACCAATGAAATTATCGCTGAATGTAAGGTGCAGCGTGCGCTTGCCCATTTTCAGCTCTTACGTCATTTCGGCTCCTTCTTTGATCTGAATTCACCCTATGGTATTGTACTGAGAAATAAACCGTTCGAAGGAACAGAAACTGCTCCACGAGCAAATGTTCAGGAGAGCTACAATTTTATTATGCAGGATCTTGACGATGCGATAAACCAGGCACCAGAACATCAAGAACTACATTATTATGTAACCAGAACAACGGCCAAGGCCATTAAAGCAAAAGTATTATTGCATATGGGAAAATATGCTGAAGCGGCATATTTTGCCAAAGAAGTGATCGATGAGGCACAAAATAAAGGATACTTATTGGAAGAAAACTTTAGCCACATATTTACGAATGGGTTTGAATCTTCGGAAGCACTTTTTGCAACCTACACATCCGGTTCAACAGAAACAGTCTCTGATCAGGTATCCAGAACAACATATAGCGACTACACAAAACGTATGGCTGACGCTCTTGAAGGATCAGAATCTGACGGTAATCTAACAACAGGAAATGGCTATGACAGACGTTTTTACCTCATGTTTAATCCCACTCTAGCCGGAGCCCAGGGAAATGGAAAATACCCTTACTCATCAAATGGAGCAGGAAAACATAATGCCCAGATGATCTTACGATTAGGTGAGATTTATTTTATACTTGCCGAAGCATCAATTCGCAATGGCAATGACATTTTATGCCGGGAAAGCTTCCAGACAGTGGCAACACGTGCAGGCTACCCTCCAGATTATGTTTCAAAATTAAAAAATGAAGTCCTTTTAGACCACATTTTCAAACATAAGATTCTCGAACTTTTTGCTGAAAATGGCGAAGACTGGTTTGATTTTGTTCGTTTTTACAAAGCAAAAAACCTTGCATTAAATACCATAAAATCCAGTATTAAAACCGATTCACAATTGGTTTTACCGATACCTCAATCCGCATTGGCTGGAAATAATTTATTAAAACAAAACCCTTTATAACAAGTGGTGTTGTGCGATTTCAATAAAATGATGATCTCTAAAAATAAACTATAACAATGAAAAAAACATTATTAACCCTTGCTTTGAGCAGTTTGACTTTGCTCTCAATTGCTCAAAAACAATTTACGCTAACAGGAAAAATTAAAGGCCAAAAAGCCAATGGTCAACTCGTTAAATTATTAGGAGGCAGTGACCAGCGCATCATCGGGTCTGCGGTCATTAAAAATAATACATTCCAGATCAAAGGTGAAATTCCAGAAGCCGAATTGATCCGAATGACTATTGCCCCTACCGCAAAAGCTGAAGAATCGACTTGGAAGGCGAGTATGTTTTATCTAGATCAAGGCCGTATTAATTTAACGGGAGATATTGATAGTTTACCATCTTTTTACTACCGACCAAATCTTCCACAGGTTAAACCAGTAATCGAAGGTTCAAAAGCACAGAGCCTTGCAGATCAACTTAGCAACCTGAACCAAAACGAAAGAAAAGAAATCAGTCGTCTTGATCAAGCCTATATGAGTGAGTATTATACACCATCCTTGGAAGAAAAGTTTAACACCCAACGCGGTATAGCGATCTTAAAAGAGATCGCCCCTCTTAAAAAGAATATTTTTGAAAGAAAATGGAATTTTATCAAAAACAACCCTGAGGCCCGGGTTTCATTAGATGAGGCCAGCTATATGATCATGGGCTATGGGGAAGATAATTTATCCCGGAATCAGATGGATGAGCTGATTACTATTTTCGCCCCCTATTGGAATGGTAAAAGGGCGTATACTGATTTAAAAGAAATGATCACAAAGGCTAGAGCAACTGCAATAGGTTCTAAAATTATCGATGGACCGCTTATGGATCAGGAAGGTAAACAAGTACAGCTGTTATCTGTATTTCCAAAAGATAAGAAATACATTTTGTTAGAATTTTGGGCTTCTTGGTGTGGTCCGTGCCGTGGCGAAATCCCTCATTTAAGACATACTTATTCAGAATGGAAAGACAAAGGTTTTGACATTGTCAGTATCTCACTTGACGAAAAGGACAAAGACTGGAAAAAAGCGATGTCTGAAGAAAATATGAATTGGAATCAATACAATGCCCCTGCAGGTTTTGATAGCAAAATCGCCCGAAGTTATGATATCCAAGGAATTCCTTATGCATTATTAATTGATAATGAAGGACGTATCGTAAAACATGCTATGCGTGGTGCTAGTTTAGACCAAGCTTTAGCTGAGCTTATTCAATAAAAAATTACCTACCTTAATTACATGTCAATGGATAGCGGTATATGATCTAGGTATACCGCTCATCCATTAAATAACCCTTCTTAATACGGTTCGCAAATATTTACACGTAATCCATAGTCTACTTACACGAAAAAGAATAGATTAGAAAATGAAACTGCTACATTCCTCTTAGTTCACTTCTATTAACTTCAGCGCCATAATCAATTCTCGATTTAGAAAGACAATCTGGGAAATTTGTCCTTATATAACTCATCATCTCTTCTCTTACATAGCAGCGAAGATCAAAAGCCTGTCCCGAGTTTCGGCAACTCATTAAGCAACGAATCTCCATCGTTCGCTCTTTCAGATCAGTGACCTGCAGGACATTGACCTTACCATCCCACAAAGGATGATGCATAAGCAATGAGCCTAATTTTTCTCGTAATTGTTGGACAGGAATCGCGAAATCAACATAAATAAAAACAGTTCCTAATATCTCTGCCGTAGTTCTCGTCCAATTCTGAAAAGGTTTTTCGATGAAATAGGTAATCGGCAGCACCAGACGGCGCTTATCCCAGATATTAACCACGACATAAGTCAGATTGATTTCTTCGACCTTACCCCACTCGCCCTCAACGACCAGCACATCATCCATCCGAATGGGCTGTGTAAAAGCAATCTGAAAACCTGCTAATAAATTTCCAAGAGATTTCTGAGCGGCAAAACCAATGATTATACCACCAACTCCGACACCCGTCAGCAGTCCAGCACCTATCTTCTGCATACTTTCAAAGCTTAGCAAAATAATGGCAAAAGACACAACGATGATAATAGTAATGAAGACCTTTCGAATAAAAACAATCTGTGTCCTAATTTTTCTTTCACGCAGGTTATTCTCTTTATTGATATCAAAACGATGATATAAATAATCTTCAAAAACTTTTATGGCCTGAATCAGAACAACAGCAAAAAAGCTGATCAGTAAGATTTCATTTATTTTACCGACAATATGCAATGTGGTGGTATTGAAACGCGCAAAAGGTAACAAACTGTTAAAAACAACCAAGGGAATAAAAAGACTCAAAATCTTATTAAATCGCCGTATAAAAGACCGAAAAAGGGAATAAGATGACTGTGCAATCGCCTGATAACGCAAAATCGGGATAAATAAAATCTTAATGAGGATCCCGAGTGCAAAGGAAAACAGTATAAATGCAGTATTCCATATCCAAGCCGGAAATTTTTGTGAAAGTTGAATTAATTCTTCG
Organism: Sphingobacterium sp. JUb20; assembly: GCF_004342035.1. Taxonomy (NCBI): domain Bacteria; kingdom Pseudomonadati; phylum Bacteroidota; class Sphingobacteriia; order Sphingobacteriales; family Sphingobacteriaceae; genus Sphingobacterium; species Sphingobacterium sp. JUb20. The sequence continues at coordinate 125,442 of NZ_SLYV01000002.1, read as the reverse complement.
TTCATCATTATTTTTCTTTTTTTATGCTACCATTATTATGTACTATAAGTATAACGGTATGCTTGGCCTAACGTTTGTTTTATTTTAAAAAAGGAACAAAACCAACTGATTTAGAGACCGCAACGAATATATTCAATTCACCAAAAAGCATTAACCGACAATAATAAATAAGCCGATTACTTGAATCGGCTTATCTACTATTGAAGAAAATACAGTTCTCACTTATTATTGACATCGTGTAATAAGATTTATCACCTTACTACAAGACCATACGTCTTGTTGCCATATACATAAGAAATAATAAGTATAGCAAGTATAACAAGTGGCAACAGCATAAATCCAATATTTTTATCGACCATTGCATGGCTAATAAAAGCAAAAATTAGGTTAAATGTTAATCCGGCATAGGCCCACTCTTTCAATTTACTTGGAGTTTTAGGATAAGAAATGGCTATTACTCCGAGCACTTTGCAGATAATAAGTGCATAAGCGAAGTAGTCTGGATATCCTAACGGTTTAGTTCCAGCATTAACATACTGTGGCGCAAATAAAAGCGTACCAAGAGGCATGATACCCTCCCAGATAATAAGGATCGCTGTAGCTATCCAAAAGATTAATTTATTCTTTTTCATGTTTTTGAAGATTTATGAATTATTTATATTGCAAAATTGTTTATATTGATATGACAAAGATGCAAGGGTTTGCTTAAATTAACAGATTACAAAAACGACATTATAAGGGGTGAATTGCGACAGCGGGAACAACGAATTTACAAAACCAAAAAATTCTTTTCTACCATTGGCTTCATTTTAAATGACAGGTATAATGATTAAATTAAATCACATGAATAAAACAACCCTTTTCACTTCAATTTTAAGCACGACGATCCTTTTCATATCCAGTTTAACGTCCTGCGACGGAATTATAGAGCGGAACAACGAACCCTTAGATGCGGCATATGCTAATTTTGAAGAAATTAACGAAAAGTATCATTCCGATATTTTCGAAGTGAAACTGTTCTGTGAAACTGAAGTCACTCGTTCCAGTTCACCTAATCCCATTCGCATCTTTCCATCTGTGAATGACCAACTGATCGTATCCTGCGATGCAGAAAAAAATGATGAGACCCAAGGTGATATGCTTTATTATAAAATAAATAGTAAAGGAATTACAGAAGATACATTACACTTGTCCCAAAATAAATATTGGCCAGAATTTATTGATGATTTCATCATTTTCACCAATGACGAAAAAGCCTATTACACCACTTGGCCACAAGATGGCGATACCACCACACATGCTTTTAAAGTTTTAAATGAAGATTTGAGTTGGACTGGAGAAAAAATAAATCAAAAAATTGCAAGCGCGAAAAAAGATGGCAAATATTGGTTTTTAAAAAATGTTACTAGAAATGATCATTACTACATGCAGTTTTTCTTTTACCAGGATGAACAATGGCAGATGCTATGGCAAGAAATACCAGCATACAGAAGCATTGATAGCAGTGAAGATGCCGGCCGTTACCGTGACGATGTTTTTTGGACCGGCGAACAAGATCCTTATTTACCTGAAAACATTACTTTTTTACATTTTCACCCTGAGGAAAAATTAAAATACAGCCACAATATCGGTGGTGGAAGTCCAGGATATAGTGTCAAAAACTGGCGCGGGAAAGCTTTCTTTAAAACAAAGATCGGAGATCGTGATTTTAATTTTTTTGAGCCCCATATCGCTGTAGAGAAAGAAAGATTTGACGATTACAAAAATCGATTCTATACGGTGTTAGAAGCAAATTATTCAGCACTCCATTTTAGACCAACATTTTATATTTCACCCCATGGGTTCGCATTCTATTCTTCCAATAGTCAGAGCATGTATTTAATACGAAAGAAATAAACAATACAAATTATTGAAATTAAATGAAGATGAGCACATAATTGGAAAGTTTAAACATGATCTGGTCTCCTATCGACAAAAGTGATACCTATTAATAAGACTATATTGATTATAAGGGAAGTAAATTAATACCTAAAGCGCCAACAGTTATCCAAAGTCATCCAGTTGTTTTTCCATGTGACTAAACTGGTCTTACTGTAGTTTTATTAACTGTAAAAATTGAAAATAACCTATTAAAAACCCAACTTATTGACCAAATCTTTACAAAAGTCAGTAAGCTGAGCTATCTAGAAAAGGTACTTTTGTATATGTGTAAAAATATACGATTAACTTTACTAGTGCTTCTATTAATACTTTTAGTACCTACTGCGAAGGTTTTTTCCCAAATTGGAGCAGGAATAAAATTAGGTGGAAATTTATCTCATGCTGATGGACTATCATTCCGTTCAGCAAATCGGATAGGTTTTCAAGTCGGAGGTATACTAAGTTATCATTTTAGACCTAATATGGCTATCCAAGTAGAGCCCACCTATAATGTAACACGTGTCAGAACAAATGCTGAAACTGTGGATCAGGTTAACGGTATTTCAAAAGGAAACAAGGCCCTCCAGTTCTTTGATTTCCCTGTATTATTTAAGTTAGACCTAACATCAAATTTTGCATTATTAGGTGGCCTCGAATTCAATAAATTGTTGAATGAAGATAAATATCTACTGAATAATGGAGAAGAGGCATTTAATAGAGGCTCCCGAATGGGTTACACTTTTGGATTAGAATTGGGAAAATTGTATTTCCGATATCAAAATGTAGAAAGAAAAACCGGTGTATACCACAACTGGAATACGAGTATTTCGCAATATCAAATAGGCGTTAAATGGAACCTTTTCTAGAAGCCTTATAAAAAGAGGTGTCTAAATTCTCGGTTAAAGTTCATCTAAATGTGATTGTTTTCAATCGGATGTAAAATAAATTTGTTTATTTTTCCATTCAGGATAAGGATACTTAACAGATTTAAATATTAAACTTAATAAACCAATTCAAACTTTTATAATAATGCTATCTAAATTATTTCTTCTTCAGAGTTGCATGATCTTCCTGTTCATATTTAGTGGTCCTTTAAAAGCACAGACACAGCAGACATTTACAGGTTGGAGTGCCGCATTTTTCACTTACAAAATAGATCCCCGGTTCAGCATACATTTTGATGGACAAGCTCGAAGTACAGATCAACTCAAAGACATACAATCCTTTATTATCCGACCGGGATTGAATTATCATATCAAGAACAATATGATTGCCACTTTAGGGTATGCCTACATCGGAAACCAAAGAAATATTAGCGCTACCCATGGCTGGGTACCAGAACACCGCATATGGGAGCAATTTATTATAAACCAAAAATTTACCGTTCTAAATCGACCTTCCACACTGCAGCACCGTTTTAGATTAGAACAGCGCTTTATGGGCCAACCTACTGTTGAGCAAAACGAGCTGGTTACGGACCGTTACGATTTTGCCCAAAGACTGCGCTATTTCACCCGTGCCATTGTCCCTGTTTCCGAAACCACTAGTTTTACTGATGGTCCTTTCATTGCACTGCAAAATGAAATTTTTGCACATATTCAAAATTCCACCAATGGTAAGTTATTTGACCAAAACAGAGCTTACCTAGCATTAGGATGGCGGGTAAATCCAAAATTTGATATAGAAGCAGGTTACATGAATCAATATAGCCTAGGCAGAAATAATAAGACTGTAAATAATATCATACAGGTCGCAGCTTACCTCAGATTATAAACGATAGCGCTCTTTGATTTAAAAAGGCAGCATATAATGCTCCATTTATATCATTCACGGATTATCCGCGTTAATTAACGCGTTTTTTTGCAAAAGGATTAAACGATAAACCAGCATTAAAATAAAAAGATGGATCCGTAGATGCTTCATAAATAAAATCGTTCTGAGATTTGTTTTTCTCTGATATTCGAGATCTTAACGAATTTCTCATCCCGGTTTTGACCATAGCTATAAAAGAACGTCCCAGATTGTGTTCATAAAGCAGCCCTGAATTCAAATTCATCTGATTGAAGATCTGGACGCTCGATAATCCAGCAAAATCATAGATATAGAAGGTGTTATTATCAAGCTCCGATCCAAAAGATGCACGTCCATTACCCAAAATAGTTTTACGAAGATAAACGGCTTTCGGCAACACGACATCGACCACCCAGCCCTGTTGATACTGTCTCTTATATGTAAAAGTAGGTATCACAGGTACAAGGGCACTTGGATCCAATAAACCGACCACACCTAAGGTCATCTGCACCTCACGGGTAGCTTTTAGAACCAAGTTTCCCATCAGCATACCACGAACACGTTCAAAGCCTTTCTCACTTCCATCAGTCATCAAACTCGCGCTATAAATAGCCATTTTTCCAAATAATCTTGAGTAGTAAGTAAAATTTAATGATTCATGGTGATAGTAATAATCTTGCTTCTCTTGATATATTTGCCGCGTACTCAAATCAGGTTGCAGCAGCTCTACAGAAAAATGCCGATACCCCACAAGCGTTCCTAAAGTCCAATTTTTTCTCTTCATCAAGTTGACATTCATACTGGCATTCGCTTGATGCATATTTTGAACCTCTCCCTTAGGAAGTGGATTCTTTAAATACTTTGAAGCATATTTAAACCCACCAACAATTTCGTACTCCAGATTCAGTACGCGAATCGCCGGAAATTTATCCGCAATAATAGCACGGACTTTGTCTGGGATACTGTCTTTTGTCTGGGCTTTGGTAATAAAAGTGTAAATGCCTATTCCAAATATGAGCAAAATCTTTTTTAACATATAACAATGGATAAATGGTTGATAAAACGGTACAAGAATATCCTAAATGTGGATATGAAAAATACATTTTAGACGAAACGCCCTTTATTTTATACAAAAGATCCTTTCTTAGAATAATATAGAACGCACACCATACTACTTCAATTACTTTGGTATAAAAAAAAGCACTCTTGGTATAAAAGAAATTAGAGTAGGCTCAAAAAAAATTACTTTTGTCCTATACAGTAACATTATTACTAAGAACTGATGCAAGATTTTAAAAATGGAATAATCATACGTTACTTGACCGAAAAAAAATATAGGGTCCTCCGCCACAGCGTATTTGTAGTGGGACTCCTTTTGCTTTTTTTCAATTCAGACATGAAGACAGAGCTATCTGATCCATATAAAACCTATCTACATTTATCAGTATGGATCGTTTTTGTATGTATGTTCTACATCAACATGTATCTGCTGATACCACGTTTTTTTTTCAAGGGAAGGTATGAGATCTATATAATATTATTAATCTTATTGGTTATTGGAAGTTTACTGATCGTCATGTATGTTTCCAATTATATGCATGTTATAACGGCTGCAAATTTAAAAGTTGATAAGCGGCAAAACATGAATTTTTTCAACGGGATCTTAGTCAGTATTCCCATTATTTTGACAACCACAACACTGAAACTTTTTAATCGTTGGATCAAAGACAATAAGAGAATATCTGAACTCAAAAATCTGGCCCTAACAACTGAGTTAACTTCCTTAAGAAACCAGATACAGCCACACTTTTTGTTTAATATGTTGAATAATGTCAAAGCACTGATACGTAAAGATCCTGAAATGGCAACGGAAGTCATTATCAAACTATCGGATTTTTTAAGATACCAGCTTTACGAAAATGATAACGATAAAACACTTTTAACTGGAGAAATAAACTTTATAACCAATTTTTTAAAATTGGAAGAAATAAGAAGAGATCACTTAAAAACGACCATACAATGCGAACCTGAACTCGTTAAAAAAAATATTTTCTTACCTCCGCATATTTTTACGGCCTTTATCGAAAATGCTATAAAATACAGTTTAAGTGCGACAGAAGGAACGTCCTTTATTCATATTTCCTTCATGGCAAGTGATGGGCAGCTTCACTTTGAATGCCGCAATTCCAAAGATCCAAAACTTGCCCTCAATCCTAACAAAAAATATAGTGGGCTGGGCCTCACCAATACTAAACGTAGGTTAGCATTGTTATATCAAGACGATTATCAGTTAAATATTACTGTTCAAGAAACGGAATATAGCGTAAAATTAACGATCCCAATATGAAGTGTATTATAGTTGATGATGAACCTCTCGCTCGTGAAGAAATGAGCAATCTGGTACAAGAAATTTCAGCCCTTGAGATTGTAGGGGAATTTTCCAGCGCTATTGGGGCAATGGAATTTTTAAAAAATAATGCTGTTGATCTGCTATTTCTGGATATTGAAATGCCGACCATCAATGGTCTTGATTTTGCACAGTCATTGCCTACAGATAAATTAGTGATTTTAACGACAGCATATAGTCAGTATGCATTGCAGGGGTATGAACTTGACGCAATTGACTATCTCTTAAAACCGATCAAAAAGGAGCGACTAGCAAAAGCGATAACGAAAGCAATCGCTTACCAAAAACTGTTGACATTTCATGAACAGAAAAACACATTTGAAGCCAGCAATGACAATTCTATACTGATAAAATCAGATCGAAAATATTATAAAATCACCTTTGATGAAATCAAATTCATTGAAGCCCTAAAAGATTATGTCGTGATCTATACTCGCAACAACAAACTGATCACAGCCATGAACTTAAAAACAATCCATCAAAAACTGAACTCCGAACTCTTTATCCGGGTAAGTAAATCTTACCTGATCAATATGTCATTTATCGATTCTTTTGATAGTCATACCATTTACATAGACGACGCAGAGATACCGATAGGAGAAATCTATCGCAACGATTTTTTCCAAAAATATACAAGCGGTCTTTTATAAGAGTTCATCCGATTAGGCAACATCAAAGCGTTCCAATAAATCAACTCGAATATTATGGCTGTCCAACAAATTGGTTAACCGATCAATAGAACAGCCAGCTGTTTCTACTCGAAAAATCGAATCTTCATCGTCAAGATCTACTGTAGGAGAAAACACTTCCGGCATATTCAATTGCAATAATTGCATCAAAAAAATTTTGCTCTCTACTGTTTTTATTGAACTCTTAAAAATTAATACCTGCTTAACCATGTTCTTTGAATTAGTTTTAACCAAATTATTCTGACTCTATCAAACCGGAATAGAGCATTGTTAAACAAATCTACTCGATATGGACTTACCAGATTTGAATTTTATACCAAAAGGTTAGATTATTATACGAAATTGAATGGATGCCTCGCTTCTGATTAAAAAAGATTATCATTATACAGGAACATCAACTGCTTTCATTAAAACAGTATAACGAAGAATCTGCATCTTGAAATTAAAAAAAAACATAAAATTACCTCTATTAATACTTTTGTTAATATACTATTAATGGTTCGCTGTGATATTTAGAAATTATAAACTAAATATAAATCTGTATGATGATTAAAACATGTAAAATTCATGTCCTAAGCATGCTCTTATTCTTTTCAACAAGTCTATTATTTGCACAAAAGCAGTACAACTCCTACAAAGGCTTGGTTATGGCAGGCTACCAAGGCTGGTTTAATAGTCCGGATGACGGAGCTAATCGGGGATGGTATCACTACAAAGGTAAATACGGATTTAACCCCGGCTCTACAAATGTTGATTTCTGGCCAGACGTAACAGAATATGTCATTACCTACGATAGTCCCTTTTTAACAAAGGAAGGAAAGCCCGCTAAACTCTATAGTTCTTATGATTACTCGTCGGTTAATCTCCACTTCAAATGGATGCAACACTATGGAGTAGACGGTGTATTTATGCAACGATTTGTCGGAGAAATTGCTAATCCAAGTGGCTTAAACCAATTCAATACCGTATTAAATTCTGCCATCAAATCTGCTAATGAATTCGATCGTGCAATATGCGTTATGTACGATCTTAGCGGTATAAAAGATGGTGACGATAAGATACTGATGGATGATGTTGCTGCACTCGAAAAAAAATGGAATCTAAAAAAAAGAGAGCATGCAAAAACTTATCTATTTCACAATGGAAAACCGCTGATTGCGGTTTGGGGAATCGGATTTAATGATGGCCGCAAGTATAATTTAAAAACTGCCGAGCGTATCGTCAACTACCTGAAACAAAATGGTTACAGTGTACTTTTGGGTGTTCCCACCTATTGGCGCGAACAACGTCAGGATACAGAGTCAGATCCTTTGCTGCATGCACTGATTAAAAAATCAGATATTATCATGCCTTGGTTTGTAGGAAGGTATAATCAGGTCGGATTTGACCAGTTCAAATCCCTGATCCAGGCGGATATGAAATGGTGCAAACAATATCAGGTAGATTATGTTCCGCTTTGCTTTCCTGGATTTTCGTGGACGAATATGACCGGTAGTTCAAAGGCGTTTGTACCTCGGGATTCAGGCAATTTCTTCTGGACACAATTGCAGTATAATCTTACGTCAGGTGCAGAAATGCTCTATATTGCCATGTTTGATGAAGTAGATGAAGGTACAGCAATCTTCAAAACACTTCACCAGAAAGATGTACCCTTAAATGGAACGGGTGCTTTTGTCGGCATAGAGGATCATCTTCCTAACGATCACTATCTTTGGTTAACCGGACAGGCAAGCAAATACCTAAAAAACAAGACGGCAATACCGCTTCATCAACCTAAAAGAAAACGAAATGATTCAAAATAAATTCATAATCAGCTACTTCGTCATATTTTTAGGGCTAGCGCATAGCACTGCCCAAAATAAGACCAGCTCTAACGCAATCCCTGCCAGTGATCGGCAACAGCAAATCGATCAATATTGGACAGACCGTGCTGCAATTCAGTCACACCAGACGATCCCATTTGCACCTTTAAATCTCACCTATATACGTCCAGCATCGGTATGGGAAGAAGCATTACCTTTAGGTAATGGTCAAATCGGTGCCATGGTCTTTGGTGGTGTAGCCGATGAACGTATTCAGTTTAACGAAAGTACACTTTGGGCCGGAAATACACAAAATCCAAACAATCCCAAAGGAAAAACTGCACTCCCAATTATCCAAAACCTTATTTTCGAAGGAAAGAATAAAGAAGCCATTGAGCTTGCAGACAGTACGTTGATGGGTAAACCTATGCATATCAAACCTTACCAGTCCCTGGGTGAATTGTGGCTGGACATGCCCCATCTTCATGTAGAGAACTATAAACGCTCTTTGGACCTAAAGACAGCTGTTCAGCAGACCAGCTATCAGCATAAAGGTGTCAACTATTCACGCCAATATTTTATTTCGGCTCCTGCAAACACCATGGTTATCCATTACACTGCCAGTAAAAAAAAATCATTAGACCTTAATTTCACATGGAAAAGAGCACAGGATTTCAGTTGCATATCCGACCCAAAGGATCCATCTCAGTTAATTTTACAAGGACAGATCGGACAAGCTGAAACTAAACAGGAAAAAGGACTACGCTTTGCAGCAATTGCAAAAATATATCTAAAGGGTGGTCAATTTTCAAATAAAAATGGAAAAATAATGATTACCGATGCCGACGAGATTACGATACTGGTCACTGCGGCAACAAATTATCCAGGTTTAAAACATATCAGTTATCCTGCACAACAAAGTAATATTGACCCTTTATCCAGCTGTAAGAATACGCTAAAGCCATTCAAAAATGTTGATTATCCGCTATTAAAACGTCAACATATTCAAGACTATCAGCATTATTTCAACAGGGTAAATCTAAGTTTGGAAGATCCGGATCAACACAACAGATCGGGCATTTCTACAGATGCTCTCATTTCACTTACAAAAGAGCATCAAAAAATACCGAGTGAACTGATTACAAAATTTTTCCAGTTTGGTCGTTATTTATTAATCAGCAGTTCGCGTCCGGGTCATATGCCGGCCAATTTACAGGGCATGTGGGCCTGGCAGATGGATCCGCCATGGAATGCAGATTTTCATACCAATATAAACTTGCAGATGAATTATTGGCCTGCCGAATTGACCAATCTATCTGAGCTACATCAACCTTTATTTGATCTGACTACAGCTCTCATTCCTTTTGGAGAACGAACAGCACACACACTATACGGTGCAAAAGGCTGGGTCGTGCATCATCTTACCGATGCTTGGGGCTATACCGCCCCTGCAGACGGAGTACAGGGGATTTGGCCCATGGGCTCAGCATGGTTAGCGCAGCACCCTTGGGAACATTATACGTTTACAGGTGACCGTCAGTTTCTAAAAGAAAAAGCCTATCCCATCATGAAAGGAGCAGCCAATTTTATAATGGATTTCATGGTAAAAATTCCAAAAAATAAACCTTTTGCCAATTACTTGACCACTAATCCTTCCCATTCTCCAGAAAATAGTTTCAAACTGCCTAATGGAGAGATTTCAAGTTTTACCTATGGAGCGACTATGGATAGCCAAATTATTCGGGACTTACTTATAAACTGTATTGAGGCTTCTACCGTGCTCCAAGTTGATGCAACTTTTAGACAGCAGTGCCAAGAGACTTTACAAAAGCTTATACCAACACAAATAAGTGCCAAAACGGGACGCATTATGGAATGGATAGAGGACTATGAAGAAACCGAAGTAAACCACCGCCATACTTCACATCTTTTTGGATTGCACCCGGGTAGCCAAATATCTATCGCTAATACACCAGATCTAGCCGAAGCTGCAAAAAAAACGTTACTAAGTCGAGGCGATCATGGAACTGGCTGGAGCTTGGCCTGGAAAATCAATATGTGGAATAGACTGCATGACGGCGAGCACTCCTATCAGTTACTCTATAACCTCATCAGCGATAAAACTTTACCTAACTTATTTGATAATCACCCTCCATTTCAGATTGATGGAAATTTTGGAGCTACAGTTGCAATTGCTGAGATGCTCCTTCAAAGTCAAGTTCGTGATAAAAATAACAACTACTTGATCGAATTACTTCCCGCATTAAGTAAAAATATGCCTAGTGGAAGTATTGAAGGACTTAAAGCAAGAGGTGGAATTACGGTTAATATCCACTGGAATAATGGATCCTTACAAAAAGCACAGCTACTACCAAACAGAACAGGACCACTCTGCATAAGCTATGCCGGTAAACAGATTGAAATCATGGGCACCCAAGGAAAAGCTGTGATCATTACGCCACAGTTATTTCAAAACAATAATTAAAAGATATAGTACTAACAACAAAAAAAGCGCCGGCATAAATACCGGCGCTTTCTTGATTAGACCTAATATTCTGATTTAGTTACCCCAGTTTTTATTGGCTTTATCACCCATCACAAATTCAAGTATCCCCCCTTTAAGAATATCCGCATGATCTAATTGTGGTGTATTTAAAGGTTGGCCATTCAATTTGGCAGACTGAATATATTTATTTTTTGCCGAAGCATTTTTTCCGATAATAACAAAAGACTTGCCATTAGGAAGTTGTATACTCGCTTTTGAGAAGAAAGGAGAACCTATGCTATAAGAAGTAAGTCCAGGAGTTACCGGATAGAATCCCATCTGTGAAAAAACAACAAACGCTGACATACCGCCTCCGTCCTCATCTCCAGGTACTCCCATCAAGTCGTTTCTAAACCATTCTCCCACCAATTTGTGAATCCGTTTTTGTGTCATCCAAGGCTGTCCCGCATAGTTGTATAGATATGGAATATGGAGCGAAGGTTCATTGGCCATAGAAAATTGTCCTACATTTCCGGTATGGTCAGGAAGCTGTGCATAAAAATCAAATTTAGATCTGCCCAAAGGTTGCTGGAACATATCGTCTAAATATTGAATAAACAATTCATTACCACCCATCAATTTGATAAGATCCGGAATATTATGCTGTACATCCCAGCGGTATATCCAGGCATTATTTTCGCCATAGTATTCACGCGCCCCCTGTCCTCCTGAAAACACATAATCAAAAGGCATAATAAATTTACCTTTATCGTCCTTTGGATGGAAAAATTTAGTTTGCTCATTAAATAGATTCCTATAGTTGAATGACTGTTTCATAAACAGTTCATAATCCGCTTTCATACCAAGCTCGTTGGCTAATTGAGCCAAACACCAAAGATCATAGGAAGTACCCAAAGTAACTGCCACAGGTTGTCTTTTTTCAAAACTGTTCACCTCAGGTATTGTCTCTTTCTCATTAGGATACAGTGCCGGTATATAGCCATTTTCCTTAAAAAAAGCATCCAATTTTCCGGCAGGTTTACCTGACCATGGTGCTAAAGTCTTTTCAGTTATAGCACCTTTCGCCGCCAGATAAGCTTTCTTAATATCGAAATTACGTATTCCTTTTCGGTAAGCATCTAGCAATGTGGCCACGCCATGGTTGGAATTCATGCGTCTGCTATCACCGGTTATTTCAGGGAAAGTCGGTAACCATGGTTCCTTCATCTGTTCAGACATCCGAACAAAGGAATTCAAAATCAAGGCTTCATTATCCGAATCGAGCAATACCCGAAGCGGATGATGCGCCCTGTACGAGTCCCATATCCAATCATCTGTAAAAAATGCTTTCCCTTGATCATCATGTACTTTCCCGTCAAATGCACTGTAGTAGCGATTATCCTCAGAAATATTAACAGGACGCTCATAAGTTCTATATAAAGAGGTATAAAACACCTTTTTATCCGATTCATTTTCACCTTCTACAGCAATTTTCCCTAAAGCCTCATTCCAGATTTTTCGTCCATTGGCTGCTAATTTTTCTTGGTTAAAATCCGTAATCTCACGTTTCAGATTAGCCTTTGCCTGCGCAACATCGATAAAAGAAATACCATACTTCATCCGTAAGGCTGATCCAGATTGTTCAAATTGCAAAACTAGACAGGCATTTTTACCTGTGGCTTCTGTACTTTTTTCCAATTGCTTACCTTTCAAAAGACTCACTGTTATCGGTTTTGATTCGGGAACAGCATAAATATAGACACGGGTGCCATTCCCGATATCCTGGGAACCGGAAAGCCCCTGACCATCCCACTGCAATTTTCCTTCATGTGAATTGAACTGCAGATACTTATTTGATTTGGTAGGAAAAGTAAAGGTGTACATACCCGACTGATGTGATACCGCATAATCTACTTTGATATCCTCCTGATCCAGCTGTACCGTATAAGAATAGGGATTTATTTCTTCCTGATCATAACTGTACAGTTGCACAGGTTTCAGATCGGATGGTAATTTTATCATCGGACTCAAGTTAAAAGCCGATTTTCCACGGTGACTCGTAACAATAAGCGGAAGACCAAATAAGCGATCTGAAGTGAAGTCCGCTCGCTCAGGATAAACCCGCAACATACTATTTGGTAGATGAACGGTCGGGTAAGTCGGCACTAATAAATGACTGATGTTTCCCATATAAGGATTGACATAATCCACATATTCTTTGGGGCTTTGGGTCTGAGAAAAACCTTTTAGCATAAAAACCGAAAGAAAAGAACAGCAATATATTGTGCGTAATAATGTATTCGATTTATGTTTAATAATCTTTTTTAACATGGTAAACAATTAAGGAATCAACGGTTTAAGGAAAAATAACATTTAAGATCTTAAAGATAATTTATTTTGACAATATAGGGTCTATTTATAGCAGTATTATTTAGAAACTGTGATTAGTCCCGTTTGTTTTACTTTTTTAATACTGCCATCCTTATTATATTCCAGCTTATCCACCGCTATTGACCGTAACCAGTCATTAAATTCTCCATTTTTTCGAGAGAGCTCACTATTGTGGTAGAAAGCATACCATTTACCTTTGAATTCAACAATAGAACCATGATTAGTATAACTATCGGTCGGATCCATATAAATACCCATTGATTTCCATGGTCCCAGAGGATTCTCACTGATGGCATAACGCATTCGATTGTCGCCCTTTACACCGTCTTTCCAATTTTCATCATGATTGTCTGAATAAGAAAGATAATATTTACCCTTATATTTGTGTACCCAAGATGCTTCATGAAAATCCTCCAGTCCTTCCATTTTCTGGAGTTGCCCCTCTACTTCCATCATATTGTCCGTGAGTTTACCGGCCATGCACACACCGCCTCCGCCTTGGTAAAAATAGGCCTGTCCATCGTCATCGATAAAGACATGTGGATCAATCAGAGCTTCTGCACCTTTTACATAACCCTGTACGACAAAATCTTTGATCGGCGATTTACTTGTCGCCACTCCGATTTTCCAAGTTTTATTCCATTCTGTTCCGCTTGGATGTGGAAAATAGAAATAATAGACACCATTCTTATATACACAATCTGGAGCCCACATAAATCCCCCTTCCTTTCTGCCCCATGGAACCTGAGAAGCACGTAATATTTCACCATGATCTGTCCAGTTTTTCATATCAGCCGTAGAGAACACGTGGTATTGATCCATCAGATCACAACCTTGAGGCGGAGCGATATCATGAGATGCATATACATAAAGTCGTCCATCTGCCCAGACACGTGCTGACGGATCGGCGGTATACATATGTTTAATAAATGGATTGTCCTGCGCCATCAAAGACGCATTATAAAACAAAGTCAAACCTAAGAATAGGGCTCTGTAACCCGTTTTAAATAGTTTTTTCATCAGAATATAATTATGTATTTATGTTTGTTTATTAGAGATATTCTTCCATTCATATTGAGATTAAAAGCACAAAATCTTCGTTTGATACATGAATAGTATTCCCCATGAGTAGAAAACTATCGTGAGTTTGTTTTCCTTTATTTTCTAAAAGAACTAAACTCACGATAGCCTTCGTTTTACCACTATGGGACTGTTATCACTTCAACGTTTGAATAATTAAATTTCTCGTAAGTATCGCGCACTTTTGCGCCCATACGAACGTAATAGGTATAGCCAGATTTTAAAGGAATATCTTTAATGGTGTAGGTCTCTTTTCCTTCACCGGTCTGCATACTTCCGATGTTCTCCCAATTTTGATTAATCAATACCCGATATTCATCTTTATAGTACGCATCAATCCGGCTTCCTGCACCACAATAAGGTGTTAGACTAAAGAATGGCCTTATCTCAATTACCTGTGGCAGTCCATTGGTAACCGGAGCTGCCAATGAACATGAAATATCCAATTTGTTTTCAGCCTTCAGATTCCATTTTACATTTTTTACATGCAGGTATGGGGTTACTTCAAAATTCTGCTTAGCATTAGCCCCCAATTTAAATCCTTCTATCTTATCTGCAGGCCAAAAAGCACCACCATAAGGTTGTAGTGAGTAAGTGGCTTGAAATAGTTTGGTATGACTGTACGAACCATCCTGCTTGACTTGCAGATCCTGCGGAGCTGGATTATCGCTCCAGCTTGTTTCCAATAACCGGATACTAAATTCACCCTGGCCTGTCAGAAAAGGTTCTTTGGTAATTTGATCAGTTACCTGGCCGCTCATACTGGCATTTGGCCCTTCGTAATTATCAGTTTTTGAACAGGCACTCAAAAAAAACATACCTGCTAAAGCCATCAATAAATTTATCGTTTTCATTGCTGTTGAATTAATAAATAGGATTTTGTGGATATAAATTTGGATTCTTGTTCAACTCCCCTCCTGGAATAGGTTCATAGTACCATTTTTTCTCAAAATTGAAGGTTTTATTCCAAGGTTCTTTTTCCTTGATGAAAATAAAAGAGTTGATTCGCTGGCCAGTAGGACTATACTTCAGCTCATCCAATACCAAATAAGGCATCAACGCATTAGGCACAAAGTTGTTTAATTCAACATCTGCAATACGCCATCTGCGTATATCCCACCAATGGTGGTTTTCAAAGCAAAGTTCACGTTCACGTTCTTCACGGATAAACTGCATATTGCCATCCAAAGGATAACCATATTTTCCCGAAAGATTAGCCGGAGCGCCGTTATATACATAAGGTTTTGCTCCTGCCCTTAAGCGAACCTGAGCAATATATTGGAAAGCTTCCTGCTTCAGAGATCCATCATTTTTGATCACTCCAAGTTCATAGGCTGCTTCTGCTTTATTCAACAAGATTTCTGCCAGCCTAAAAATCTTCCAAGGCTGTGTACTGTTGTACAATTTTACATCCTTAGTGGACATCTTGTAATTGATGTATTTCCGAATAAAGAAGCCCGTACGTGTATTATTAGCATGACCATCCTTCCACATACCATGTTCACCCGTAATATTAATCTTCGTACCATTATAATCGTACTGACTATTTTTAGGTCCACCCAAAATACGGTTTGACTCGCTGTTCACTGTTGCAGATCCAGATCCCATCTGTGCATCAGTAGCCTTTCCAGGAAAAGTTTTATAAAGTCCGCGTTGAATATCAAAACTACGACGTTCAGCACCTTCACGTAATTCCATACCTGAGAAATAAAAAGTAGCACGTTGTCTGGGTTCCAGTTCCGCATACAATTGTTTACGATCGGTATAACGGATCGGTTTTCCTGTTATGGCATCCGTTATCGGGAGTTCGTCAAACAGTTCAACAACATTCAACACCGGATATGCGGCCGACTCATTGTCACTCGAAAAAGTCGGGTTAGGTAAATGGGTTGCATCGTAACTATGCTTCAAGCGGTTGTTATGCGGTGCAGTAATGCTATATTCTTTGATAAAAATATCTTCGGGACTATCCAGATCCAGAAATAGATTCACATAATTAAGTTCCTTATCCTGCGGATTTTTATTATACAGACTGTATGGACCTCCCAGTACGATGGTAGAGGCATCATAAGACTGTTTAAAAAACCATTCGGCTTCCTCTTTTTTAATCCCTACCAACTCCTGATCTGTAGCATCTCCGGCTAGATTACCGTAACCGCTATATTTTGCGATGCTCCCTGCGTACAACATAGCACGGGAAAGTAACGAAGCCGCAACATATTTATTGGCTCTACCACGTTCACTAGTGGCGGCCATCTTCGTAATTGCCTGTTGAAGATCCTCATTTATAAAATGATAGACTTCACTTTCTTTATTCCGTTTTACTAAAAGCTGCGCTTTATCACCTGTAGGATCCTGCACTTCTGTAATAATGGGTATACCACCATAACGCTTTACCAGTGCAAAATAATAGAAAGCCCGCAGGAAATGTGCTTCTCCTAATATTTGATTATAGCCTTCTTCGCTAAAATTCGTTTGATATTTGGGCAATCCGGCGATCAAAGTATTAATGTTCCGAATACGGTCATAAGGCCAATAGCCGAAGCCCTGCGCACCTGCCACTCCCCAAAATTGTCCCGTCATCTCGCCGCTCATTGCAGCTAAAGTTTCAGAATTCTGCCAGTAATTGTCCCACCTGAATCCACGTTCTGGATGATAGACAAAATCTTCTATTGGTAGGAAGCTGTACATACCAGCAACATATTTTCGTGCTCCAGCCTCGTTTCCAAAAAGCGCATCCTCACCCAATACTCCTAGAGGATCTAGATCCATTTTCCTGCAAGATTGCATATTCGAGCACAGGAAAAGGCCAATGATTATTATAGCAATTGATTTTTTCATGTTTTGTTCGTTTTGAAATTAAAATTTAATGGATGCCCCGATATTGTAAGTTTTGTTAATGGGATACTTATACACATCAATCTCACCGGAAGAAGAGCCTCCTGCCGCACCTGGATGCTCTGGATCTGAATATTTCAGACCTGTCCAGGTAAAGAGGTTATAGGCACTTGCATAAATTCTAAAATTTTTGACTTTAATAGCCTGTAACCATTCTTTTGGAAAGGAATACCCCAGTTCCAAAGTTTTCAGACGGAGGTAAGAAGCATTTTGAACAGCACGCGTTCCTTCGGCCATGGGTGAACCTGTAGAAGGGTAATAACCTGAAGTCCATTGGGTGCGCGGATTAAAAAGATCTGCAGTACCATCTAAAGGTCTCCAACGATCCAAAAACTGTGTCAGTGCACCACCATCAAATTGCAATGGTCCAGCCAGTACTTCTGTGTACTGTACATACACTTTGGCAGCTCCCTGAAAATTCATAGCTACATCAAAACCGCGCCACGAACCACCCACATTAAAACCGTAATTAATTAAAGGCATATTATAAGTTGCAATAGGATGATTATCAGCATCATTGATCAAACCATCTCCGTTCCAGTCCTCATAATAATAATCTCCTGGCAGTGTACCACTAGTAACCAAAGTCGGGTGATTATAAATCTGATCATAGGAACCGAACTGCCCTGCATAATCTTTGCCCCACCAGATATCTTTATACCGATTTGAATTCCGGTTTCGCCAATTGTCGTAAGAATTGCCTGCTTTCGACTCTACGCGATCTACAAATTGACTTTTGGTCGAGGACACCTGAGCATTAATAAAATAATTGAATTCATTAATTTTATTGCGATGTGTCAATGCAATTTCGTACCCGAAAGTACGGTCGCTTTCTAAGTTTTCCTGAGGTAAGTTGGCTCCAACCGTTCCTGGAATAAGATCAAGACTTGTCGCCAATAATCCTGAACGGTTTCTGTTAAAATAATCAAACGTTACTCCCAGTTTACCATTCCACAGGTCCAGATCCAATCCCACATCTGCAGTCTTAGACGTATACCAGGTCAAGTTGGGATTTGGAATAGCTGTAGGTAAGGCTCCGTTAACAAGATTGCCACCAAAAATCCATCCCGTTTCATTAGGTTCAAGCGCATAACCGACGATAGTAGAAGGATAATTACCTGCCGAACGGTCATCTCCCAACTTACCATAGGAAGCCCTTATTTTCAGATTATTGATAAAATCATAATTGTTTTTAATAAAAGACTCCTCGCTCATCCGCCAGCCAACTGATGCGGCCGGAAAAAACCCCCATCTGGATTCTTTTGGAAATTTGGAAGAACCATCATATCGAAAACTAAATTCTGCCAAATACTTGCCCAAGTAATCATAATTAAACTTACCAACTAAACCACGTGCAGTCCGCTCTCCGATTCCCTCCATATTGGCCAATTGATTTTTGTCTTCTCCGGCAAATAAGTATTCCGAATTGACCATGATCTCACGCTGGGCATAAAAGCTATCCCATTTATTATATTCCTCCACAAATAGCAACAAGCCCGATACCTGATGTTTATCGACAAACTTTCGGTTATAATTCAGCGAGAATTGCATTAGTGAATGGGTATCGGGATAAGAACTTCTTCTTATCGTCGTAGGAGCATTCTTTTCATGTGTATTATATTTTTCAGGAGTAACAATCTGCCCATTTCCGTCATATACAGGCGGTGTATAGCTGTATAAGAAATATGATTTTTTAAAATCAGTATTATCGCTGTATTTAAAATCATAATTATAAGTAGCTTTTGCATTTAAACCATCAACAAAAGGGATCTTATAATCTAAGGAAAGAATACCATTAAATTGTTTTCTCAAAAACTTGCGGTATCCTGTTTGCTTGGAATCGGTTACAACAACTGGATTTTCGTTATCAATCATCTCAAAGTTGGGATACAACGGATTATCGTTGGCATAGATCGGTACAATAGGTCTTTGTCGCCATGCCTGTTTGTATACAGCCCAGATATCCGTTCTGGGTTGGTTTGTCTCGTCGGCATAGCCTCCAAGATCCAAAGAAACCTTTAATCTTTCCGTAATTTGGGCATCTATATTAGATCGGAAGTTCCAGCGGTTATAGTTGAGACTTTTACTTTTATAAGCCCCCATCTGATCCATATGACCAAGATTAAAAAAGTAATTGACCTTCTTTCCTCCTCCATTAACAGATAAATTATGTTGGTACTGAGGCGATACATGATCAAATGCAGCATCGACATAATTCGATGTTTTTTTGGTACCATTCCGATATGCCTCAAAATCCGATTCGCCAAAGATATTAGGCATTTTTACCGGGTAGTTACTATTGAAGTCACGGCCTATCTGTTCATTTTTAAGTTGCATATAGGCAAGAGCATCTACCGTATTGGGTACATAAAGGAACTTCTGCCAACCATGATTATAAGAATAATTGATTTCAAAATTGCCATCAGCATTACTTCCTCTGCGCGTGGTCACCAGTAGTACACCATTAGCTGAACGTACGCCATATACCGCTGCTGAAGCATCCTTTAACACAGAGACACTTTCGATTTCATTAGCATCCATACGCGACAGATAATCTTTATCGCGCGGGATTCCGTCCACGACGATCAACGGTTCACCCATACCACGGATATCAATATTAGATTCAAATGATCCTGGCTGGCTGGACTGTTGGCTAATGCGCACTCCCGGCAATTTACCTGCAAGCATATTGACCACATTCTCATTTTTAGTAACAGCAATTTCCTTGTTACTTACTGAGGAGATCGCCCCTGTCAGGGATGCTTTCTTTTGCGTTCCGTAACCGACAACGACAACATCATCAAGCATCGTATTGTCTTCATCGAGCAGTACTTCTAAAAGAGACTGCTGGCCAACAATAATTTCTGACTTCCGAAAGCCCACATAACTGATGATCAATTTGTCACCAGGTGAAGCATTAATCTTGAATTTTCCTTGAGCATCTGTTGAGGTGCTCTGGCCAGTCCGTACATCTGTAATCGAAGCACCAATGATAGGTTTTTCGTTTGAGCTCTGTACTTTACCATCAATAGATTTTTGCTGCGCAACTGATGCCATGGGCGATAGTAAAATAAGCGAGGAAAGTGCCCATTGCCAAGGGTATTTACGGAGCCTGCACCAAGGCGCCACATTTCCTCTAAAAATGAAGTTTGTTTTCATTAATTGGTTTTTAATTGGTTATAGAATGACTCATAATGGTGTATTCGAAGGGGTGGTCACTTGGAAAAGTAACCCATAGCAATTATTCCCTTAGGAAAAATCTAAGTGGTATTTTCGGTCTCATAATCTTGGTTATTAAATATGAGAACGAATATAGAATTGGAGGGTATAATAGAAGATTAACAGAACATTAACAACCGGCCAAAACAAACATTAACTCCTGTATATCAGCGCTATAAAATATTTTTATTTTATACTTTCTTTAAAGCTCTTTGGGTAAGGCTCCCCGTACATACGGGCATATACTTGGCAAAAGTTTTCATAACATTGCAGGGCAACGCTATAATATCCTAACTGAAGTAAAGAACGGCATTTAAAAATCATGGCCTCTTCATTGACTTCATCAAAATAAAAAATCTTGTTACAGATCTCGATAATTAACGAGGCGTTGTCCGAAATCTGGATATGTTCTATAATATTTCCTAAAGTGGTCAATACCTGAATAGAAATTTCACTTTTAAAGTGGTCAAGCCACTCGTAATCCACTTCAAACAAAAAGCCTCCTTTATCGATAATGTCAAGCAGCTCCCTGATCTCAGTTTCACTGAAAACTTTTTTATTTGATACGAGATGATTGAATCTTAAGTAATCGATATAAATGCTATCCAAAGGTTCAAGACACCAATAGCCACTTTTTTTGGAAACTTTAAAATCCCCTAGCAATTCCAGCAAACTATTCAATTTGGCAATATTGACTGATCTATTATTTCGGGCACTCGATTGTGTCTTATCTGACCAAAATAATTCAGTTAATTTTTCCGAACTGATCCCTCTTTCCCAACGGACAGTATACAGAATAAAAATCAGAAGCAATTCTTTTAGCAGTGGTGAAAACTTTTTTGTAATTTCTTTCCCATTCTGATCCAAAACCTGCAGATCTCCACCAAATAGATAAATACCAGCAGTATCCATTGTTTCATGCGGCTCGGATAGTGTAGCGGGAATAGATATGATTTCACCAGTCACAACGACTTTCTCTTCTTTTTCTGGGCTAACACTCGTATTACTTTTAACCCCTTTAGATATTTTTTTACGATATAAGAACCAAGACAATAGCAAGAGTGCTATTGTTGCCCCAAAAGCGAGTATGTAGTTTAATACGACAGATTTAGATGTTAAGGAGATTTGTGGTTCAAATGGCAAGGGTGGTGCCATAAGAGTATATACTGTAGCATTGGTCAGATCCGTCTTATCATCATACAGTAAAGTGACAGCCACAAAAGTTTTTGAATTTGGCGCAAAATAGAGATCTGCAAATGATCGGATATCGTGAAAAGGGAAAGCGATACTGTTTCCTAAAAATTGGCTTTGTGTTTTGTTCAAATTACTCGCGACCAATTGCAACTTAGACTTAAATCTAGAATTGGAGAATACTAATCCATAAAACAGCCCATTATGTTCATCAACCACCAAACTGTTTGCCCATACCATGTCTGCCAGGCTATTAGGGAACTCATAGCGCTTTATGATCTTTTTGTGCTGTAAATCTAGTTTTAAAAATTCATTGGAGACCCGTGGATTGAGCATCTGATTACCCGTTGAGCTCCCATATCCTCCAGCAAGATAAACTCCATCTTTATCTTGCCCCATACCAGCAAGATAATGTGGAAAAATCTCATCGCCACTTAAAGCTACACTATCCCACTGCTGACTTGGGACATGGTATCGGAGTACACTCGATTTATACTTAAAGTGACCATAACCTCCGATCATATAAATACTGCTGTCGCTTATATTATAACATTTATTGAACCACCAGTAATTTGTTCCAACCGCTGGATAGTCAAACTGTCTGTCCCAGCTTCGACTTATTGAATCATAGCTTGCTACAATTTTTTGATCCACCGAGATGTTAAGTACTTTTTTCCGAATAGGGTCAAAAAGAGATTGGCTCCCATTAACAAGTTGAAGTTTCCCATTGGTATATTCCTGAGAACGCAAATAGTCACTTCCGACCTTATTGACAATTAAACGATTAGTTCCAACAAAAAATAGTGTTTCCTCATCAGCATCAAAAGCGACACTCGCCTGTCCTTCTAATTTAAAAGAAGATTGCATCTTCCATTCGCTACGCAACTGTTTTATCCAGATTGGATTTAAGATTTCTGCAGGGTTTTTCGCATAAATATCCAGATTTTTTATACCGAAATACTCATCCAAAGGCCAATAAAACTTAGGTTTTGAATTGTCAGCTATCCGAATATCCTTTATACGCATGGGGGGTACATCCATCGTTTTGAAACTTTTCAGACTATTGGCGCCAAATGCCAGTTTGAACTGTGTCTTGATATTTCTTTTCAATTTATAAGGATAGGACTTACCTCCTACTTCAAAATTTAATTCTTTTTTATCCACATCTAGATCCAGTCGCATAGATGTCCATTTGTAGTATAAATCAAGGGGAGCAATATTAAATGAGATGGGTGTAAAATCCTCTCCAACCACTAGCTTAAAATGATTACCCTGATCAAGGCGCCTATCATAAATTAAATCTATATTCAGACCATCTTCAGTCATCAACCGAAAGATATATCCAAAATAATCTTGCTGAAATGGCAAAAAAGATAGGTCAAATGATACAGAAACTTTATGCTGAAAGGAAATATATTCTTTTGATCCAATAAGCAGACCTGTACGCTTATCAGCCTCCATATTATGACTGGAAAATTCCAAACCATACTGCGCCGATCCAATCTGATAGATCAGTATGAATAATAGAAATAGTAGAAAATGTTTTGATTTTCCTTTCACAATTTGGTTTATGCCTTATCTCAAAAATATAAAATTATAAATGAAATATAACAATATAAGACAAATTTGGCCAATTTGCTTCATCATTAATGTTATTGCTGTAACACAATTTCTTTAAGTCAAAAATCTCTTGTGTAGCATGGGTCGATGAGGACATTTATATGAAATCATCAAAAAAAGATATTTAATACAAAATAATGGTCGGTCAAATCGGGGAGCAAGAGTACATATTTAAATTCCTAACTTTAGTATAAAATATATAAGCATACCATGTCGGAGTTATTCAGAAAACATTTAGAAAAATTCGTCACGATTGATGATGAGACGTTTCATGAAATATTGAAGTATTTTAACACAAAACAGGTCGCCAAAAAAGAAAATTTACTGCAGGAAGGCCAAGTTTGCAAGTATCATTATTTTGTTGTTGATGGTTTACTCCGTAAATTTTTTATCAATGAAAAAGGTACCGAACAAACAACAGAATTTGCTATCGAAACCTGGTGGCTCACCGATAATATTGCATATGAGCATAAACAAACGACGTCCTGTTACATTCAAGCAGTAGAAAAAACGCAAGTGCTATATATAGATCAGGAAAGTCAAGAAAAACTTTTAGCTGCATTTCCGGTTATGGAACGCTATTTTCGATTTATCTATCAAAGAGCATATGCCGCCGCACAGTTGCGCGTACACTATCTTTTTTCATTATCTAAAGAGGAGTTTTATTTAAGTTTGGCACATAAACACCCTGAATTTGTACAAAGAGTACCTCAATATCTTATTGCCTCTTTTCTTGGTTTTACGCCAGAATATTTAAGTGAAATCCGGAAGAAAAGTGTTTCTTAAACCAGTTTAACTTTTTAAAATTTTACAATACCCATTTTTGTACTGTTAACAATAATTATTAAAAAATAAAACTATGCAAAATCGTATTAATATCGGTTCGGTAGAACCCAATGCATTAAAAGCAATGATGGGCCTTGAAACGTATATCGCTCAGGCTCCGATTTCAAAATCGCTAAAAGAACTTATTAAAATTCGTGCTTCTCAAATTAATGGATGTGCTTATTGCATCGATATGCACACCAAGGATGCGTTGAAAAACGGAGAAACAAACCAACGTATTTTTCTGATAAGTGCATGGCATGAAACACATGATATTTTTACCAAAGAGGAAAAGGTAGTGCTAAAAATTACAGAAGAAGTAACACTAATCCATAAAAACGGATTAACTGACGAAACCTACGACAAAGCTTTAAAGTTCTTTTCCGATAATCAGATCGCTCAAATCATCATGGCAGTTGTAGTGATTAATGCCTGGAACAGAATTGCAATCAGTGGCCATCTAAAAATCGAAGAAGCCCACGGATAAAGCTCTTTAAAAGAAACCGTATATTTTCTTATCTACGGTTTCTTTCCAACTCACTTACCTTCTCACCTACTAACATCTTAACTTGCTAACCTCTTAGTAAGTGACACAATAATCCAGCGACGTAGTAAATTGTTAAAACCTTCTCACCACATAAGTTTCTAACATTTAAACAAGTATACAGTCTCCTTCGACACACTTATTCACACATTTCAACACGTTTCCCACATTTTGTTAACAACACAGAAAGACAAAATGGAAATTTGCACTAAAACAACCTCAAAAAACCGCTTTCCACAGTTTTACTGACAATATGTGGAGAAAGTAATTAACATTGTTAGTTCAGTAATGTTAATTAACAAAAATTCAATTTCTATCAACAAGATATGCACTTATGAACATAAAACGCAGATAAAAGACGAGATTCAAACTATTTACACCGAACACCAAACTTCAATTTATTGAGTTATCAACATGTTATCCACACATTAGCGATATCTAATTACTGAAAAATTTGAATTCGTCAAAAATATGCGCAAATAACACTAAAATCGAACATTGTGCATATTATGTGGAAAAAGTAATCCACACCTATTCAACATCCAACTCCATTCACACAAAAACAACTATTAGTCACAATATGTGGATATCTTGGCATTTATCATTTACAATTAAAGGCTCTAAAAATTATTTATCACCTGTATCGCACAATTTTTCCACTTATATTAACATGTTATCCACATTTTATAAACATCCTTTATAAAATAAAAATAACGGTATTCAAAAAAGTGAAAATTAGGGGTCAATTAACCATTTTGTGAACAGCATGTGGAAAAAGTAATTAACATGACTAAATAGTGTATTCTCCCCAGCTTTAAGATGTATAAAATTTAAAAAAGAAATTTTCAACTAATAGCAACGTATACCCGATATAAGGTTAGTATAATCCAAAATAAAATCGAATGCATTTTTTTTAAAGCATGATGATCGGGATAAAATAAGCGATCACCAAAAAAACAGATCGGTAAAAAGAATTTATTGTGCTTATGGATCGGGGTCGACAATCAAAATTATCTCAAATAAAGGATAATTCTGATTGAATTACAATAATTTTTAAAAACATCAAGATTCATGTTGCCACATATAAACCGCCTTATTTGAGCCTATAGACGCTTTTACGAGAATTTAAACGCTTTAAGTCAAAAAAAATTATCCATTGGTTAACTTTTCTACAGATAAAATACTTATATTGCATAGCTATATGATGATGACCTAAGATATTTCAATGGCTAGAAAAACTTACCAAGGAGAAAAAAACAACAAAAGTAGAACGATGAATAAGCTGATTCAAGCTGTTGGAATTGTTCTTAAACAAAAAGGATATACTGGATTAACGGTCAGCAATATTACGGCCGAAGCTGGTGTAGATAGAAAACTCGTCTCTGTTTATTTTGGTTCCGTAAACAATCTCATTGAAACCTATATTAAAGGTAAAAACTATTGGGATACTATTAACGAAAGTGCGATAAACCTCTTAACTACTGCTCCCGAAACAAGTACACGCCTCATTCTTGAAAATCTACTATTGACGCAACTTGAACATTTCACGAACGACGACGAAATGCAAAAAATTGTGCTCTGGCAGATTAGTGAAAATACAGAGCTCATGGCTCACGTGACAGCAAACAGAGAGGAAATTTACCCCTTGCTTTTTCCCAAAGCTGATCAGGAACTCAAAGATCAACATGTAGATCTAAGAGCGATTTCCAGTATCTTGGTTGCCGGTATTTATTATCTTGTTCTGCATACCAAAACAACTAATAGCACATTTTGCGAAATAGACCTTACAACAGACCAAGGAATGGGAAGAATTAAAACGACAATTAAAAAAATTTTAGAAGATACCTATAGCATAGTTTAGCGTGGCCAAGACACGAAGTGACGGAGCAGAACCCTAACCTACTCTCGCTCTAACGACCTAACAGTATCACGTTCTTTATAACATCATTATGTGACTTCATTACATTGGATATACCTCTCATAATCACTAATTTTAATCAGTGTTAAGCATATAATAATTATGAGAATTATGAAAAAGAACCTAATATTATCTTTATTTGCCCTGGTCGCACTATGTCTGGGACAACAAGCCAAAGCTCAAGTAAGTACAGCGCCCGTAACGGTCAACATTGATTTGCAGGCAGCCGTCCTGTCCATTGCTTTAGATGCAGCACCTACGGTCAATTTTGTTTATGGAACAGCAGCAGAATATACGGCTTCCAAAACAGTTACAAAACCTGGACATCTCACGGTGATCAGCAACAAACCATACGAAATTGCCGTTAGTGCAGATGGGTTATTTACTTCTTCCAACTCAACCAATACTACAAACCTTCCTGCGCTAGGAATAGTCGGAATCAATATTGATCCTGCAACACTACATGGGGGTTCTCCTACACCTGTAACAGCATTAACGCAGGTAGATCAAGTGCTGGTGTCGGGCGCAGTTGCAGAAATAAATGCGGCATACAATGTAAATTATACCATTACAAACCCAAGCTCATTAATTTCTTTACCTTTGGAGGTTTATACAACAACGGTAACGTATACCGCAACACAATTGTAAACAATAGCACACTTTATCTTAATCTGTGAAATTTTATTTAACGCTAGTTTTTCTATACTTAAATACCCTGACCTACGCTCAGGGTATTTCTGTTTCGCCTTCTCGTATTTTTTTTAAAGGAGAGGCTGGGCAAACAGTCAGTCAAACCATTTCCTTTAGCAATACCTCAACATCCGAATTCTATTTCGTAGCAAATATGAAAGACTGGGATCGTGATTCCGTAGGTGTTAAAAAATATTACCCTATAGGTCAGTGCAAGCAATCCAATGCCTCATGGTTATTACTCTCGGAAAACTCTGTCCGGTTAGCGCCGGGCGAAACTAAAAATGTGAACCTCAATATGACCATTCCGAATGACGGCACCTCACTTGTATTAACCAATAGCATGCTATTTTTCACGCAGGTGAAGGAACAGAAAGGCGAACTTCAAAAAGGCGTAAATATGAACGTCCTCCTTGAAATGGGTATACAGATTTATCATGTCCCTACTGGATTGTCAACTGGAGATTTGGAATTTTTAGCTTTTGAAGATAAAGGCCTCACCACACAGGAAACGGGCATTAGCATCCGGAAAATGCTTGTCAAAGTGAAAAACACGGGTCAGATCAATAAAGATGCCTATGTTCGTTTCGAGCTGACCAATATTGAAACTGGGGAAGAAGTCCCGGTCAAATCAATTGCAATAGCAATGTTGCCCGAGGCAGAACAATGGATTCAACTGGATTTACCAGCAACACTCAAAGGACGCTACCTCGCTGTAGCTATCCTAGATGCCGGAACTCAATATGACTTGAAAATTGCAGAAAAAGAAATTACATATTAAGAGCGCCCTCACACTAGCAGTAAGCTTGTACACTATACATGTACAGGCTCAAATCAATGTGAATCTACCAGCAGCAAATATCACCGCAAGAACAGATTATCAACAAAATTTCACATCCGGTACCTATACATCTGCACTCGGCCTATTACCTACAATCGGTGTCAAGTCCAATACCGCTAATTTCAGTAATACGCTTGGAGGTAATGGTCCTGCTCCACTCAATTTGGCACATATCAAGCTGGTCTCTATTAATAATCTCACGG
Source organism: Sphingobacterium sp. JUb20 (assembly GCF_004342035.1). NCBI lineage: Bacteria > Pseudomonadati > Bacteroidota > Sphingobacteriia > Sphingobacteriales > Sphingobacteriaceae > Sphingobacterium > Sphingobacterium sp. JUb20. The sequence continues at coordinate 96,928 of NZ_SLYV01000002.1, read as the reverse complement.
TTCTTGGTACTTTTACAGAAATTGCACTTTCCACGACCAATCAAAATATATTTGCAGCAGTTGCCAGTGTTGCTTCTGGCACTGTCCTCAACAACTTACGATTGGCTACAGCTGGCTTCACTTGGGTAGCAGGAACATATACTGCTGAACTATTTTTTTTAGCTCCCGGTCTTTTAGGACTAGGGAATGTGATTACTCCAGCAACCCATACGATGAATATTATTGTTCCTTCTTTCATAACGCCACTAACCACAGCAGGAACGACCAGCATCTTAGTTAACAATTTGAGTTTTTATCGTACACCCGCAGGTATTAGTGCAAGTAAAGCCCTTAGTCTTACAAACACCGTAAATTATAGACCAAGTTTACAGACAGGTAATTCAAATTTCAGTTTTAGCACCACATTGCCTTACAACAGCCTGCCGGTCACTCCTGTTTCTTCAGTGGCAGCTACTTTAACAGCCGTCGCTACAGCTACCCCTATAACACTATCAACCACAGCTCAGGGATTGACTCCTGTTGCCGGACTTGCAGTACCCACGAATAATTCCCAAACACTGAATTACGCGTTTTCAATCGATGCGACAAAACTTAAAGCGGGATTTTTACAGGCAGGAACCTATTCAGTACCGATCACTTACACCTGGAACAAGCCAACTGCTACCTATCCTACAGGAACTTTACAAGCGCAAGCTGTCGGCAGTTTGGAGGTTGTGGTCAGCGATCTAAGTGAAATAATAGCCAACCAATCAACAGTTAACTTAACCTTTTCAACAGCTGGTCATTACCAAAATGGAGTTAACCAAGATATGTCAGCACACTTAAAATTAAGTAAAACTACGCCTTATAACGTGTATGTAAGAGCCACTTCGGCTAACTTTGCCTCTGGAGTTAATAGCGTTCCACTAAATGTCATGCGGATAGGACCGATGCCAGGTCAAACCGGTATGCAGACAGTAACCTTGTCTGCCACCGCGCAACAGCTTATTAATGGAGCTGACCCTGTAATCGACAGATCCTTAAATATCAGATACAGCATTCCTGCATCAGAAACTTCAAAATTGCTCAACAAACCGGCAGGAACATATACAACGAATATCATCTTTAGTTTTGTGGCTCCTTAAAAACGCTTAATACCCACTTTTCTACGTTCATCTTTATAATTAAAATCTTGGAGATAAACGGTTCCTTTTTCACTTAGATCAATTTCCTGATTCGGATTTTCAATCGAAAAGGGCATACCTGCCGTCGGTATTGTTACCTTGTAATTCCCTAATGGCAGGAAAAAGGTAAAGTTGCCATCAGCATCACTCAATGTCGTGAACGTATTACTTTCCTTATCGACTGCATTAATCCGAATACCGGATAGCTCCGGATTTGTTTGCAGGTATTTACCTGCTATAGGCTTAATCCTACCTTTTAAAATTCGTGTTTTCACCAAAGGAATAGCTAGCCTCTGATTTTTTGTTAGAACAATACTAATCGGTCCCTGAGCTACCCAGCCTTGATTATTTTCAACAAGGACAGCATATGAACCCTTAGCCATATTTAAAAATTTCACCCGTCCTTTTCCATCGGTACTCGCTACATCTTCGGCAATTTTAACCACAACTGCTTCAGGAGTTGCTTCATCAGGATCTTTAACGCCATTTTTATTCTTGTCGTCAAAAAAAGACAACTGCAACATATGTCCTTTCGCACTATTAAATTTGGAAAATTTCTTTTCAATACCTACTCGAAACTGTCGGTTATTAAACGATATGGTTTCTACAGCATTTGCCTCAGATAGATAATTGAGAGGAAGGCGGTTGCGCATAAAATTATAAAAGATGTCAGCAGTGAGACTCCAGTTCCCTTTTAAATGCCATTTGGCATTTCCGTTAACCGATAAATTATTACTTCGGGAAAATCCATAATAGCTGTACATACCCGCTACCTGTGCCTGCAGCGTTCCCTTAAAACTATTGATCTGCATATTGGGTCCAAAAGAATAAATTCTAAAATTTGCATCCGATGCCGTAGCAAGCAAATCGTTTAAGTAGTAAGGATTTATTTGGATATAGGTATTAAAACCGATAAACCGATATCCATAGGTACCCGTCACACGTAACGAATGAAAGGGAGAAAGCGGCTTATTGGAAGTATTCTTATACGTATAGCCATAATCTGTGCGCAGGGAAAAGCGATGTCCCGTACTAAAAAAATTGATATCGCCGATTCCTCTAATGGCATTTGATTTCCAATTTGCAGGACCGATACCTGGAATTCCAAAGCCTTGATAATCCACTTCCTGAAAAATAAAATAAGGCCTAAAATCCAGTTGAAATTTGCCCAGACCAGTATGATAACCAAGCTCATAAATCTGGATCCGACTAGGATTATTAATGTAATAATCTTTATACCTTTCCTGAAATTTGGGATTATTATCCAGATAACTGATCCGGGCAGCGATACTTTGATTATTTTCTAACACCTTACTGATCCGGGTATCACTCTGTATTAAACCCCTCCGCAAACCTGTATAATAGGGAGAGCTGTAATAATTCATACTCGTTATCTGATACTGTTCTGTGCTATAGTTATAATTAATGCCCATGGCAAAAGCATGCTTGCTTCCATTATAATCTGTACGCTCCATACTGTACCCCCCTTCCAGCCCCAATTGTTGCTGTGCATTGAACCGGACTGAAGTCTTTCCGCTTACCTGATCGCTCTTGATCTCACGATAACTGTGTTCACGATGTAAATAGGTGAGGTAACTTTCCTGATTATCCTCCGATCGAACAGCATAATTAGCTCCGATAATTTTCGCGCCAGGAATCAAATTCTGCAGCTGACTGAATAGCATATAATTATTTTCGACTCCGTAGAGACTGATCGAGCGATTTTTACTAAATTTATAACTCGCTTTAATTCCTCTTCCACTAATCGTCTGATCCAGATTTTCATAAATATTCCCGACTTTAACGCCCCAGTCTTTGTCTTGATAATCGATATAGGTGTCATAAGCATTTAACGCCTTTTGTTCCTGATAATAATCGACATTCAGTCTGTAGTTCAGGTTTTTGTTTTCTTCGAGCTCCAGATCTCCATAAGCTTGGAACTGATAAATAGAATTTCCCTGTCCCAAACTGAGGTACTGCAAGGCGACCGTATTGTTATTAAAATCATTTTCAAGATTGTTAATAGCTCCAAACCGCTTAACACTTCCAACCCGCATAATTCGGACACGACTAGCCGCTAAGATTCGACCCTCTTCATCAATCCCTTGCATGACAAAGTCAAAATCCTGAAAACTACTTTTATACCGCATAGTAGCCGTTAAAGGAAGTAGTGTCTGCCCCCCGGGCTGTAAGGTAACCTGCATAACGTCTCCGGTAATGGTAAAGCCTTGAGGATAGCCTGAAAAAAGAAGCTTAAATGTAATCGGTACAAGTCCAAAATTTGATGCCTGCACGAGCAATTGTACCTGATTGGTGGAAAGATCCAAATAATATGCTGGCTGTTCCGTTTGTAACACAAGTGTTTTTTCATCATTCAATTTGATGAAAAAAGATACCGGTTTGGGTAAACGGATGGATTGATCATCACTAGAAAAACTGATTGAAAAAGATTGATGATTGTTTTTTAAGGTATTCCGATCACCCATATACTTTAATGGGTAGCTTTTTTGCTCCCGAGCTTGTAATATGATTCGCTGCGGCAGCTTTATTAATCCCGATAAAGACATCGTCTCAACAGCTGAAGGGATCAGTTCGATGATTTTATCCGTTAAATTATGGAGACTGATTTTATTAGAAAATGTCCGACCTCCTGTTACGCTTACTGTATCCTGATCAAAGCTTATGGCCACATCAGCAACCTGTTGACTTTTCGCTTCGGATAAGAAAACACATGAGCAACACATCAGAAACAAGAAACTCCACAGACATTTTATGCGCATATCAGGAAATTCAAATTATAACAAAAATCAGTCTTAATTCGGTCAGTGAGAAATATATAAAGTCACATCTTCATGTTACGAAATAATCTCTACATCGACAATTGCGCAATCAGTTCGCCTTTACTGTTGATATTTAATTTTCGATATACACGTTTGATATAAATACGTACCGTATCTAATGATATTTTATATTCTTCAGCAATCAGCTTATAACTCAATCCTTCAACGATACCATTGGCTACCTGAAGCTCACGCGCCGTGAGCAGATCTTCGTATTTTTTTGAACTAAAAGCCTGGTTGATCAGTGCCCTATTGATTGTAGGACTGATAAAAGAACCTTGATTAAGCGTAATAAGTATGGCATGCACAAGATCCTGCATACACGTATCCTTCAGCAAATAACTGACGGCTCCATTTCGAAAACATTTACGAACAATTTTTACATCCGATAGATTAGTCAATATGATCACCTCAGACATTGGAAAAAGCTTTTTTACTTTTTCCATGATCAAGGTATCTTGGTGTTCAATATCGAGCAGCAACACATCAGGAACTGGAGATTTCTCCTCCCGGGTTAAATTGCAGTATTCCAAATCAAAAAGAATTGTTATAGGAATAGCGGTGCCCCCCAACGTGTGTGTCACAAGAATACGCTTAATAGCCTCTCGAGTATGTGCGTTGTTATCAATAATTCCCACTTTAATCATAATACAGTTGTACTTAAAATTTAGGTGATCTGTTTATAAAAATATTCAAAACTTAAACTTGTTATTGAACATCTATACTATTGATTAAAGATAACTTTTTATAAGGATAAAATAGTTCATTTTTTTCAATATTAAGTATAAATACTGCTGTCATATCAGTATTTCCGCAAACTAATTCTTCAGAAATAAAGAATTACTTAACTTATATTCAGCAAATATCAATCATTTGCCTGAGCAACAAATGAAAACTTTAAGCAGAAAGAATCTTAACTATTAACTTTCTATTTTCCAACCTCACATAAAGTGACCTGATACGAAAGTAACGGCTGGGGCTGGTAAGCGGAGGGAGAGCTTAACATCATGTAGATAGCAGTTAGGCCATTTGACCTTCTAACTTAATAACCATGATGCGCCAAACGCCTGTAAAGCAGAGGCTGGTGAAAGTGTGCGCGTTTCTATAACAACATTGTTGCCATATTGCCCTTTTAATGCTGGATAGAGCTGTCCATCATACGCAAGTGCTAGCCCATCATCAAACCAAAATAGAGGTAAATGCCGATTGCCAACATCAAAACAAAAATGACCGATAGCATTAAGATCTGTAGATTTAAGAACGATACAAGCACATGGTTTGATATATATCTGTATGGCGACCTCTGGAGAAGAATACACAAACTCTCCATCATCAAGAGCAGTACCGCCTGTCCGATGGAGGCGCACAAATCGGCCATCCCTTGTCTCACGACTCAAAACAGTCTTGTTGACTTCATACCAGTCAATCGCCAGTAGGTCTATGACCAAAGGATCAATTTCAGATGGAGTGATTAAATTTCTTTCGATAACAAGCATATCATATCGGATAAACAGATCGCAATTTTTAAGATTTTTCCCTTAATCAAGACAGCCATCTGTTTTTTATATCATTGATTTTTAATGACCAGTTTTATTATTAAACAGCACCTTACTGATGCGCAGTTCCTCCCCCTGTATAATCTGGTCAGAGGGCTGTCCACAAGTACATACAAACCGGTGATAATGTACTTCAAAATTCATTGCACATACTTTGCAGTAAGCAATGATGGGTAATAATTTCACCTCGAGCTCCAGATCCTGAAACAACGCTTCATCAAGCACGTAGGCTTCAAAAGCATTCTGAATCAGGATAGGCTGAATATTACATAACAATCCAGCCTCTATCTCCACTTTGATAATATCTTGCATCCGCCCCGGATAAGCTTCCTCCAAGGTGCTAAAGATATCCCTTACGATCGATAGCTCATGCATCCACAACCTCCTTTTTTTTCGTCTTAGGACGAGCCTTAACCGCATTCGTTTTTTTAAGAGCAGGTCGTTTTTTCACCTCTTTAACAACCGGTACTGGAGCAACTTCCTTAGTACTTTCCTCAAGTTGATCTTCAGCAATACCTGCAAGTCTAGACTCTTCCTTGATATGTTGTGTAAAATCCCAGCACAATTGTCCGAGCATACCCATAAAATCGTAAAGCAGCTCGCCATCATTTCCTAAAGCCCGCAACATGACAATATCATCCGCAGCTTTTGTGAAACCGTACGTAATATCACTGTAATCCAAAGTCATAATTTCATCCAGCTCTTCCTTCAGTTCTTTCGCAAATAGGGCTGAAAAAATAAAAGTTGCCTGATGCGTATATCCTTCAAAGAATAACAGGCCTGTTATCGGTTGTTTTGCAGGTGACAGGAACTGGTTGTCCATCAGGATCAGCTTGTTGTTGCGGTATATCTTCGTCGTACTGTGTAGGCTGTTGAACAAAAAAGCCTCATTCATGTGTATACGCCCAGCACCGACAACATCCGCCCAGATCAAAACTGCATTACCTTCAAGATAGACACTGTTTTCATTTTTAAATATCGAATCCTTAAAAGGAGTAACTGGATGTGGAATATAATGAAAGACCGCGTCGTGTGCGATACGTGCAACAGTTGTCTGTCGGGCTCCGCGTTTCATCGGATGAAGTTTATTGAAAGACTGTGTAAAAAGCTTCAATTGCGTGTCAGCTTTCATATTGATCTCAATATCCAAAGTATCATCATCCATAATACCGGGAGAAGCACTCATGATAATCATTTCCAGATGCTCCTGTAGCTTTGGGGCACCATAATGTGTGAGCTTATAAGGAGCATTGTGACAGCTTTCTTTCAATACACTATAGGTTCCCTCTTTAGCTACGTTTAGCTGAATTACACTTTCCATCTTATTCTTATTGCTCTAACAATGCATATTTTTTCAACCAGCCTTTTACATCTTCCAATCCTTCCAAGGTCATGAGATTTGTAAAAATAAAAGGTCTTTCGCCACGCATGCGTAAGGTATCCTGACGCATCACTTCCAGATCGGCATGTACATAAGGAGCCAGATCGATTTTATTAATGATCAATAAGTCGGAACGTGTAATACCCGGACCGCCTTTACGGGGCATCTTTTCTCCTTCACCTACATCGATGACGAAAATACTGACATCAGCAAGATCTGGGCTAAAAGTAGAAGTCAGATTATCGCCTCCACTCTCCACAAAGATCAGTTCTGTATCCGGAAAACGGGTGGCCAGTTCCTCCACTGCTTCAATATTCATCGATGCATCTTCACGGATCGCGGTATGCGGACAACCGCCTGTTTCCACTCCGATAATACGTTCTGCCGGAAGAGCCGAATTTTTTTGAAGAAATTGCGCATCTTCACGCGTATAGATGTCATTTGTCACAACACATATGCTGTAATCAGTAGACATCGATCTTACCAGTCGTTCAATCAAGGCAGTTTTACCAGACCCTACAGGTCCGCCTACGCCTACCTTGACGTAGTTTCTTGTTTCCATATGATTATGAAATATAAATTCGTGTATATAATTTTTCGTGCTGCATACAGCGTATATCTTGCGCCACGCAGCAATTACCGATAAGCCCCTCATCCATATTCGGTTGCTCAGCAACCAAGCGGTTAATTAAAGGCTGAAGTTTAAAAAGAATCTGTTGTGCATCCATCTGACTGATCGGAACAAGTTTCGCACAGTTGGTCATCATGCCGTTAAGTGCATTATAGTAAAATGCACTGAGCGCATCCTGATAGCTTATTTTTAATGCATGCGCATACATGGCGAATGCTAACGCATAATGACCATGCAGCTCATTGCTGCTGATCGACTGCAGGTAATTAGAACAGCGTTTTACAGGATGTAGTTTTTCCGTCAATTTCAAAAAGCGAATTCCAAGTTTCTTACTGGCTTCCCTTATTTCATAAGGCGCTTTTAGCACCGTAACCAGTTCATCAAGCGCTGCGATTTTCTGCTTAGAAGCACGCTTCACGCAGAGTGTCCAGGCCTTTGAAAAAAAAGCGGCGTCATTATAATAAAAATTATGCTCCAACATGGTTCTTGCATATTCTTCGGCAGATTTGCTATCCTTTACAATATCTTTTGTAATGTAGGTTTCCAATCCATATGAATGCGTAAATCCTCCAATAGGAAATACCGAGTCATTGATCTGCAACAGCGTTAATAATGGATTCATATGCATGTTATAGTCCTAGTTTTATTTTCATTTTTCCTGAAGTATACTGATGGATCACCAGAGTACTCGTTTTTTCTATCACCCGCGTTTCGATCGTCGGCTCTAGCCCCCTACGGCAGAGCAGATCAAACAAAGGTTTTTCAAATGCTGTTATGACTTCTTGCCGATCGTTGATAAAAACGGGAACATGTCGATTTCCGATTTCAAAACAAGCGTAGGCCATCTGCTTTGGGCCATTTGCTCGAAATACAAGACAAGAACAGGGCAATATCTTGACCGCAATACAAAAACCAGCCTTTTCATCACGGTAGAGTACATCACCATCCGACAGTTGCCGGGAGGATAAATTTTTGAAACCGATTTCACGTCCCCCTACTGTAATTGCCCGAATGATTTTTTTTGTGGTGTCGAACCATTCCAACTGAAGGAAGTCCACCTCCAGTTGGAAGGATCCGCTAGCGATATTGCCCAAGATTGTTCTTGCCAGTAGCATAAATCCGATTTTCTTTAAAATAAGAAGAAACGTTGTGCCATTGGCACTTCATGTAGAGGTTCGCAGATGGCCAAAACACCATCTACCGACACTTCGTAAGTTTCTGGATTCACCTCGATATTTGGTGTTGCATCATTATGCACCATATCTTTTTTACGTACTGTACGGCAACCTTCTACCGGTAGACTCACACGTGACAAGTTTAATTTCTTGATGTTGCCATTTTCCAAAGAAACTTTGGAAACAAAGTTGAAACACAACTTCTGTAATGCTTTACCGTGCACTCCAAACATCGGGCGGTATAAAACGGGTTGCGGTGTAGGGATAGACGCATTGATATCACCCATTTTAGCACCCACAATCATACCCCCTTTAATGATCATTTCTGGCTTCACACCAAACATTGCAGGTTTCCATAATATCAAATCGGCAATCTTACCCGGTTCAACAGAACCGATGTATTGATCGATACCATGCGCTTTAGCAGGATTGATCGTATATTTAGAAACGTAACGCTTCACACGGAAGTTATCATTGTCTTTTCCTTTATCTTCCGCTAATGCACCACGCTGAATTTTCATCTTGTGTGCCGTCTGGAAAGTACGTGAAATTACCTCACCTACACGTCCCATCGCCTGGCTATCTGAACTCATAATCGAGAACACACCCATATCCTGCAAAATATCTTCAGCCGCAATACTCTGTGGACGGATACGTGAATCGGCAAACGCCACATCTTCCTTCACGTTTTTATCCAAGTGATGACAAACCATCAACATATCCAAATGTTCTTCTACCGTATTTACTGTAAAAGGTTTTGTTGGATTGGTCGATGCTGGTAAAATATTAGGATACATCGCAATTTTGATGATATCCGGCGCGTGACCACCGCCCGCTCCTTCCGTGTGGAACGTATGGATCACACGGCCATCAATAGCCGCAACTGTATCTTCTAAGAATCCCGCCTCGTTCAGCGTATCCGTATGGATGGCAACTTGCACATCGTATTTATCCGCAACAGTAAGCGCGGCATCAATTGTCGCTGGAGTAGCACCCCAATCTTCGTGGATTTTCACCCCCAGTGCACCCGCTTCAATTTGCTCAATAATAGGTCCAGTAGTCGATATATTACCTTTACCAAAAAAACCTACGTTGATCGGCAAGTTTTCAAAAGCTTCAAACATACGCTCCATATACCATTTACCAGAAGTCACCGTGGTTGCATTGGTACCATCAGCAGGACCGGTTCCACCACCAATAAAAGTGGTGACACCACTATAAAGTGCTGTTTCTACCTGTTGTGGTGAAATAAAGTGGATGTGTGTATCAATACCACCTGCAGTTAAGATATGTCCCGCACCTCCATGCACCTCGGTAGACCCGCCGATCACCATGCCTTTGGTAATACCATCCTGCACATCCGGGTTACCCGCTTTACCTATACCCACGATCTTACCGTCTTTAATACCGATATCACCTTTCACAATACCCCAGTGATCGATGATAATTACATTGGTGATACAGAAATCCAGTACATCTTCATCGCGCATCGCACGGGCAGATTGGCCCATACCATCACGGATTGTTTTACCGCCACCAAATTTATTTTCTTCACCATAAACACCAAAATCTTTCTCGATTTCAATGAAAAGCTCTGTATCTGCCAAACGGACCTTATCGCCCGTCGTTGGGCCAAATAATGCAGCATATTTATCACGAGGGATATAAAGCTCCCCATCTATATACTTAACCGACGATTTATCTAAACCCAGTTTATCTAAACCAAGAGCGTCAAGTCCTACAATCGAACCTAAAGTACCCATTCCGACTACTTTAATCCACTCTCTTCTATTCCAACCTGCCATAACTATTTCGAATCTTTAAATTCCAATTTTTTCGCTTTCTCCAGTGCGGCTTTCTTAACCTTTGGATCGGTATATTTACCGTTGGTCAAGCCATTAAACCCGTGGATCTCTTTATTACCTCCCATTTCGACCAAGATCACTTTCTTTTGTTCTCCGGGCTCAAAACGTACCGCTGTACTCGCAGGGATATTTAAACGCATTCCAAAACTTTCCTCACGGTCAAAAGACAACATTTTATTCACTTCAAAAAAATGATAATGAGAGCCAACCTGAATCGGGCGGTCACCTACATTTTTCACGGTAACACTTGTCGTTTTATAGCCGACATTCGCTTTTATTTCTCCTTTTTTAAGGATATATTCTCCTGGTATCATATCGTATACGCTATTAAATTAACGGATTGGGTTGTGAACCGTAACCAATTTCGTTCCGTCCGGAAAGGTTACTTCAATTTGTACATCGTGAATCATTTCCGGAACACCTTCCATCACCTGGGAACGCTTCAATAATGTCGTACCATACTGCATCAGTGATGCCACAGACTTACCGTCACGTGCTTCTTCCATAATCTGTCCGCTGATGTAAGCGATACATTCCGGATAGTTTAATTTTACCCCTCTTTTTAATCGCTTGGCAGCAAGTTCCCCTGCCAAGTGGAGCAAGAGCTTCTCTGTTTCTCTCGGTGTTAAATGCATATTGATTGATTTAAATTCAAAGCTTTTTATTAATAAAAACATCTTGGATATGTTCAATTACAGTAAGCATAGCATTACCTATCACCTGAACCCACCCTATCGATGTGTAAAAAATTTATAGTGCCGGTATCGTAAAATAAGTTCCTAATGTAAGGCGGTTAAACTGTTGTTGAGCGCGATCAAACTGACGATCAAAAGACACCGTATTGCCGACGTAACCCAGATAAAACCGTAAATCCTGTTTTTTAAACGGTTTATGCTGTAAAGCCGCAAAATAGGTCCAGTTTTGACGGAAATTAGCATCAATGTTTGCATCCTTATCCATTCCAGCTGTTTCATATGCTCCTTTCAGAGCAAGCTCCCATTTATCCGTAAGCATTCTATCGTAACGGACCACAATAGACTTGTAAGTCACATCCTGAGCCAGTACACGATCGGAATTCGTACGCGCATAAAAGTCATTCATCGCAGCAGATGCGATCAAAGCATGATCTACCGCCAGATAACTATACTGCAGATCCACATACAGCATGTCTTTATCTGTTTTAAATTTATTAGCCAAAGAGATCCCGTGATTGGTTTTATTTTGAGCAAACTGCGAAATATTATAAGACCACTTTGTACTGATCTTTTTATTCCAGAACGATCCGATCCAGGTAGCATAAGCCCCAATTGGTGTCTTAGACGCTTTCAAGTCACCCATTGCATAACCGTTTTTGGTATGCAGATCCACAAAACTGTCGTTGATTGTATTATAAACCTGCACGTTTAGCGAGTGGTCAGCATTAAGCTCATAAGAAAGCGTTCCCCCTACCACAAAAAGATTAAGAATACGGTCCACATAATCCGTGAACATAAATTCATAGATCGGATTATTTTCAAACTCGTAACTTCCGACCAAAGCACTTTGCTTTCCGGCAGTAATAGACCATTTATCATCCTTTCCAAATTTATATTTGATGTAAGCCATATCCAATGCCCGCGAAGCATTGTCCTGACTTGTAGGTGTAAACGGACGGTTTAAACGAAAACGAACACGATAAGAGAGTTGGTCATTATAATCACCGTGAAGCAAAATACGGGCTTCATCCAAATTAACTTTATTACTGCGCTCATTGTCGCCCATGGACTCAATATTTAATCCTGCGCGTAAAAGCACATCCAGTTTAAAAAGATCTGCACGGGCAGGTTCCTTGCTTTTCAAGGAGTCAGCCTCTTGTTCTATAAGCAATGCCGCAGGCCTCTCCTGTGCTGTGACCAGTAACAAGATAGCAGGGAAAAAAAATAACGTCGTCGCGATTAATGCTTTTATGTTCATGAGAATAACTTGTTTTTCAATAACAATGAAGATGTATGAGCATATGAAATGCTGCAGGATAACAGCGTACTCATGACATGTTCATTATCTGTACATTCGCACAAGTATATCACAAAGAGATAAAAATGTGATAAGAGCGAAATTAGAGCGAGATTAGAAAACTTAATCAATCTTTCCATTCGCTGTCTATACTCTCATTTTTCGACTATTTATTTGATTAAGAGCACAAATTGTTACAAAAAAGAGACAAAAATGTCTATAAATGCAGAATCCCGATAGCGTTGTTAGGCACTACCGGGATTCTATATTAGAAATTTCTTAATGAGGTTGCTTGAACTTACTTCAATTTATGCTTCACACCTTCGAAAGTCATTTTTACGGGATTAATGTAACCATTCGCATCAAATGTCATCACATCGATACAAGTTTCTCGTTCATTCGCACCCGTTTTTCCTAATGGCCTGCGGTGATACACGATATAATATTGATCTTTATTTGGTACCTTGATCACCGAATGATGTCCCGCCCCAGTTGCGATTGCAGGATCCTGTTCCAAAATGGTACCTATTCGTTTAAAGGGACCAAAAGGAGAATCCGCAATAGCGTAGGCTACCTTATAATTCGGAAGACCCCAACCTCCCTCAGACCACATAAAGTAGTATTTATTATTGCGAATAAACATAAACGGACCTTCTACATAGTTTTCAGGAGTTACCTCCTTATAGATCGTTCCATCATCAAAAGGAACTAAACTCTTAAAATCAGGGCTTAATTTGACCACATTACAATGTTGCCAGCCACCATAGTACATATAATATTGTCCATCTTTATCTTTAAAAACAAATTGATCAATAGGTTGTGCCCCATTCACAATATCATTAATTAACGGTTTCCCAAGCAGATCTTTGTAAGGACCTTGCGGCTTGTCAGCAACAGCTACGCCGATACCGCCAATTTCGCCTTTGTGCACATCATTCGCACCAAAAAATAAATAGTATTTCTTGTCTTTCTGAAAAACACTTGGTGCCCACATCGCTTTTTTAGCCCATTTTACTTCAGCCGTATCAATGATACGGTGATGCTTTTTCCAGGTGACAAAATCTTTTGATGAAAACGCATCAAAGAATATCTGATCTTCATATCGCGCAGAATAGGTCGGAAAAACCCAATACTCATTGTTATATATAATACCTTCAGGATCGGCATACCAACCTGGAAATACAGGATTTTGTTGCGCATAGACAGGTTGTGAAATGTAGAGGACGAAGCCTGCAAGGAAATAAAAAAATATTTTCATCATTAAAAGGTTTTAGTAGCCTTGAAAGTAGGAAATATAACTTAATATTCCAATTTATGGTCATACAAAATCTATCTAAAGAACGATCATAATTTCGACAGAAATCCAAATCAACCTACTATGCTTCCCAAAGAATCAAAAAATATTCTTTGCGGTATGATGACTGACAAAGTCCTACTCTTTTTCATTTTCTGAAATGATCAAACCGATGTCATCTCCTCTCCCACATTCCTATACACGAGCAAAGCTGCCGCCAAATCTTCAATTGCCAATCCCGCCGATTTAAATAAAGTGATTTCATCTGATGATGATCTTCCCATAATTTCACCACAACAAAGTTCTTTGATATCACCTTTTATACTTGCAGGATCCAGTACACCGGTTGCAATGGGGATCGCAAGTTCTCCCGTCTCGTGGAGCGCTCCCGCGCGCGAATCCACAAAAATGCTACTTTTAAGAATGGCGCTATCATCTACTTCACGCGTTTTAGGCGTATGTGATCCAATGAGATCCAAGTGAGTTCCAGCCTTAATCCATTCCCCGTTTATCAAAGGTTCATGACTAAGCGTCGCACAGGAGATCACATCTGCCCTACGCACAGCCTCTTCCAGCTTATCGGCATACACAACATTACGAAATCCCGCCTGCTGTAAGTTCAATACCAGATCTCCACCTTTCGATTCATTTCTTGTCCAGATCAAAATTTGGTCATACGCACGCACAGCCGAATGCGCTTGCACAAGATGTTGCGCAACTTTCCCTCCTCCAACAATCAGTAAGATTTTTGAATCATCTCGAGCTAAATAAGAAGCCGCTAAAGCAGAAGTACAGGCTGTTCTTCGGGATGTCAACCCTGCCGCATCCATCTGTGCCAAAGGTTTTCCAGTGACCGCATCCAACAACGTATACAAGGCATGAATAGCCGGGAGGTTTTTGCTATGATTCTCAGGAGCGACAACAACCTGCTTGATTCCGATATAATTGTCCGTCCACGAAGGCATCAGAATAAGCGTATTTTCAATTCCCTCAGCATTTTGATAAAAGTGATGGTGCCTAACAGGCATAGTAAACGTCGATTGAAAAATCTGGCGCAGCGCTTCAATCAATTTATCATATTTAAGTATAGATTCAATAGTTTCTTTATCAATGATTTTCATATTTTCATCCAATTTAAATTCAACAGCATACAAGAAAGCTTGAACCCTGTACTTAACTGCAAAAATTAATTTTACGACCTTCTATCTGTACATACCTTGCTAAGCCGATCGTAACAACCATCCATCAGCATGGCTGCAAGGTGCTGCTTCCAGTTCAAATACCTTCGCTAATAAGCATTCCAAGCAGGAGGTTCTACCCCTAGCAAGTGTTTCACAAAATAATCGCGACGTTTCTTTTCTCCATAATCACCACCAGAAGAATGTCCCATTCCCGGAACCATAATGAAGTCATGATCTTTACCATGTTTAATCAACTGATTGACGAACTGATAAGTCGATGCAGGATCTACATTATCATCCAGCTCCCCAACGATCAATAGCAACTTTCCTTCTAATTTATACGCATTTTCGATATTAGAGCAAGCTGCATATTCAGGTCCGATCGGCCAGCCCATCCATTGTTCATTCCACCATATTTTGTCCATACGGTTATCGTGACAGCCACAAGATGAAACCCCTACCTTATAAAATTCAGGATGAAACAAGAGTGCTCCAGCAGCAGACTGTCCTCCGGCAGAAGTACCATAAATACCGACTTTTTCAATGTCCATATAAGGATATTGAAGCGCGGCAGCCTTCATCCAGGCAATACGGTCGGGAAAACCAGCATCTTTTAGATTTTTCCAGGCGACGTCTTGAAATGCCTTCGAACGATTGGATGTTCCCATTCCGTCAATCTGCACGACTATAAAACCCAGTTCAGCAAGCTCAGCAAGTCCGGCCGGATTAGCAGAAAATGATTTAGGAACAAAAGCACTATGTGGACCAGCGTAAATATACTCGATCACAGGATATTTTTTGTTAGGATCAAAATTTCGTGGACGGACGATAATGCCCCAGATATCTGTTTTACCATCTCTAGCAAGCGACTTAAACACTTCAGGTTTGCGCCATCCCGTAGCCTCCAGATCCGAAATATCCGCTTTTTCCAAATCCATCACGATCTGCCCATCTGCTACACGTCGCAATACGGCCTGTGGAGCTTGGTCAACCCGCGAGTAGAGATCTACAAATAAAGAATGATCAGGATTAAATGTTGCTTGATGATTGGCTGCTTCTGGAGTAAGTTCTTTCAAGCCCTTACCGTCAAAACCAATCGCGTAATAACGGATTAAATAAGGATCCAAGTCTTTATTCATGCCACTCGCCTCAAAAATAATCTTTTTGTTGTCCTCATCGACGTTAACAACTTTACGCACCACCCAATTTCCTTTGGTAATCTGGTGTTTCAATGCTCCTGTTTTTGCATCAAACAGATACAGATGATTCCATCCATCGCGTTCCGAAGCCCAGATGATGTCAGCTGTTTTTTTGAGATCTTTCCGATATTTCTTCCCGCTATAATCAATAAATGTTGTGCTCCGTTCTGAAATAATGGCTTTAGTTTTTTCGTCTACAGCATTCAATTCCATCACGTCATACCGTTGATGGCCACGTTGGTTATATTCAAATGTTATTCCACTATTATCCGCTTTCCATGCGAGTGCAGAAAGTGAAAATTGATTGGCTACCTGAGCAGGATCTACAGGTATCACCCGACCATCCGTCACATCAATAATAGTTGGATAATATTGTGACAAAGCATCACCGGGTTTATTATAGTCTCTAGTTTGTAATTTAGGCTGTAATTGATCGGTTGGAGAAGACTCCAGTAAAGTCAACTGTCTGATTTCAGCCTTTCTCACTTTTGAAACAGCCAATTTTTTTGAATCATTGGACCATTGTATACGGGCACTATAATACTCTCCGGGACTTCCATCAAAGGTCAACTGCTGCTCGCTTTTTGCATTCTCCTTTTTTCTGATATATACATTACTATTTTTAATATAAGCGGTATAGACCTTATCAGGAGAGTCTACCGGCTCACCCTTACTATCATCCCAGCGTGCTCCCCAATAGCCATCCGATCTACGGTTAGCACCTGTTGTTGCGATATCTCGCGATTTGCTCAACTTATTTTCCTGTCCATTCCACTTCCAGATCACTTTCTCTTCCGTAAACTCAACCTCGTTTGCCGTCAATACTTTCAGATCTCTCCCCCACAAAACACCTAAATTCACTTCTTTACCCAATTGAGCCGATAGCTGCTTTTCAATCGCGGCAACATCGGTATCTATTTTTTTCTGCGTAACCACATCTACCAGATATAAGCTCCTCTTACCGTCTTTCTTATTCAGCCGATAAGAAAAACTATCTCCTTTTTCAGACCAAATAATCTGCTGTGGTACCTCATACACCTTGCCAAATGAGCTTCTGATCTCTTTGGCACGTTTATAATCCTCCAATGTTCCCTGAGCCATTGTCGTAAGCTGAAATAGCAGCAATAAAACAGTCGTTAATGTTATCTTCATATGTGTTATTTTTTTATATCGCATGTGTTGATCTGCCTCTAATTGTGCACAGGCAGGATAAAAAATAAGTAAGATTATGTCTTTATGTTTTACAAAATAGGATAATGGAATACCCAAAAGCGTAATGATAATACCCGGTTGTGTAAATTGCTGTTTATCGATAACCAACAAAATAATAAACGAGATCTTCATCAAAATATAGATGGCCGCTATACAGGATATCCAAAGGCTTTATCAGGTAAGCGGTACATCAGGGCACTTATATCTCAACCAAAAAATTCCGATGATGCATAAAACATAACAACGGCACAGGTATTTATTTTTGTCTATTGAAACCGATCCGGATTAAAGCCCGTGATATCTGTTTCGGTGGCTTTGTTGGACAGTAAGGCCGTGATCGCTTTTCCGTAAGCAGGTCCTAGACTCAACCCCATCATACCACCCGCACCAGCAATGCTGACATTACTGTATTTGGAAGTCCTGCCCAAATATGGAAGCCCATCTGGCGAACATGGTCTGTAGCCAAACCAAATATCTTTCGGATAATCAACTTGCAGATCAGGAAAATATTTTGGTATTGACTCGACGATGCCCTTTACCCGGTTGCTGTATATTTTATCATTAGCCGGACCTAATTCCATGGTTCCACTGAAGCGGATTTGATTATTCATAGGCGTCACCGCCACACGTGCTTCCAGCAACAGCGCAGCATGCACCATGTGGTTATTCCCCGTTGTATTATGCATGAAGGAGTATCCCTTTCCAGGCATCAAAGGAAACTTTAACTGTAATTTAGAGGCTAATGCAGGGAGAGAAGCTCCACCTGTTACGACAATTTCATCCGCATAAAATGTCCCTTTTGAAGTAATGATTTCAGACACCTTTTTACCTGAAAACTTGAATCCTGACACCGCTGTTTGATAGTTGAATTTCACCCCATGAGCGAGCAGGTAATCGGTCAATATTTTCATCAATTTTGGGGGGTACAAGATACCATCGCATTTGTATAAAATACCACCGATCGTATCCATTCGCAGATTAGGTTCTAAAGCCTGAATCCCTGCTTGATCAAAAACTTCCACATCCAATCCCAAGTTTTGAGCCTTTTCTGCCAATTCAATTTCTTCATGTGCGACATGGCTAGATTTATAAAGCATCATAATACCGTTCTGTCTTAGCTCAAAATCAAAACCTTCCTGTTGCGCCAATTCATCATATGAGCGGCTACTTGCAAGATTCAAATCACGTATAGCTGCTGCATTTCGGTTTACATGTTTTTCATTGGCATGTTTCAAAAACTTTAAACCCCAGTCTATCAATGAAAAATTCAATGAGGGTCTAACGTAAAACGGGCTTTTACTGTTTAGCATCCATTTTACACCCTGTGCTACGATACCCGGTGCTGCCAATGGGGTGAAATGGCTGGGAACGATCATTCCTGCATTGCCATAGGAGCAATTATCTTGCCCGTCACCCTTCTCCAAAATCTGAACTTCCCAACCATCCTGTAAGAGGTAATAAGCGGTGGATAACCCTGCAATCCCCGCTCCTATGATAGCAACTTTTCCTTTATTATGTGTTGACACGTTTTTGATATTTTAATAATAATTACATAACCTGAAATCCTTCTTTGTACGGATCTTCGTCATCAATAATGATCTGACTATAGCCCGTAATTCTTGCCCATCCCTCTACCGAAGGAATGATTGCTGGCTGGCCCGATATTGTCTTCGTTTCTTCTTCAATACGACCGACAAATTGCGAACCGATATAACTCTCATGAACAAATTCCTCCCCCCTGCTCAACTTCCCTTTAGCATACCATTGTGCCATACGGGCAGAGGTTCCGGTACCGCAAGGAGACCTATCCAGTGCATTTTCACCGACCAACACCGCATTTCTTCCTGTAGAATTTTCTTTAGTGGGTTTTCCCGTCCATTGTATATGGCTAAGACCATATATATTTTCATCTTCAGGATGAATAAAATCCGTCTTCTCATTAAGGAGACGACGAATAATCTTTCCATAATGAATGAGCTGACTAGCCGAAAAATCGCTGATATCTTTAAAATTCTTTTGAGGATCTATGATGGCATAAAAGTTTCCACCATAGGCGACATCGGCCACGATCTCTCCCAAGTCTGGACACTGTACGGTCAGCGCCTCTTTATAAAGAAAAGACTTTACATTCGTCAGTTTAACCGTTTTTACTTTAGGACCTTCTTGTACATAATCGATCAGGATTAAACCGGCCGGAGTTTCTAATCGCAGCTTACCCGGGACTTTTGGAATGACCAAGCCCTCCTCTATCGCAAGCGTCACAGTACCAATGGTCCCGTGACCACACATCGGAAGACATCCGCTTGTTTCGATATAAAGTACAGCGGTATCATTATTGGGATCTGTTGGAGGATAAAGAATACTACCGCTCATCATATCATGACCTCGCGGTTCAAACATCAGTCCTTTACGAATCCAGTCATATTCTTCCATAAAATGCAGCCGACGCTCCATCATTGAGTTTCCACGCAACACCGGTCCTCCTCCTGCTACCAGCCTCACAGGGCAACCACAGGTGTGGGAATCAATACAAAAAAATGTTTTCTTCATCAATTGCTATACAAAATTGTCCTAAATACTTGTTTTTGTTACGACAGCACCATCTACGATGCGTGCAATGCCTAATGGGTTTTCATTTTTCAACTCCTCTGGCAAAAATTCATCGGGCCAATTCTGAAAAGATAATGGGCGTACAAAACGCTTTACTGCATCTGGCCCAACAGAGGTGAACCGGGGATCAGTACAAGAAGGAAAAGGACCGCCATGTTGCATAGCATAAACAACCTCTACTCCAGTGGGCATACCATTAAAGAGCAGACGTCCCGCTTTATCTTTTACCACATTGAAAACATCTTGATGCTCCTTCACATCTTCCGTAGTCCCTGCAATTGTAATGGTCAGTTGCCCTTTAAGTTGTTGCGCAATAGCCAATACCTCTGCATTATTTTCCGCTTCTACCAATACCGCAAAAGGACCAAATACTTCCTCACTCAATACCTGGTTTTTCAAAAAATTGCTTGCCGTAGTCCTAATAATTCTTGGACGTCCCTGACCTAGAGTAGCTTCAATACGCGATTCGGCAATTACCGCTACCGCATTTTGGCTGCTTAACGTTATTTTATTTTTTTCAAAATGTTCATAGATCCCCTTATTGAGCATGATACCCGGTGCAATAACAGCTATTTCCGATGCCAACGCTTTTTTAAACCGTTCTAGAGCATCACCTTTTACAGCTATAAATACCCCAGGGTTGGTACAGAACTGGCCCACACCCAAAGTCAGTGAAGCGGCGTATTCTTTCGCAAGCGCTTCCGCACGGTCAGTTAAAAGATGGGTAAAGGCAAATACTGGATTGATACTTCCCATCTCGGCAAATACCGGTATCGGTTCTTCCCGTTGGTTAGCGATATCAAACAGGGCTTTTCCACCCCAATACGAGCCCGTAAAGCCGACGGCTTTCACAAGAGGATGGGCAGTCAGATAAGCGCCTATCTTAGTATCCGTACCCTCAATATTGGCTCCGAGAATATGGCTAAATACCCCTTCAGGCCAGCCGAATCTCTTAATAACAGTAGCTATGGTATCGGCCATAATGGTCGATGTTTGGGAATGTCCCGAATGACCTTTCACAATCACCGGACAACCTGCACCAATGGCACTGGCCGTATCACCTCCAGCCGTAGAAAAGGCAAATGGAAAATTACTGGCCCCGAATACAACAACAGGTCCTATACCCAAATTGAATTTCCGGATATCACTTTTACCCGTTTCAGTATTTGCTAAATCGATACGGGCTTCCGTATAAATACCCAATGCAACCGCATTGGCATAACTGCGCCATTGCCCTACTGTCCGAGCCTTTTCTCCTGTAAGGCGAGGCAACGGCAATGCCGTCTCCGCATGAGCAGTCTCCAAAAGTTCCGGGCCTAACCCTTCAATTTCAGTTGCAACAGCATGCATAAATGCTGCCCGTTGTGCAATCGTCGTAGATTTCAAAAATTGAAATGCTTCTGCCGCTATGCGAATACGCTCATCCAAATAAACTTGTGATTGATTCATTTTTTTTAATCCAATTTTTTTATGTAAAAACGAACTGTAGGCGAATAGTATTCACCAATCGCCCACAGTACTTTAACGCTATTCAACGAGCAGATCCTAATTTAACTGAGGACGATTAGCAATACCATCAGCAATAACTTTATTGATTCTCTCCGCTTCCTCACCTATCAACGGAAGTCTAGGTGCACGAAGATGTGGCGTACTTATTCCTTCGGCTGTTGCCGCAAGCTTAATATATTGAATAAGCTTAGGGTGAATATCCAGTTCCAGCAAAGGCATAAACCAACGATAAATTTCTAATGCCTTATCGTATTCGCCATTTACGGCATACTTGTACATCGCAACAGTTTCATTTGGAAAAGCATCCACTAATCCAAAGACCCATCCATCAGCACCCACTAAAATTGACTCCAACGAGATGGTATCCACACCACCTAATATCTTAAACCGGTCTCCAAATTTATTTTTCATCCGGGTTATATTAGTCAAATCTCGAGTAGATTCCTTAACCGCAACGATCGTTGGACAGTCTTTCAATTCATCAAACATTACTGTTGACACAAACACAGCATAATCAACAGGATTGTTATAGATCAAAATAGGTAAATCTGTCGCATTGGCTACTGCTTTAAAATAAGCGACCACCTCACGGTCATCAGCTCTATAGCGCATCGGTGGCAATAACATTAAACCGTCTGCACCTAATTCTTTTGCTTTAACAGCAAAATTAACAGCATGTTTAGTGGTATTTTCTGCGATGTTCAATATAATAGGTACTCGGCCTGCAATAACCTGGATTGCATAAGTCAATAATTCAAATTTTTCATCCGTATCCAGAACTGCTGCATCCCCCAATGATCCTGCAATGATAATACCGTGCACCCCTGCTTTAATCTGTGCTTCGGTATTCTTAGCAAACATATCAAAGTCAATCTCACCATTCTCTTTAAAGGGGGTTAATACTGCCGGGTAAACACCCTTCCAATTTAATTCAGCCATAGTTGGTCTTTACTTAATTAATTTAATATTTTCTTTTATCAAAGAAACCAACTATAAAAGAAGTAAACTAACCGTCTTTTAATAATTGCTTATTGGATTTTAACATTTTGAACTACCCGTAAAGTAAATTCTTATAATTAGCAACATACATCTTGAGCGAGATTCCCTATATGCTTCAAAAAACGCGGTTAAAATTTGGGAGAGCGAAATCAGAAAAACTATTTGGGTATATAAACACTCACAGATGTACCCTTGTTTTCAATCGAAGACACTGAAAGTATGGCATGATGCAATTCAAAAATATGCTTGGCCAGTACTAATCCTAATCCATTCCCGTAGATCGCACCCACATTGGAGGCCCTATAAAAAGAATCAAAAATATGAGGCTGATCGTGTAACGGGATACCGATACCATGATCTGAAATTTTGACTACGACAAGATTTTCATGACAGACCAGTGAAATCGTGACCATTTTTTTATCCCCGTACTTACAGGCATTAGAAACAATATTACTGAAGGCAATATAAAAGAGATCCGGATTCACAAAGATATTCATCTCACTGCTATCCTCAGGAATATGCGAGAAATCCAGAAAAATCTCACAGTCCGGGTTCATGCTTTTTTCACTCTTCTGTACATCATATAAGAGCTCATCGATTCGGATCCACTGTTTGCTTTCGATCTTACCCTCAAATCCGGTACGTGACAAGAGCAAAAGATTATTGATGATGAGATTCATCTTTGAAGCATGTTTAGCAATTGCCTCTACCGAATAATATGCTTCATGATTTTTATCCAGATGATGCAAAGCCAGCTCAGCTTCCCCACCAATAATCGTTAAAGGTGTACGTAACGAGTGGGATGCATTGCCGATAAAGCTCTGCTGTGATTTAACCGAAATATCCAGTCGTTTCATCATGGCGTTGAAATTGGAAATCAATATTCCGATTTCATCATCATCATTCGAATAGTTATTTTTAACCCGTTTGTTCAGATTTGATATATCCACCTGAGTTAATTCCTTATTGATGGCTTTGATAGGTGCAAGCAGTCTATTGGCGAAATAAAAAGACAGCAGAACAACCAAGATAATCGCTAAGGATCCACCTGAAATCAAAGTATGATCCAGTATCTGTTGTTCATCATGTCCATACTCATCAACGCCCGCAGAAATAACCAATAGGTTTTCTTTGTGTAGAGAATCGACAAAAAATAGGGCTACATAGGAGGTTTTATGATGCAGAAACTGC
This sequence comes from Sphingobacterium sp. JUb20, assembly GCF_004342035.1. Classification (NCBI taxonomy): domain Bacteria; kingdom Pseudomonadati; phylum Bacteroidota; class Sphingobacteriia; order Sphingobacteriales; family Sphingobacteriaceae; genus Sphingobacterium; species Sphingobacterium sp. JUb20. Next base: position 73,130 of record NZ_SLYV01000002.1, on the reverse strand, counting down.
GCTTTCCCTTTTACGATTGCTTCTTCATAGAAAGCATCCGGTAAAGGCAGATCGGGTTTATAGCGGAGATCGGTATGTCCTTTAACAATCCGCAACAGATAATCTTTACCCTCAGAAAGCTGGCGTAGATATTTTCGGGTTACTTCGTAGTACACCTTATTATTATACGCATCATTCTGTATGATATGATTACCGACAATAGTGGCATTTTCTTCCAGCCGGTGATAGAATTTGGTCTGCAGACTGTCCTTCGTAAAATAAGAAACGTATAGGGCAAAAGATACAATATAGGCAATCGAAATCGCTGAAAAAAGTACAATGACCTTCGTTCTAATTTTCATTTCTCAGTATATAGCCCATACCGATAACAGTATGGATAAGTTTCTTTTCTGTAGGATGATCTATTTTTTTACGCAGGTAGTTGACATAAACATCCACCACATTGGTACTCATATTAAAATCCATACCCCATACCTCTTCCAAAATATCAACCCGGGATAAAATCTTATTTTTATTGACCATTAGATATTCCAGTAATCGGTATTCAGTAGCCGTCAGAATTACGGATTTACCTCCACGTTGCACATTCTTACTGTCTCTATCCATAACGAGATTATCAATAGTAATGGTGTTACTGGTCGTGGTCTGCTGTCTGGCCTTTCGGGACTGCCGATTGATTCGCGCACGAAGTTCGTCCAGTTTAAAAGGTTTCGTCAGATAATCATCAGCATCACGATTAAATGCTTCAACAATATCTTCCGTCTGATTTAATGCACTTAATATCAAAATGGGCACGTCTTTATTCGTCTTCCGGATATTTCGACAGATCTCCAATCCGTTCATCCCCGGAAGCATCACATCCAAAATAATCAAGTCATATTGGTTAAGACCTGCCATTTTTAATCCCGTAAATCCGTCCATAGCGACACTGATTGAATGGTTTTCTCCTTTCAATCCCCTTTCAATCAACGAAATTACAGATGGCTCATCTTCAACTAGTAGTATTTCCAATTCTTTTTTATTTTAATGTAAAACAGTCATAAGTGATATACTTTCTTAACCCATTAACTTTTTAACCATCTCACCTTCTATTAAACATCGCAATAAGAAAGATCTCACAACTTACAAAAATAGGCAATTTCTTCGAAGCAATCAGCTCTAGTCTAGTTACTAACTACTATTATCTCAATATTTAATAAAGTGTATTATTATTTTCCCTTGCACGGCTAATCCATGCGAGCAGTTGACAGAGAACGACAAAGAATATTGTTAAACCGCATACGTAGGTCATAACCCCCGCTGTACCTCCGGCAGTTGCAGGATCTAAAAACGGATAAGGGTACCAACCCGTTATCGAAGCTCGGATAAACGTGTAGATGACCCACAAAAACGGGAATATCAATAAATAAAAGGCTTTGCCGGATGTAATCGGTTTTCGTGAAGGCCATAACAACCACCAGACAGTAATAAAAAATGGACCAAATTCATGCAGAATAAAATTGCTCCAGCTAAAATGGTCTGGGTCAAGTTGTGTGTTACGAAGCAGAACGGCAAATACAATCCCGGTTACCATCATATAAAGAACTGCTCCCGCGCGAAGATACCTGAACCATTCACCAAGTTGCTTATTTCTAAAAATTGCCACAGCCGCAATCAGGTAAGTAACCATCGCAATAAAATTACTCTGGATTGTAAAATAACTGAATCTGTTCCAGCCATAACCAGGAGATGTCGGATCCACATTCCAGGCGGTCCAAGGTTCAATAGAATCCAAGGTAACGATAGCCATTATGATTAATACTACCGCATTAAGTCCTTTCACATTCTGAGGTAAAGCCGTTTGTTTCATAGTTTCTCAAATGTCAATTCTCTCAAAAATAATTAAAAAACTTTTAAATAGTGACCGAGTAATCTTATATCGTCTAAATACTATTAAATAACCCGGCAACAAAAGTTCTAATCGACTAACCTTCTACCATCTAAATACTAATTACTACCATCTAAATACTAAAAACGAACTGCTTTTAGATAACTAACTTTTATTTTACAAATAAAATTGCTTTATTTGCACCAGTTCATTCAGGCATAGGGAAGCAAACCCGTTTCCGTGACCTATAGGAACAACAATGGAGGCTTAGCTCAGCTGGTTTAGAGCACTACCTCGACAAGGTAGGGGTCACTGGTTCGAACCCAGTAGTCTCCACAAAAAAGAGCATCTGAATGCTATTCAGATGCTCTTTTTTATGATGTAATTTTATAATAATGCTACTTTTTCTTTTTTAACTGCAATCCATACCCCATAGTCCATTCGATAAAGTCCGCTTTTCCGGCATGGGCTTTAATAGAAACACCTGTAAAAATATCGCGATAAACTTTGTACCGAACCCCGGCTCTCAGATAGATCGGGCTACTCTCTCCATTAAATTTATTACGGTGTAAATAGGCTCCAACATTACCATTAAGATATAATCTTGAATTCAGAACGTGATCAATGTAAAATGCCGGTCCGTAAGAAAATAACGCTGAAAATGACCCCGCTTTATCGCCTGCAACTTGTTTATCGTTACCGCTAGCTGAATAGAAAGCATCCATTCCGGCACCGATACGCCATTTATACCCCAAATGTTTACTATAGTAAGCGCCAAGGGTTGATTTAAAGTATTGCTTATCATTTTCACGATCAATCTGCTTAAATCCAAAAGCATAATTAAAATGGAGTTCCTGCTTATCTTCCATTGGCGGAATTGCCGATTTTCTAAAGTCAAAAGGTTTGCTTGAAGGGCTATATGCAACAGAAAGACTGAGCGGTAGTAAGTTTATTCCTGTATTGGGCAATGCCAGGGCACCATTGCTGAAATGATGAAAAGCAATTCCTGCTCCAAGTTGGAATTTTTGACTCAACCGGTAATTTGCCTGTACCCCAAGATCGATGTAAACATTGTTCTTACTGCCAATAATCAGATTTAAAGGATTATCCTCTTCGTTATAAGGATTGAACCGCCCAGAAAGTCCCAGACCAATTCGGTAATTAAAATTCCATTTGCTATCTACTTTTGGTTTAATAGGAATGGCAACAAAGCCATAGACTGCAAAAGGTTTACCCAGATGCTCCTGTCCAAAAGTACTGCTATACACTCCAATACCATAGATCGGGTAATTGTATAGTTCATTGTACACACTCGTGACAGAGTCACGGTACTGACTCTGAAAGCCAACGCGGAAATTAATACCACTGTAATACGAATCTGCAAGCGTTTCCTTTGTACGTTCATTCATCTTCAATTCACCGCCACTTTCATGTTCAAGCTGAAAGATCAATCGCGGTTTTCCAGAACCAACTGATTTGCTGGAATCCAAGGAGCTGGAAATGCGGGGACTGACCTGAGCCGTTAAGGCAAAGGAACTAAAGGTGAGCATGATAAAAATCAGAATTCGGATGATCATGAAAGGGATGTTAATTTAAATAAAGATTAATTTGTTTGCAAAAGTAGCAACTCCTAAACCAATTGCAAACACTATACACAAAATTTCAGCTTATCGCTCACATCGGAACAGGTGTATCAATCACTTTCTCAACTTCCAAATAGTCATATAGTGAATGAGTAATCTAAAAGTCTAAAGCCCTGAACTTCTAATCTTCTCACACGCTAACCTTCCATCCATCACAAAAAATGAGCCGATTACATGATGTAATCGGCTCATAAAATAAAACGATATGATATCGCTCTAAAAAACTATTTTTCCCACCATACTTTCGTGTGGTAAGTATCTCCCCCCATTTGCGCAACAGCCTTTGCATAATTATCTGGGTTAAACCTTCTGACCTCATTTTTATACATAAACCGCGATGGCATTACCCCATCATGAAACATATAAGGTGTTTTAGGCAGTTTTGGAAAACCCGTGCGACGATATTCAAACCATTGCTGATAATCCACCATAAATAAACTCAGGTATTTCTGCATCATGATGCGCTCCTGAGTACCATCAAATTTTGCGGATTCATTCTCAAAATAAGTTACCGGCATAACACCACCATATTGTTCTATCGAAGCTTTTACACCTTTCTCGTACGCCGTTTTAGCTTCATTTGTCAATCCTAATACTAAGTAAGTTTCTGCTTTGATAAATTCAACCTCAGCATAAGGCATGATCAGTTCTTTAACAGGAGTACCCACCGCTTCTGGATATACTAAATCTCCATTCGGTGTGCTCGGATTGAAGTTATAGGCAGAAAGATCGCCGGAATGCCCTGCCGGGATTCCACGATAGCCTATGCTCTCCACTTTACCATCTACTAAACGTGTCGCTTCTTTCATGATAAAGGGACGGCGAGGATCATTCAAAGCATTCAGATTGTCGACAAAAAATTCAGCCATTGCCGTAAAATTCACATAATCCTGTCTTCTTCCCCAAGCATAATCATAAGGAGCTAAGCCCGTCACCTGTACCACCGCTGCTTCCGCATTTGATTGAAAGATCGGATAATCTGCGGGATTGTCCAGCATCACTTTAATTTTTGCATAAGCATCCATACGCTTCGACTGACGTAAATAATAACGTAGTAGTAACGAATTATTAAATTTACGCCATAGCTTTTTATCATTCTTATACAGGATATCTTCCCCGTTCATGACAGACTCACCCTGATAAAGCTTATTCGCTTCTTCCAATCCCTTTACCATATCCGCATAAATCTGTTCCTGGGTATCAAACTTAGGTTTTGTTATGCCACTTTCAGCTCCTAATGCTTCAGATAACGGAACATCTCCAAAGCTATCGGTCAGTATACCGACAATATAAGCTTTCAATGTTCTGGCGACAGCCTGATAAGCTTCATTATTTCTCGCTACTGCCGAAGTCTCCATTTCGCGTATATTACGCAGATAAGCATAGCATTTATTCCAAGTACCATCTCCAGATTGTTCCGTAAAATAGTAACGGTGTATTCCGTTTGCAGCACTCGGATTCGCAAGACCTGTCTGCATGATTTCCCAAGTAAAGTCATTGCTCCGCACTGTAAAATAGGTTGTCATACCGTAAACAGTTGGCGTAATTAAAGAACCCGGAGTAATCAGCTCAATTTGATTAGGATCTGTATTTAAAGCATCAAAATTTTTCGTACAACTTCCAAAGCTTAGCCCTGCTGTTACTAATAATGCGATACCAATATATTTCTTATTCATTTCAATTTTCTACTTAAAAGTTTACTCTTAAATTCACACCATATGTTTTCGTACTTGGCATCTGCCCCATTTCTACACCAGGCATAATCGTAGCACCGTTTAGCGCAGCTGTTTCGGGATCGAACATCGGGAAATTGCTGATCATAAATAAATCTCTTCCGAAAAAGGCGATCGAAGCACTATTCACTTTCCACCGAGATAAAAGATGTTGCGGCAAAGCAACTTCGAAACGGAGTTCACGAAGCTTTAAATAAGAAGCATCAAAACTATTCGTTTCTACATTTGCACGTCGATAGTAATCACCATACCAGGTATTAATAGGTACTTCTTTCGTATTTGGGCTGAAAGTTCCGTCACCATTGGCGACCACCCCTTCACCAGTTATCATTCCTGTCTCACGGCCCTTCAGTGTATTGGTAAGCTTGCCCTGTTCCGACATTTTATGATGCGTTTGCGAATAAACGACACCCCCAAACTGACCATCGATCAACACATTTAAACTCAAGTTTTTGTAACGAAATTCGTTACTGAATCCACCTCTCCAATCCGCATAAGCACTTCCGATTTTGACTTTGTCCGAAGGTCGAACAGGAAGACCAGTCTTTCCATCAATCAGAACCTGACCGGCATCATTACGTACCAGACCGTAACCCCACAGATCACCAGTCGAACCACCTACAGTCGCAATGATTTCTGCGGCGCCAGACCCACTAGAAGCAATAATCTGCTGCGGTGTGTCTACACCTTCACTTAATTCTAAGATTTTGTTATCATTCTTTGACCAGGTCAAGGTCGTATTCCATTGGAAGTTTTGATTTTTAATCGGTGTACCGGTTAAACTGATCTCTAAACCTTGATTTCTGATCAAACCACCATTGATAACAGCCGCACTATAACCGGTCGTCACATCCAAGGGTACTGTCAAGATTTGATTTCGAGAACGGTTATAATAGAAATTGATATCTGCCGTCAATCGGTTATTCAGAAAAGAAACATTTAAACCTGTCTCTGTAGAAGTGGAAATCTCCGGTTTCAATTCCGCATTATGCAGTTTGGATGGTGCTTCTGCTGATCCTGGAAAAATCGAAGTTTTATAATATTTAAGCGTTGTATAAGGGTCTCCATCTGTTCCGACCTGCGCCACTGAAAGACGTAATTTTGCAAATGAAATCGCCTTTGGCAAAGTCATCAATTCACTTAAAATAAAACTACTACTTGCCGACGAATAAAAATAAGAACGATTATCCGATGGTAACGTCGAAGACCAATCGTTACGTGCGGTAAGATCCAAGTAAACCTTATCCTGCCAAGATAAGTTAACCAAACCGAACACACTCTGGGTTTCTCTACGGGTCAGATTGTTACCATCTGCCAAAGAGTTCGTCAGGGCATTGCTCAATTTATAAATCCCAGGCAGATTGAGCCCTCTTGCCACACTTACAGCCTCTTTCATATCACGTTTCATGAGATTGGCCCCAGCAGAGGCGCGGATATTAAAGTCCGGAGTAAGTTGATCGTTATAAGTCAATAGGGCATCTGTATTGGATTCGAAATAGAAGATATCCTGTTGTTTGTAATAACCCTTAGGAAAATTAGCAGTATCCCATGGACGACGTTGCTCGCGCATGTTAGAGTTCATATTCATACCAGAACGTACCATCAAATCCCATTTAGGACTGAAAGTATAAAGTACCTGCGCCATCCCGTCAAAACCATTGCTATTTAGGCTATTGGTCATGACATTGGCAATGACAAAGGGGTTCTCAATATAAGAACTGAAAGGGTGAATCTGTTTAATATTTTCTTGACCTTTTTGCCACATCGGACGGTACCAATCCAAGTCTATACTTGGATTCTGAAAGATCATAAAATATGAAATTGACTGATTATTATATCCGGTTGCCGGTAGGTTACCACTTGTTTTATTGGTATAATTTACCTTTAGATTAAGCTTTAACTTATCACTGAGCTGAGCATTTGTATTGAAAGAAGCTACAAAACGCTCGAAGCCCGTATTAGGCATGATCCATTTATTATTAGTATGGGTAATAGATCCACGGGCGCTATACTTGTCATTTCCACCATCCAATGCGACACTATTGATGTAGGTTGCACCAGTTTTAAAAAAACCTTTCACCCCATCTTTGTAAGGTACCCATGGTGTGCGCGTCGCGCCCTGTCCCTCCACTGTAGGATCGTACTGATAAAACAGCTGTCCATCAAATTTAGGTCCCCAGGCACTGGAAGTACCTCCCGTACTCGCGCCATCTTCGCTGAGTCCGTACGAATAGTAAAGCTCTCCCGCTGCATTCCGATTCAAGTTTCCCTGACCATATTCATACTGCAAGTCGGGCATCTTTAAGATATCTTGAAAACTCGTATTGGAATTGACCGTAACGCCCATCCCCTTAGCATTCCGCTTGCCCGATTTTGTCGTAATGATCAATGCACCATTACCAGCTCTGCTTCCATATAATGCAGTCGCAGCTGCACCCTTTAGCACGGAGATCGACTCAATATCATCTGGGTTGATATCACCAAGACCGTTCCCAAAATCGACCGGTACATCCTTATCTGCTCCGCTAGATCCGGCGCCATAAGCATCCGTTACGCCAGAACTAAAGCGACCATTTACCATAGGCACACCATCAACAACAATCAAAGCCTCATTTTTCGTCGGATCTAAGGATTGATCACCTCGTAGTGTAATTCTTGCCGTATTTAAAGGTCCCGAACTCGCTTGCGTAATATTAAGCCCCGCAACTTTGCCCTTCATCGCATCCACCCAGTTGCTAGATGCGGCATCGGTCATCTGCTTACTACTGATGGTACTCACTGCATAACCTAGTGATTTTGCTTCTCTTTTAATTCCCAAAGCCGTCACGACTACTTCAGAAATTGCGACATCTGAAGATTCTAAAGCAATGACAACTTGCTGTGAATTAGAGGTAAAAATGCGCTGTACCTGCTGGTAGCCCACACTTTTAAAAGTTACCTGTTGATTCGGCAGGGCTTTAATTTCAAATTCTCCTTGTGCATCTGTCGTACCTACCGCCTTAGCATCCACCAATACCGTAGCGCCTATAACAGGAATATTGGTTTTTGCATCCACAATACGTCCGGAAACGATTATACCTTGTTGCTTGATCGCTAAAATTTCCTGTTTAGCAAAGAAATTGTTGTTCGCTTCAGCAGTAGTCATTCCTAATCCTGCGATCAAGAGCAAAGAGGTAGCTTTAGATACAGGATACCGATAAAATTTAGTTCTTCTATTTTTCATTCTTCATAAGTCTTCAAAACACAGCAAGCAATTGCAGGGTTGTTTAAAACTGTTGCAATACTACGCATGCAAGATCAATTGCGGGTTAAGACTGTGTTAACATAACATTATGTTTGACCATAATGGCAAAACGAACCTGGAGACGATGGATAATTATTAACTTGATTATAACAATCATATCAGACGGTATCTCTAGAAATTAATAGAGATATGAACATTGACTCATCGTTCATATCAGTTCATTAATAACCTATAAAAAACTAGGTTTCAAAGTAATAACAAGATTGCAAACCTTATATTATGTACTACATAATTTGTGATTTATAAAAATACTACATATATTGGGTGTCTAGAAAACCGCTTTATGAAAAACACTCAATTTGGGGATGACGAGCTATTGATAAAGTTGAGGGATAATGACCATTCAGCACTTACCGCTATATACAATAAGTACTGGAAAAACTTATACCAGTCCAGTTACCGTATATTGCAGGACCATGACAAATGCGAAGATGCCATTCAGGAAGTATTTGTTAACCTCTGGGAAATCCGTTCAAAACTGTTCATTAAAATATCTTTAAAATCATATTTATACGCATCTGTACGTTATGAGGTACTGAGACAATTGAGACGTAAGACTATTACAGAAGATATTGTAAATTTTATGGATACGCTGAGCACCGATAGCAATCAAGAACTATTGGAATATAAGGAACTCGATCAACAGATCAATCAGATTATCGATGCACTTCCCTCCCGTTGCCAAGAAGTTTTTAAGTTAAGCCGTCTGGAGCATCTTTCACATAAAGAAATTGCTGAAAAATTGGCCATTAGCACGAAAACAGTTGAATATCATATATCAAATGCGCTACTATTCTTAAGGAGTAATCTGGGAAAAACCCTCAGCGTGGAGTTATTTATGGTTCTTCTACTCCATCCTTAAAAAAAATCAATTTTTGCCTAGGGATAGATCATACCTTTTACTCATATATACATATAACCATAAATTTTGACACAAAAAGAAATTCTAGCATTACTGGATAGGTATCTCGCAGGTGAAACATCTTTCGAAGAAGAACAGCTATTGTCCAGATTTCATGAGACCTATGGTAAGGGAAAAGAATTGGACGAAGCATTCTTTACAGATGAGCGCCGATTGGCGATTTTATCCAAGATTGAAAATCAAATCCATTTTCAAAAGAGCAGGTTTATAAATTGGAAACGATGGTTTCCGGTAGCTGCGGCAGTATTAATCATGCTGAGCATTGCTGGAATACTTTATTTCAATCAAAAGTTTGAAAATATTTCCGAAGTAGAATTTTCTCAACAAGCTGAACAGATCATGCCAGGAACGAATAAAGCCATCTTAAGACTTGCGGATGGAACCATTATTTCACTTGATGATCGCAATAGCAGTAATCGGACATTGTTAAAAGAAAAAGGATTGACGGTGAAAAGCAATCAAGATGGACAGCTCCTCTATATCATTGCGGATACAAAAGCAAAAGGATTGAAAGGTACCAATAGCATAGAAACACCTCGTGGGGGCAAATATGAAGTTTTACTTCCAGACGGAACACATGTCTGGTTAAATGCAGCATCTGCTCTCACGTACAATTTAGATTTTAGCCACCAACGAAAAGTACAGCTGCAGGGAGAGGCATACTTTGAAGTGGCAAAGAAAAAAGTTCCATTTACTGTGCGGCACGGCATGCAGGAAATCCAGGTTTTAGGGACCCATTTTAATGTAAATGCTTATCAAGATGAAAGCTACTCAGAAACTACCCTGCTAGAGGGGCAAATTGCACTTCGATCATTACAGGGAAAAGATGAAAAAACCATTCTCATGAGGCCCAATTTTAAAGTAACGACCGATCATCATTCTGGCCTATCAAAACAGAGCATAGCCGATATAGAATCTGTTATGGCTTGGAAAAATGGTGATTTTCTATTTGAAGATCAAGAATTGGCGTCCATATTACGTGTAATTGCAAGATGGTATGATGTAAAAGTGGATTATAATTCACTTCCAAGAACACGCTATACACTACAATTATCCAAGCAGGTACGACTTTCAGATGTATTGAAAATGCTGGAAAAGACAGGACCGGTCAAATTCCAATTCGAGCAAAATACGATAAAAGTTGAAAAATAATTATCCATTCAAAACCTACTAAAAAATATGCCTATGATAAAAAACAACTAAACAAACACCTAAAAACAAAAAAATCCAGTTGCACCGCCATGCAACTGAACCAATTAAAAGGTAACCAAATAAACTTAAAGTACTACTAATCAATCACCTAATGAACAAATGTATAAATAAAATGATGCATTGTAGGGAATTATTTTTCATTTTTTTGAAGGAAATCCCTGCAATCTTATGTAATGGTTTTTTCCTAAAAATGAAAATAACAACTTTCCTTATTATTGTGAGCTTACAGGTTTCCGCCAATGTACTGTCGCAAGAAATAAGCTTAAGCGTAAAAGAAGCCCGCTTAAAAGAAGTACTCGTCAGTATTCGAAAACAGACAGGAATCAGGATGGTCTATAATACTGAATTAATCGGCAAAGCAAAACCTGTTTCTGTAGATATAAAAAGACTACCGTTACAACGTACCCTGGAACTGGTATTAGCAGAACAACCCTTTGATTACGAATGGAATGGCAATACAATTTTGATTAAGCCCAAATTGGAAATCGTCAAAACCGTGATCGTAGAACCTGTACAAACACAATTGGTTGTTTCCGGTAAAGTCTATAAATCTAGCAACAGTCCTTTATCGGGAGTAAGCATCAGAGAAAAAGGGACAAATAATGGTACAACTACAAATGAAAATGGCACATTCACATTAACCGTAAAAGATTCCAGATCAACCTTAATTTTTAGTTATGTAGGCTTTAAAACAATCGAAAATATCGCTTCAGCGCAGATGAGTATCACCTTGGAGGAGGACGCTTCTGCCATGGACGAAGTTGTCGTCGTTGGCTATGGCACACAGAAAAAAATAAATTTGACGGGTTCCGTCTCTACGGTCAGCGCAAAGCAACTTGAGTCCAGACCTGTGCAAAACTTAGGACAGGCCCTACAAGGAATGGTACCCGGATTAAATTTACAGACTGCCGGTCTAGGTGGCGAACTTAACCAAACCATGAGTGTCAATATACGCGGAGCAGGTACAATTGGTGTTGGTTCCTCTTCATCTGTATTGGTATTGATCGATGGAATGGAGGGCGATATGAATGCGCTAAATCCGCAGGATATCGAAAATATATCCGTTTTAAAAGATGCCGCTTCAGCCGCCATATATGGCTCTAGAGCTCCTTTCGGTGTTATTTTAATTACAACCAAAGCAGGGAAAATCGGAAAACCGGTGGTCAATTACAACAACAATATCAGGTTAAGTGCACCACGAGGTTTACCAACCATGCTGGATTCTAAAACATTTGCTTACTATTACAATGAAGTCGCAGCGAATGATGGCGAAGCGGCCAAATTTTCACAAACTGTCCTTGATAAAATCATTGCCTATCAAAATGGAGAAATCAGTACCGTCTCCACAGCGGGTGCAGATGGAAAATGGCAGTACTATACCGGATCGAACGCCAATACCAACTGGTTTGAAGAATTTTATAAAAACTTCTCCACTTCACATGAACATACCATGAGTGTGAACGGTGGATCAGACCGTGTTAAATATTATTCTTCACTGAATTATATGGATCAGGATGGTTTAAATAAATATGCAAACGATAATTTCAAACGTTTTTCATTTGCTACAAAATTAGATATCAAAATTTCCGATAAGCTAGATCTATTAACAAATACCCGGTTTGTAAGAGAAGATTTTGATAAAGCAACGCATATGAATGATCTTTATTATCATAATATAGCCCGACGCTGGCCAACCGTTCCTGTACGCGATGATAATGGATTCTTTTCAGAACCTTCAGAAATAAATCAATTACTGGACGGAGGACGTACCAACTACCAAAAAGACTTTTTATATCAGCAGATCCAGTTAAAATATCAACCGGTCAAAGGTTGGAACATCACCGGTAATGTCAATTACAGAATCACCAATAGGAATGATCACGGGGAAATCTTAAAAGCTTATGCTTATGCTGTAAACAAAGAACCTTTCCTTGTTCCGGTCGGTTACAACAGTGCTGGCGGAACCAGTGTCGCGGAAACTGCTCGAAAAGATGAATACTTCAGTACCAATTTATTTTCAGACTATAGTTTCAATATTGCCGAAGACCACCAGTTTACAGTTCTGGCAGGATTCAATTCAGAATTGAATAAGTACAGAACGCTAAGCGGTAATATGAGCGGTTTGATCACAGACGATATCCCTACGTTAAATACCGCAACATTAGATCCAAAAACCAATGGTGGTTATCAGCACTGGGCTATTGCAGGATTTTTTAGCAGGGTCAATTATAGCTATAAAGACCGTTACCTATTGGAATTAAATGCCCGTTATGATGGTTCATCCCGATTTCCGAAAGACCTAAGATGGAATCTCTTCCCTTCATTTTCTGCAGGCTGGAATATCTCCAACGAAGCCTTCTGGCCTCTAAAATCTGAAATATCCTTATTCAAACTTAGAGGATCATATGGAGAACTAGGGAATCAAGGAACAGACAACTGGTATCCTTTCTATTCCATCATGCCGGTTACAGCGGGACAGGGTAGCTGGTTACTCAATGGTGTGAAACCAAATTCGGCAAGTGCTCCAAATTTAATCTCCTCTTCTTTAACCTGGGAACGCGTTTCCAGCTGGAATCTAGGATTAGATGTCGCGGCCCTGAATAATCGTTTAGGACTCGCATTTGATCTCTATAAAAGAAATACCTATGACATGATTGGTCCAGCACCCGATCTACCTGCGATTTTAGGAACAGCGGTACCTCGCATCAATAATTCAGAAATGTACTCTAAAGGGTTTGAAGTTGAACTTTCATGGAAAGACGATATCGGAGATTTCAACTATGGCGTACGTGCTGTATTATCAGACGATCAACAGACCATCACCAAATACCCTAATTCAACCGGAAATTTTACCCAATGGTATAACGGTAAAAAGAACGGAGAGCTCTGGGGTTATACAACGCTAGGTATCGCACAGACTCAGGAGCAGATGGATGCACATATTGCCAATACCAAACAATCCTTCGCTACCAAATGGCAAGCAGGAGATGTTATGTATTTGGATAAAAATGGAGATGGACAGGTAAATAATGGAGCAAGTACCTTGTCCAATCCAGGTGATATGAGCATAATCGGCAATAGCCTACCCCGCTTTAGATACAGTTTAGATCTTACTGCCAATTATAAAGGATTTGACGTTAGGATATTTCTTCAGGGAATTGGAAAACGGGATCACGTGCCCAACGGACCTTATTTCTGGGGTGCCAATGGCGGTATGTGGCAATCGGCAGGTTTCCAGGAAAACATGGATTTCTTTAGGGACGAGAATTCAGTGATGGTACAGAACGATGTGCTGGGGATCAACACCGATGCCTACCTACCAAGACCTTATTTCAACACCCAAAAGAACCAGCAGACCCAGACACGATATATACAGAATGCCGCTTATCTACGGTTAAAAAATGCGCAGCTCGGCTATACCTTCAACCCTGCTTTATTATCAAAGATCGGACTGTCAAAAATCCGTGTATATGCTTCCGGAGAGAATCTATTGACATTTACAAAAATGGCAAAAGTATTTGACCCGGAGACGGTTGGTTTAGGAGGATGGAACGATGGTAAATCATACCCGTTCTCAACCATCTATTCTTTTGGATTAAGTGTGAATTTTTAATGATTTGAATAATGAAAAAGAGCTATATAAATAAGATACAACAACTCTGCGCAACGGTACTTGCCTTTAGTACATTATTATCCTGTAATAAATATTTGGATAGAGCACCTTTGTCCGATGTAACACCCTCAGAGTACTTAAATACAGAAGCTGATCTCGCGGCATATACCATTACCCGTTACAATTTCCCAACACATGGAGGTTGGGGATTAGGTACATTTGCTAATGATAACGGGACAGACAATCAAGTGACTTCGGGCTATGCGACACGTTGGGTACCTGGCGAATGGCGGGTAGGCGCTACAGGTGGAGACTGGGATTTTACGAATATCCGTCAGGTCAATTATTTCCTCGAATCGGTACTTCCCAAATGGAAAAGTAACAGCATAACCGGCAATAAGCTCAATATTGAGCATTATATCGGTGAAGCCTATTTCTTACGGGCTTATGAATACTTCAACAAAGTACAGGCATTGGGAGATTTCCCCATCTTAAAAAATACCGTAAAAGATAATCTGGAGGAATTAACCGTCATTTCCACTCGTAAACCCCGAAACGAAGTTGCCCGTTTTATTATCGCAGATCTGGATTCAGCGGCTACTTTACTCAGTACAACAACTGCTTCCGGAAAAACTCGGATCACCAAAAATGTAGCACTATTGTTAAAATCCCGTGTGGCACTCCATGAAGCAACTTGGTTAAAATACCATAAAGGAACTGCTTTAGTACCCGGCGGACCGGGATGGCCAGGAGCAAAATCAAATGCTAATTTCGCCATGAACATCGATCAGGAAATCGACTACTTCCTGACACAGGCCATGGAGTCTGCGCAGTTGGTAGCAGATGGAGTAGCATTAGTTAACAATACAAAAGATAATGGCTTTAATTCATCCAATAATCCTTACTTCAAGATGTTTGGTGATTTTGACCTAAATGCCTATAGTGAAGTGCTTCTTTGGAGGCAATATAGCCTACCTTTAAATGTTACGCATACTGTAAACCATTACATGAACAGAAATGCAGGGAATTCGGGATATGCAAAAGGATTAGTCGAAAATTTTACCATGGCCAATGGATTACCGATTTATGCTGCAACTTCAGGATATAAGGGCGATAATTTAATCAGCGATGTAAAGATTGACCGCGATAACCGTTTACAGATCTTTATGAAAGCTCCGGGAGAGTTAAGCTATACCGATCGAAAGAATACCAATGGGCAAGATATCGTAGAAGGAAAACCGGATATTTTGGGTATTGCTGAAACTCGATATGTAACAGGTTATGCCCTTAAGAAAGGGTTCAATTACCTAATTGCACAATCCGAAGGTGCAACAAGCACCACCGGTTCTATTGTATTCAGAGCCGTTGAAGCTTACTTAAATTATATCGAAGCCAGTTACCTTAAAAATGGTTCGGTCAATGCTAAGGCGCAGGCATACTGGACGCAAATCAGGGAGCGTGCTGGAGTCAACACCGACTATATGAATACAGTCAATAATACCGATATGAATATGGAAGCAAAAGGTGATTTCGGGGCCTATTCTGCCGGACAATTATTATCTGATAAAGTTTTATATAATATCCGGAGAGAAAGACGCCTGGAATTAGTTGCTGAGGGCCTGCGCTTTGCAGATCTAAAACGCTGGAGAGCATTAGACCAACTTGCGGCAAAACCTTATATTGTTGAAGGCATGAAAATATGGGGACCTATGCAAGAATGGTATAAAGATGAAAAAGGTGCTTCATCGTTGATACAGCCAAATACTTCAGGAAAAACAGCTAATGTTTCCCTGCAGTCTGAAAGCAATTATCTTAGACCTTACCGCATAAACTTAGCGGCAACCAATTTAGTCCTCGATGGGTATAAATGGATCAGTGCACATTATTTAAATCCAATTGCTATGAGCCACTTTACCATAACTTCACCAGACGGCTCGCCGGAATCGTCCAGCATTTACCAAAATCCAGGCTGGCCATTAATGGCTAATCAAGGAGCAACAAATTAAACATACTAAAGCACCATACTGCATACCAGCAGTATGGTAGTATTACTCCATGGTGAGACTATTGACACAAGAAAGGCTGCTTAAATTGATCTAAGCAGCCTTTTTGTTTAAAGTAATTAAACCATATTACTTTTAGAAGAGATCTGATTTAATTTAGCATTCTACCATCCGGGATTTTGTCCCAGATTTGGATTTCTTTCCCACTGCGTCTGTGGCACAGGCCATAGGTAGTTTTTTGGATTTTCAAAAGCACGGTTCCACTGCACGATCAAAAACCCATCTTTATTTTTACGGTAAGCGGCACTCGCTAATTGTGGGAACCACGAAGCTTTTACTCCTTCTATGTCAGCAGCAAGGCGGCTTCCTTCCTTCCATCTACGTACATCAAAGTATCTTTGCCCCTCAAGTACAAGTTCCACCCGTCGCTCCCTGCGGATCTCCGTGCGTATATCCATGCCGTGTTGCGCTAAAAAACTCAGCTCCATACGTTTCATACCTACACGGTCACGCAACAAATTGATTGAGATATCAAGATCAGCCTGAGTCAGTTTCCCCTGTTCCATCCGCGCTTCCGCATAGGTTAGCAACACTTCTGCATACCGAATATGATGAATATCATTATCATCTCTGTTATAATTTGGAACAGCAGATAGCTCCACATATTTTTTATAATAATAGCCAGTTGTGGTAACCGATCCACGACCATCTTGGCTAAATTTAGGAACTTGAAAGATAGTTGGATCAGGATTGCTCGCAATCGGTCTACCATCATAACGTCCGCCCCATTTATCTCCCGGCACCAAGATCGTCTGGGTCATTCTCGGATCTCTGTTTTTGAAGACATCTGCATAGGTATCATCCTGATACAGCGGTGATTTTTCGATCGGTAAACCATCAGATGATAAGTAGGAATCAACCAGCGATTTTGTCGGCACAAAACGAGCAAACTGATCAGGTACGTGAATCTCCCTACTTAAATTATGCATAATAATATCCATTTTATGCAACCTTGCAAAAAGTGTCTCCTGATTTTTTCCCATAGCCAGTTTACCACTCCGCGTAAACAGGTCTTGATAAGCAGTTTTCGGATTCCCTGTTGTATACAGCTTATAAACGCCCAGATCCATAACATCTTTAGCTGCTTTCTCAGCGATTTCATATCGTCCATACGCTAGCGCAATGCGCGCTTTTAAGGCTAGTGCAGTACCTTTGCTGATACGCCCCAAATTATCCCCGGCAGGAATCTCCTTAGGGAGAACAGCTGCAGCCACATCCAATTCCTTAAGTAGAAAATCAACCACTTCTGCTTGCGGTGTTCTTGCATCATATAACTCCGGATCACCTGGATTCAGTGGTACTAAAGACAAAGGAATATCTCCATAAAAAGAAGTCAAAAAGCTATATCCCAAAGCTCTGATCACACGAACTTCTGCGGCAAGTCGTTCATTAGCTCCAGGAGTTGTTTCTTCCGCATTTTTGTACTTTTCCAAAAAGACATTACATTCTCGGATATCGCGGTACATATTGCGCCATTCAGCATCCACTGTAGGTTGAGTGACCGGAAATACACCAGAACCGATATCTTTATATTCTGTTGTTGTTGGCCACATCGTATTTTCGGCCAAATTTTCCATATCGACAATATTCTTCGCTTTTACGCGCGAGTAGATAGCTGTAACCGCCATCTCCAACTGCTCTTGCGTCTTCCAGTAAGTATCATCAACGATTTCATCTTGCGGATAGCGATCCAGAAATTTATTACAGCTGCTTAGCGAAGCCATGCCTATAAGCAATAGCATCACTCTTCGTGTATTATTTTTATATTTTTGAAGTAACATGATCTTGACTATTTAAGGTTGAAATTTAGACCGACAACATAAGTTTTAACTTGCGGATAATAACCGCCAGTATTACCCGCAGGTATTTCAGGATCATAACCTTTATAGAAGTTAGTTTTGGTGAAGAGATTATCCGCAGAGAAATATATTCTCAGTTTGGAAACTCTGATTCTTTCCATCATAGTTGTTGGAAAAGTATACCCGATCTGTATATTTTTTAACCTGAGGTATGACGCATCTTCTAACCATTTGGATGATAATCGTGTATTATGGGTACGCATATAAACCAATCTTGGATAAGAAGCATCGGTATTTTCTGGGGTCCATCGATCCAGATGCACATCTTGTGGCATAGCACTGTTGTTGATAAAAGGATGGCGCGCCGCACCGCCCAAATATCCATCAGCCTTGCCCACCCCTTGCAGGAAGAAACTAAAATCAATGCCCTTATAGTCCAGATCACCTCTAAATCCGTAAGTATAGCGTGGAATTTCACTTCCCAAGATTACACGATCCTTCAATACAGTTATTTCTGTCGCATCCGCATCGGCAGGTTTATAAATCAAATCGCCTGGAGCTACCAGATCACCCTTTTGAAAAGGAAACTTAGGAACATATTTTCCATCAACAAGATTAAAATCACTTTCTTGCGCAATTCGATCAGCCACAAATCCATAAAAAGCATCCAAAGGATATCCCTCCAATCGAACTTGATCCCCAAGGTTATTCGCGAAATTTTCCAGCTTGGTAATCTTATTTTTCACATCAGAAAGGTTAAAATTGGCGGCATACCTGAAATCTCCCACTTGGTCACGCCAACCGATAACCAGTTCCCAGCCTTTGTTTTGTACTGAACCGGAGTTTTGTGCAGGATAAGCAGTACCCACACCGATCACATCAGGTAATGGCGGGTTTAAAATGATCGCATTCGTATTATTAATAAAATATTCACCAGTCAAACTTAACCGACTATTTAAAAATGCAAGATCTATCCCCGCATTTGTTTTTTCAGCAGATTCCCAAGTAATAAATTGGTTTGGAATAAACGTTTGCCTAAAGCCCACCTGTCCCTCATCACCGATTGGATTGTTACTCGTCATCTGTACAGAGGCCAAGGTCGCCATATAAGGAAAATCACGTCCTACTTTATCGTTTCCTTGTGTACCATACGAGAATCGGATTTTAGCCAGATCCCAGAATCCCTTCATTTTTTCAAAGAAATGCTCTTCACTCAATACCCAACCAGCAGAGAAAGATCCAAACCAGTTCCATCGTACATCCTTATGGAAGCGGGAAGAACCATCACGACGGAAGTTACCTTCCAGCAGATATTTGCTTTTGTAGTCGTAATTTAGTCTTCCAAAAAAAGACATTAGTGCATTCTGATTGCTGGAGCTACTGTTCAACTGGTTGTCCGTACCTACCGCAAGAGATTCCAGTTCCTGAACAGGAAGATTTTGTCTTGAAGCCCAAAAATCATTTCCAATAGTTTCTTCTACTGAAAACCCCAACAATCCGGTGATGTTATGTTTATCTTGAATAGTTGTTATATAATTAGCGGTACCCACGAATGTTTGATAAGTGCCAGCGTAATGATCCATTTTGATACTATTAGGATTATTGGTCTGATAGATCAATTTATTATCATCGGGACTAAAATAGTTGATTGTCTTAAGCAGTGTATTTCGCTTCGAATTATATTTTACCAAACCATATTGGCCTTTGATATCGAGACCTTTCATCAGGTTAAGAGTAGCTGCGATATTGGCTGTAATTTCTTGCGAAGTAAAACGGTTGGTACCGCCATCGGTTGCCACCGCGACTGGATTACTTTGACCACCATGATATCCCCAGCTTCCATTTGAAAATCTTACTGGAACCAAGGGACGTATTGAAGTTGCACCAGAAAGTGCACCTGTCCCCGATGCAGAACCGTAATAACCACGGTCAATGTAACCCAAGTTAGCATCTATCTTGACACGATCGATCAGCTCCGTATTTAATCGTAAACGGGCATTATGACGTCCTGCTTTAAAATTATCACCTACAACCAGTCCACCCTCGCCAAGGTATCCATATGAAGCATAATAACGACTCTTTTCCGTACCGCCCTGTAGGCTCAAATTATAATTTTGTTGCTTAGCATTCCTCTTATATACTTCATCGATCCAATCGGTATTTGCAAAATAATTAAGATCAGTTCCGTTGCGGGCCGTTTCGATATCTTTTTCACTATAAGTAGGTCCTTGATTAGCATTGCGGTTTGCTTCATTCTGCAGCAACATATAATCGACAGAACCTAAAAAATTTGGTAAAGCCGTAGGGGTCTGGAGTCCATAGTAACTATTAAAATTAAGACTCGTTGTACCCGCCTTACCCTTTTTAGTGGTGATTAATATCACTCCATTTGCTCCGCGAACACCATAGATAGAAGACGAAGCAGCATCTTTGAGCACCGAAACGTTTTCAATATCTTCCGGGTTTAAAATATTGAGATTGCCCCCCGGTATCCCGTCGATCACGACCAAAGGATTCGCATCTCCCCAAGTACCTACACCACGGATTCGGATCTCAGGAGCAGAATTGCCCGGACTTGTATTCTGACTTCGGACTGTCAATCCAGGAAGCTGTCCCTGCAGTCCGCGACCAACATTTGTAATTGGCCTACTTTCAAGCTCCTTCCCTGACAAGGTCGCAACAGCACCCGTCATATTTATCTTTTTTTGCACGCCATAGCCTACGACTACGACCTCGTCCATCAGCTTTTCCTCCTGTTCAAGCTTAATCTCCAAAACCTGCTGATTACGAAGCATAATTTCCTGCTTTTTGAATCCCACAAAAGATATTATCAGTACGTCACCCACATTCGCCACGACCGAAAACTGGCCATCAACATCCGAAGCGCTTCCGCCTGCGGACTTTCCTTTTACCATAACACTGACACCCGAAAGTGCTTCACCTGCAACATCAGTAATAAGCCCCGAAAAAACCTGCTGTTGGTCGGCATCCACCTTAATGAAACCGTTTTGATTTATGCGGCCCGTCATCTTCTTTCTTTGAATAACAATAGACTTTTCATCAATCGTATACCGGAGATTCCGAGGTTCCAATAATTTGTCCAATGCAGTGGTTAGCGGTTGATTGGTCAGATCGACATTCAAATTTTTCACATCATTGATGATGTCACTTTTACATAGAACATTATAGCCCGTCTGATTTTTTATTTCCGTGAGAAAATGTACAAAAGACATATTTTTTTGTTTAATCGTTATGGTCTGTGCACGTACAGTAGCATGAAGCTGCACAACGGAACAGAAAATATACAAGATCAAAAATTTCATCATGACAAAGTACTTAAAGTGCTGGGAATGGAATCGTTTTGCCATTCCGAGATTGTTTTTTTTCATTACCTTTGACTGGTTTAAGTTAAAATATAGTATCTACAATATGCGATTATCATTACTTGAACTTTCCTGCCGGAATAGTTAGCGCTATTCCGGTATTTAGTTCAACATCCCTGAGTAAAATTTATTTCATGAATGTTACCCTCCTTCCCTCAATTTTATAGTTAATATCTTCATCAGTCATTTTAATTAATCGCAGTACATGGCTAAAACGACTACTTCTTGTAATAGAGCCCCAGATTTTCATATTTTCGAGTTTTTTATCCAAAACTAATTCCACATCATACCAGCGAGCCAATTTTTGCATAACAGAAGACAGCGGTTCATTGTTAAATATAAATTCACCATTTTTCCAGGCAATAAACTCCGAAATATTAACTGGATAAACGTTTATCTGTCCATCCTTAAAAGCTGCCTGTTGCCCCGGTATCAAAATATGAACAGGTTGATTTTTATGAGATACCTGAATTTTACCCTCCGCGAGTGACACCAGTGAAACAGCCTCATCCTGATAAGCTGCAATATTAAAGTGTGTACCTAAAACTTCGACTGTCTGATCTCTCGTATGCACGATAAAAGGGCGCTTTTTGTCACTTTTAACTTCAAAATACGCTTCACCAGTTAATGTTACCTCGCGTTGATTTTTCGCAAAAGATTGTGGATAACTCAGTTTCGAGTCTGCATTGAGCCACACTTTCGTCCCATCAGAAAGGACGACTTGGTATTCTCCCCCTCTAGGAACACTAAGAGTCATTAATTTAGTCGCAATCTCGTTCTCATCAGCAATCACTGTCCCGTCAGTATATTTTAATGCATCCATCATGCTTATGCCATCATGAGCATCGCTCAAAACAAGCCTCTTACCATCATTCATGCTTAACAAAGCACGTTTCTTTCCTGGATTGAAATCAGAGATAACAGTATGGTGAAGATATTTTATCGGCTTTTGCTGTTCTAATATCAGATAACCTGCAAGCAAGAATATTAAAAAACAAGAAGCAACAACATATAAATAGCGACGTTTCCTAATCGGAAATATTAAGGTATCTGAAGAGTCGTGCCCTTGTTTTCTTATCTTGATCAATAGATCATCCAATAAGACCTCTTCACGCTGCTGAGTATGAACGTGAAGAATCTGCTGATAATCCGCAACCGCACTTAGGATTTTCTCTGCCGAATCAAATTCTTGGAGAATTTCCTTCAATCTCGGATGATTTAACAGCATTTTTTCTAATACCCTTTCTTTTTCCGGAGATAGCGTTCCATGCACTTTATCCTTAATCAAAGAAACGATCTGATCTATTTGTTGCATATATAATTAGTAGTCCTTATTTATATAAACACAACAATTTGTAAAACCTTACATCAATTATACAACAAAAATAAAATTGTGTAATAAGCACGTTAAAGACAACAAGATTAAAATAGATCCTTAAATATTAATAAGAAAACACAGGAATTTTTTAGGTCTAATTTTCGGCGTAGGGTTGCCAAAGCGCGGGATTTATTAGCATAAACAGCATTAGGTGTCATCAGCAATTTGGCACTTATCTGTTCTATAGTAAGATCCTCCATAAAACTCATCTGAAAAATCATTTTCTGCTTTTCAGGCAACAGATTCACCTCTTCAAATATCAGGGTAAGTAACTCTGTGCGGACGATTTGCAAAAAAATATCCGAATCTTCAACAAGCACTTCTTCATAATCACTTATATCATCAATCTGCAAAATAAACCTACTTTTCCTATTGCGGTTCAAACATAAGTTTTTCACCACTACATACAAAAAAGAACGGATCTTGTCCACCTGTTCAAATTGACTCCTTCTTTCCCAAAATTTCAAGAACGCCTCAGAGACAACCTCTTCAGCTTCCTGAACGGATGAACAATACTTACGAGCAAAAAAAATCAGCGATCGATTGTACAAGCGATAGATTGCGATCAAGCCGTCTTCATTTTCTTGACGCAGAGATTCAATAATTGATGATTGCTTCATTAAAATTTTATTTACAAAATCACTGAGGAAGTCTTATCGACTTGATCAAGGCACCAAAAATATTAAATATTAGAATGAAAAATCATAAAAGGCTTGGTCAAAAAGAAACCATAACAATATGTTAATCTTTATTTTATATTGGCGCACACAAAGCTGAATATATTAATAAAATTTCAAAATACGTTAAAGCAAAGGGTAAAAAGCGAACAAAGGTACTCTTTGGCTTGAAAGGAAAGTCAATATTCTTCTTTCCAGTCTATCAAGAGCCAAGCGACTTCCTCTTAGCCCAGTACAACTATATTTTTATTTTTTTACATTACGTTTTTTATTCTAGCTTAATAAGGCAATTAAAAATTATTTATCTTTACACTGGTTCATAATTTGCATCAACTGCTAAAGATTCTTCCCCGTCCGGTGAAACATTGTACATTTTTATTAGAAAGCTATTATTACTAAGGACTGGAATTTCCATTCGCCAGCCCTAATCGAGTTATCAACGACTTCATAAAAATCTAATATGGAAATATCACCTTGCTTGTTCATTCTTCCATAACAATTCATAATTTTCCGCCCATACCCCATGAGTCGATCCATGATGCCGTAACTTCGGATTGTTTGTTATTATTCCCTATCAATTCTATACCCTCTTGCACCACATCTTCATGAATCCAATCATAACTAAGTATCATAAACTTGCTGTTTGCGGCTGCTTTTATCATCATTGACACATAGTAAAAATCAGGTTCGGGCAGTCAACTTCGAATACAATGAGTGTCATTCCAATGTCCAATATATTTGTTGCTTATGTTTAGAAGTGTCTTAATAATTTGCTTTTACACATCTAAAAATGCCTATTCTACAGGGACTATCCAGCTTGTTGCCGCATCACGTTCCAGAAATTATAATCCATCATGGGTGCTTTTAAAACTCCTACATGATGCCCGATCGTTACAATTTGACCGCGATGATAGGTAGTATGGATGATGAGATGCTGGAGATATTCGTATTTGGCAAAGTTTGAAGAAAACCATTCTGACTCTATTAAAAGGGAATTGTTCATCGCTTCGTAGTTTCCCTTTACATAAGCTGCTAAAAGTTTCGCTTCATTTACTAAGTTTTCCATTTCAAGTTCAATATCTACCGTTGTGGCCATGTACTCAAAACTTGGTGTCTCTGTTTCACGGATCATCGATGACCAGTACAGCTGCGTATCACTGATATGTTTTACTGTCTTTGCGATACTGTTAAAACTCGACGGACATTCCTTTTGCAACAATTCCACGGGGTAGTTTCCCAACCAATTTATCAATTGTTCTGTAACCCAGATGTTGTAATCAACACTGTTGGTCATTAATGTTTTTAAACTCATTGTAAATTCTATTTTAGTTTATAATAATGCTGATCCTTCAATAAATCTGTTTTGCCATTACGTCTTTATTAATCAAAACCTTTGCAAATTAAGATGTTCTTCAATCAGGTCAACATCTCTTGGAAGTTTGGTTATTTCTCCCCTAAATTTAGTAAAATTTTAAATATAACAGACTACTTATTAAATAGATACATAGGGCAATAAACTCTCGAAAAAAAATGATATCCGTTATACGAGTCGTGTTTAAAAAGAATTGGATATACGCCTACAATATCCACATCCTATACTAAATTGGAATGTAAAACCGTTAAATATGAATAGAAATTGAATTGAAAACTAATATTTTACACTATTTTGGATGCTTCAATCTTCGGAAATACACCACTACATCGATGCAGCTACCTTTCAGAAAAATATCGATGTCATATTTATATAAAAAAGGAATATTTTAATCCTAATCATACAGCCAAAGATCGAGTGGCATGGTATATGGTAAAGGACGCAATTGCCAAAAAACTTATAAAACCTAACGATACAATCGTTGAAGCAAGCAGTGGGAACACAGGGATTGGAATTGCCTATCTTGCGAAGCAAATGGGATACAGATCTTGTATCTTCGTCACACGCAATTGTTCCCAAGAGAAACTAAAGAGTTTACAAGCTCTGGATGCAAAGATCGTGCTCTGCGATAATTCCAACGGGTTCTTAGATAAAAATTCCACACAATATCAAGCACGGGCATTTACGGAAATTAATAAAAACAGTTACTATACCGATCAGTATAACAATCCAGAAAACTGTCGGGCCCATTATGAAACCACCGGTCCAGAAATATGGAACCAAACATCCGGAATTATTACCCACTTCTTTGCTGGAATTGGCACGACGGGCACTATATCAGGCATTGGAAAATACTTAAAAGAAAAAGACCAGCACATTAAAGTCGTTGGAGTTGAACCGAAAGGCTCCATCCTCGCGCATTATAAAGCTTCTGGTCGTGTGGTACAAGCAAATACAGAAATGGAAAAAATTGAAGGCATCGGGCGCAAATTTATACCCGGTATTTTTAATCTGAAAGCCCTTGACTACATTATCCAAGTTGAACGTAGCCGTACAATCCAGACTGCAATGGACTATTACCAACATACAGGAATGCTTGCTGGTTTTTCCAGTGCCGCAGTTCTTACGGGACTGGAAGATTATTTCACAGACACCCCAGTAGACAGTCGAGATCAAATCGTATTATTATTTGCTGATTATGGCGATCGCTATATGAACAGTCTATACCATACATTAAATACTAAGAAGACAGCCTATGATCAAAAGTTTTCATGATTTCGCGATTCCGCTGGCCTGGCCTGATAAAACAGCCTATGGCGATGAAAAATGGATGAGCATACTAAAAAGTTTTAGGCTGGTAAAAAATCTAAACTTTAAGGTGGGACATGCCGCTATATTATTGGTATCACGCAACACTGGACAGGTCACGTATTATGATTTTGGCCGTTATGTTTGTCCACGTGGTTATGGTCGGGTCCGATCAAAACATTTTGATCCCAGGCTAACCATTCAAACATCGGCTATCTTCGACAAAACCTATTCAACGATCACCAATATCGAGGAAATAATGCAGGAATTATCTGTAATCGAACACGCCACCCACGGAGGAGGGCGGCTGTTATTTTCCATCGTACCCCAGATAGAATATGAGGTTGCCACCCAATATGCCTGCGACCTCAGCAACATGGGGCCAGTTCCATACGGTGCATTAGCAGCACGCAACAACAGCTGCTCCCGATTTGTCGCCCAGATGCTTAAAGCTAGTATGCATCCAGAAGATAGACGCATAAGAAAAATATGTATTCCCGAAACCATTATTCCCAGCCCGACAAGCAATATTGTCAATACGCATCAAAATAAACAGATATTTTGTTTCGCAGACGGACAACTAACCAGCTGGAATATGAGTCGTAAACAATCCTTAAAGTTTCAATGGAGTTTACTCAAAGAAAATTTAAGCCACGGATCATCCACAGCCTTAGGATGTGACTTAAGCAAAGGTCATCTTGACCTGCCTTTAAGACCGTACAATGTCCCTATTGACGCACAATGGTTGGGAGGCATTGGTGAAGGCATGTGGTTTCATCTTGCCGAAAGCAACGTTGAGGAAACTCACTATATAATGTCCAGCTACAGTCACAGTGGCGAAATCATAAACCAGGTCTGTACATCATGCCCCCAACAAAAATTTATCATTACTGAGCCCTATGAGATCTTGGCACAGATGGATGGAAAATATTTCACTTTACTACAGCATGACACCAGATTTTTATTCAAAAAGATCGAATATCCGAAAGCAAATAAATCATTAAGAGCAATTTAAAATGGAAGTAACACTATTAAAAGCTAAAATACATACCGTAACTGTGACAGAAGCAAACGTCGCCTATAATGGTTCAATTACCATTGATGCCGACCTATTGGATGCTGCAGGAATAAAAAAATATGAACAAGTATATATCAACAACGCTATAAATGGGAGCAGAATAATGACTTACGTATTACCCGGAAAAAGAGGCAGTGGCGAGGTGTGTATGAATGGTGGAGCGGCACTTCATGCAACAGTCGGTGATACAGTCCATATATTATCTTTTGTAAGGATGTCTGCTGAAGAAGCTGATCATTATCAACCCGTATTAGTGTTCACCGAAGGCAATAACCAGATCAAATCCATAGAGAAATATCAATATTAATTACTGAAAACTTTGCAATAGACAATATGAGTAAACCATTGGTAATAAAGCGCATCTATTGCTAGAGTAACAGATATTTGACATGTTATCTTGTCTGTTTTCACTATATTAGTTTTTAAAACCAATATTTAAGGTGTTAAAACTCGAGTTTTTACCCAGGTTATTAATGGAGACATAGACCAATTTTCTGGTGATTTCATCCTAATAATCTGCTATATATACTGAGAGTAATTCCTTAAAGAATTTATGTTGGGCCTTGAAAAATAAAAATGGGAGAACTTGATATCACAATTTGTGATATCAAGTCGCATAGCATGCAGGTCTATTCCGAATTCGGAGTTCTCCTGTTAAATGCCCCAAAGCCTGCAGTTGCAGCTAATGAAATATGATGAAAAATAGTGAACAGAAATTATACAGTGCAAAGAGTTTCGCAAACCTTTTAAAACAACAGATAGCTTCGACTTTGAATGAAGCATCGATGGTCAACGAAAAAAGTAAGCTCGTTGACTTCATGCTAGAAAAAGAAGACCGTAAATTGACGGCAAAAACTTTCTTCGTTGTCACCCTTGCACTTGGACTCGACTTGGCTGCTATATGCAATCAGTTTTTTAAGAATTTTCCAGCAACTAGGTTGCAATCTTCAACCAATGAGTTCGATAAGCTATTTGAGATATTTTTTAACACAAAACAAGATCTAGCTGCTGCAACAGGCTTAAACGAATCAAGAATAAACAATTTACTTAAAAAATCTTTGGATGATGCTTATGCTTATGAGCTATGTTCGCTAGCTATAGCGTTCGGACTAGCACCACACACACTCTTTGAATATTGCTTTGGCGGTAAAAAAGAAAGATTTGTTCTTAAACTAGAACTTAGCGATGCTGAGACTAGCGCCAGTGAAGATGAAATATCTATGGCTCAAAAGACAGATGTAATTCCTTTTGCTGCAGGAACTAAACATCCGGTTAATATACAAAGAAAACATCAGCGAGACATGTTTGACTATTTTGTAAAACACACAGATTACTTTATAAAACCACGTACTTCTGCAGAAATTGTCCGAGATCTTAAAACCACCTATAACATTTATATCAGTCAAACAAACATTTATGCATATCTGAAAAAATATACAGATTATGAACTGGCAAAGACTAGAATCAATGATATAACTCCACTTGGAACTATTTCTAAACGATCGCAGATGGCCTTTGTTAAAATTAAAAAAGAACCTGCCAAGTACCATATTAAAGAATACCAAGAGGACAATCAATTTCTCAAAAAAAATATCAGTGAAATTCTTGATATTAAAAATAAAGCTAAAGAAAAAGAAGAAACTGATGCCATAAATAAATTATATGATATCATTACAACTAATCCTGGTAAACGTCTACCCTTTTATTTAACCATATTTGACATCAAAGTCAGGAAATTGGAACACCGATTACAAAAATTAAAAGACGAAGGCAGAATTGAATATCGTGGTAAAGGTAAAGCAGGAGGCTATTGGATCTCTAGCACGGAAGACTAAGTTTTTAAAAATTATCTCGCCATATTCCTCTCGAGAGCGAACATCGCTGATTAATAAGATTATTTCGCTCTGCTAACACTACAAACAATAGTACTTTGTGCCACAAACTGTAGCACAAATACCGATGGTACGGAACCTATTAACCCTCTAACTATCTAACCTCCTCTCCTACTAACTACCTAACCAACTCACCCTCTAACCAACTCACCTCTTCACCTACTAACTATCTAACCAACTCACCTACTAACTTTTCAACCTCTAACTACCTAACCAACTCACCATCTAACCTCTTCACCAACTCACCTTAGCTAAAAATGATACGATTTGGAAATCGATTGAAACAAATGTGCTATAATGATTTTTATATTTTGATGTAACTTTCAAAAAATACGATGATACTTTAATTGAATCGTTTATCGTATTAAAAAGAGCTGATAAACTTAAATGGTTCTGGTCATTGCTTCAGGTATAGTACTGCTTTTATTGCTAGCCCATTTCGTTTTACGATGTCTCGATGAACCGATCAGGAAGCGGTTGAGTCAGGGTAAAAATAATCGTATAAGAATTATTGGTTAGTTAATTAAAATCAAAAATAAACCAAATATGAAAAGAAGAACATTTTTACAGGCCTTAAACCTAGGTATCGCCTCTGCAACGCTGTACAATGGAGCAGGACAAGCCATGACGCTGACCTCTCTCCTGGACAATAAAATACAGAATAAAGAATTGGCCTATCATCGTATCCAGGAAATCAAGTATTCCACTGTTCAGATGAAATACCCCCGGCTTGTCGGAAAAAATGCACGTCTTGACCTTCATGGATATGGCCCCAATGTCGAGATCTGCTGTATCACAACAGACAAAGGTGCGATGGGATGGGCCTCACTCCGCGGATCAAGAAGAGATGCAGAGCAGATCGCAAAAGAATTGCTTGGTAAAAAAGTATCGGAGGTTTTTGCAGCTGATATCGGAACTTTAGAAGCTAGACATATCCCTTTTGATATGGCTCTCCATGATCTCGCGGGTATTATATTGCAGAAACCGGTTTATGAATTACTAGGAAGAAAAACACCTTATCTGACCGATTACTATAGTGGTATGATCTACTTTGATGATCTCGAGCCCTTGGAAAAGCCTGCAGGTATCGACCGTATACTCGAAGAATGTCGGTATGATTACGAAGTCGGATATCGACAGTTCAAACTCAAAATCGGTAGAGGTCATAAATGGATGCCCTATAAAGAAGGCCTACAGCGTGATATCGATGTTACCAATGCCGTCGCAAAAGCTTTTCCAGATTGCGGTATTTTAGTGGATGGCAACAACGGTTTCTCCGTTGACCAATTTATCCAGTATCTAGAAGGAATTCCCTCAGTAAAGCTATTCTGGATAGAAGAACCCTTCCATGAAACCGTTGCTGATTATCAAAAATTGAGAAGTTATATAAAAAAAACAGGCAGAATTACCTTATTGGCAGATGGTGAAGCCGATCCGGATCCAAAGCTTTTACAAGAGCTTTTTGAAAAGAAACTATTGGATGTACATCTAACCGATATCGAAGGTCTCGGTTTTACAAACTGGAGAAAGCTGATGCCCGAATTGAAGAAATTGGGTGTGCAGGCATCGCCTCATGCATGGGGATCCCTACTCAAGACATACTATACGGCACATCTCACAGGCGGACTGGGAAATACAGTCACTATAGAAGGAGTAACGAGCACATCGGAAGATGTTGATCTTTCGGGGTATAAGGTCCAAAATGGTCAATTAATACCACCCACTACAGCGGGTTTTGGTATGCCTCTCCTGAAAAAGATCTAAGAAACACGTTCGTACAATTAGATTTTGTTTTCACAACTAAGTCGGTCATTACCTATTAAAAAGCCAGTACAAGAAAAAGCAACAAATCCACCTGCTCACCAGACTTAATACGCAGTTGAGTAGGCCTGTTTATCTAGAAATTTTAATGCTTTACAAGAGCAAAAGCTGTTTGGTTTACCAATCGGCTTTTGCTTTTTAATTAGCAAAAATTGAAAAAGTTGCTCGTCCAACCCTTGAAGAGATAAAATATGAACTTTAAAGCCCTCCAAGCTTTATGGAAATAATTCCAACCAACGATATCCCCAATTTAAAATCCTTGTTTTCGTGGATTGACCAGTAAGCACACAGCCATTAAATTTGTTAGAGAAAAAGGTAAAACGCACATAAGAAGAAACTGGTGATTATTATATCGCACTAAGTAAACTAATTAATCAACAAATTTAAAAGGATGAAAAAGACAAATTTATTACTGATAGCAGTATATCTGGTACTGCTAACTGCCTGTTCAAAGGATAATAACGGGCCAGATGGTGTTGACAATGGCTACCCTTCCGCGTTAAAAGGAACAATATATTACGACTGGGCAACCGAAGGAATCCTCAAAGTGAGTTTACCCGATGCGGTGGGATCCACCTTTATTCCCGATAACTCCAAACTCAACAACTTCGACATTTCAAGAGATGGCAAATACAAGCTTACGGTCGTAAATGAGCAGACGTTGGGCAAATACCCCATACGCTTTACCCTAAGTGATATAGCGAATGGCAGTATAGTTGAGGAATTTGTATACCAGAGCCCGGGACTGAATGCATACTGTAAGGGATATCTTTCGCCCGACAATAGTCATATTGCTGTGCTTTCGAAAGATAAAGCAGACGGTATCACGATTCTAAAACGAAATGGCGACTTCGTTGTCCGTATCTACAACATCAACGGGGATGAACTGGGTTTTAATGACCAGCGTTTATGGCTGCCTGGCAATGCGCTTTTGGTTACGCATAAGAACTATATCATACGCTTGACCCCACCCTATACATCCGGAACTTTGCTGAAAGAGATGAAATATGACGACTGGGGCGATGTGGCAGTCAATCCCGCAGGCAACCAGCTCGCTGTACGCATTGCAAACCATGTTTATACCATGGATATGGATGGATCAAACTTGAAACAGGTAACCACAAGCAATTTTAAAGAAGCCGTACCCGAATTTTCGCCCGATGGAAAACACCTGCTCGTAGGCACTGAATACAGGCAGACCGGGCCATTTGGCTGGATGTGGTCATTGAAGATTATCCCTAACGATGGCAAAGAGTATAATGTGGATCCGATTGCGCCAAATACAGCCGGTGTCATACCCGTTGTTCTAAAAGGCAAAGAAAAGATTGAAACGGCAGGCGGACAGATGATCTGGCGTTAATGTATAACGTGATAAGAAAACGATGAAAACGACACATTCAACACTGCTTCTGGCATTTATGTTATTACTAACAGGCTGTGCAAAAGAGAATAATGAACAGGAGGCAAACCAAAATTTCAACGAGACCTTTGGAGGCACACCTTTTAAAGGCACGGCCACAGGCATTCGTTCCCAAAATGGGGCTGATGATTATACCTGGAAAGGTGAAGGTCGAATTGCATTGATTGAAGCCACGGCAGACTCCGTGTCGATGGTATTTATGGCCGATTTTGGTGATCTGGGAGAAATGAATTTTAAAGTGCGCGGCAAATACGATCACACTACATACCGTATGGACACAGCAGATCCAAGCATTTTCTTTCGCATTATCGACGAAAACATCACGGGTGCGATTAAGAATACGCAGCAAGAGATGTCATTCGAAGGATCCCTAAAAAAGGAAACGGCTAGCATGACCATGCGCGTGAATTTTAAAGAAGAAAACGGTCCCTTCCCTAAAGGATCGTCACTCAAGCTTACTTTTGATACGCGCCGCACGATCAATGATGGAGACGACGGAGAAGGGTGCAAGATGCGTCTGGTACCGATATGGAGTCCATCAGGAGTAACTATGGGTATGGTTCCAGATTGTTAATATGCTGATTAATCTGTAATTTCAAAAAACGATCAATTAAATAATGTACAAACCCCTGTTACTTTTTGCGTATTTCTTACTTTCCATTGCCAATACATCTGCGCAATCACCAGAGCAATTGACGCAATATAGCGATAGTCTTTACAGGCAGTTGCAGCAGATCGAAGACACCGAAGAAAAAGCATTGGCATTGTTGGATCTGAGCTTCTTTTGGTCCGATTACAATACAGAAAAAGCATTACACTACGTTTCCGCTAGCAGAAAATTGCTGGGTGATAAAGCCAATACGGACTATTACCAAGGACTGCTGAGTTTCTATCTCGGAGCTATCCAGTTTGACGTCGATCTTGCGCAAGCAAAGAAACTCTACATGCAGGCCGAAAACTTCCTCAAGGGTGATATACCAACGAAAAGCAAAATTTCTGCGACACGTTACCGAGCCCGTTTGTGGGGAAGCTATGGCGCACTTTTACAACGTGAAGGAAAAGCGCACGAGTATGTACAGGTGCTTATCGACAAAGTTATTCCCATGGCCAAGAGCATTAAAGACTCTACCCTTTTGGGTAATAATCTTCAGAATGTCGCGATGGCTTTGATGAATCTACAGGAATACAGTAAAGCCGAGCAATATTACAACAATGCCTTGACCTTACTGCACGACAGGAATGCAGCGGCCGAGCAACGCTTTACTCTCTTTGTTAATGCAGCACGCAACGCATTGCTCAATAATAAA
Organism: Sphingobacterium sp. JUb20; assembly: GCF_004342035.1. Lineage (NCBI taxonomy): Bacteria > Pseudomonadati > Bacteroidota > Sphingobacteriia > Sphingobacteriales > Sphingobacteriaceae > Sphingobacterium > Sphingobacterium sp. JUb20. The sequence goes on along the minus strand of NZ_SLYV01000002.1, from coordinate 39,338 downwards.
TATACACATTCCCGAATCTTTTTGGACAGTGCTTCCCATACCGCAAAATCAGTATCAGCTTCTTCCTACCTCCCAACCTATTACAGCGTAGAAGGAAGCTATTGGGAAAAACAACGAGATTTCGACCTTGCCCATATTTATTTCGAAAAAGCACTGCTGGGCGCAAAAGAGCAGCGTAACAGCGATATGGTTGCCTCTATACTATTCAGCCAATCCGCGGCATTTCAAACAGCAAACAAGCCCGCATCAGCGATGAAGAAACTGCGTGAAGTGCTTCCCTACATCGAAAAAAATCCATCGTTGAAGAATAAAGAAATGGTGTATTATAATCTAGCAACTACTGCGGTACAGCTAGGCGCCTATCAGGAGGCTGTAAAATGGTTTGAAAAACATAAAATTGTACTCGATACCCTTCTAGCAGATAAAGGCACAGCGCTCACGCTGGAACTGGAAAAGAAGTATCAGACCAGTGAGAAAGAAAATGAACTCCTCCGCGTAAAAGCAGTCCATCAGCAGCAACAGCTTAAAATGCAGCGCACACGCCTGTTTGCCGGCATTTTCCTGCTCACGTCAATTATACTAGGTATGCTCATTCTCTTTTGGTACATATCGTCCAGAAACAGAAAAAAACTAGCGTCACAACGGGAAAAACTTAACCTCTTCAACGCCATGGTTCAAGGACAAGAGAGAGAACGTAGCCGTATAGCACGCGATCTACATGACGGTCTAGGCGGTATGCTAGCCAGCGTAAAGCTCAAATTGTCAGCTGTTGCAAATAGAGAGGCGAAAGTACAGCCACAAACAGATTCAGCAATGGATTTATATACAATTATCAATCAAATGGACGATTCGGTGAATGAACTTCGACGAATAGCCCGAAATATGATGCCCGAGTCTTTATTGTACATGGGGCTGGAAGTATCCCTACGCGATCTATGCAATGCGATGAACCAGCCACAGCTAAAGATAGATTTTCAAGCCACTAATTTGCAGTCAGATTATCCACAGTCTTTTCTGATTGCTGTATATCGTATCGTGCAGGAACTGCTCACCAATGCGCTAAAACACAGCGGTGCAACCCAGATCTGGGTGCAATGTTCAGAGGCAGATCATTATTTTTATATCACCGTAGAAGATAACGGCAAGGGATTTGATCCGTCTATGCAGGACCCCACAAAGGGAGGGATAGGATTATCTAATATCCGTAACCGGGTAGAGATTTTAAATGGCCACTTAGAAATTGATGCTGCCATAGGTAAAGGCGCATCATTTCACATTCAATTTGAACTAATCAAATAATATGCTTTCAGTAATTATCATCGATGATCATCCACTCGTACTCAACGGCTTCGAGTTTATCTTGAAAAACACTTCGACAATCAAACTACGCGGTTCATTTAACAGCGCGGAAGACGCTTTCGAATTTTTAGCAACCGAAGCCGTAGATGTGGTTCTTATGGACATCAATATGCCCGAGATGAATGGTATCAATGCAACAGAAATCATCAAAAAAAAATATCCAGAGACCCAGATCATTGCGATCAGCAACCACAACGAAGAAAGCATCGCATTACGTATGTTAAAAGCCGGAGCAATGGGATATCTGCTAAAAAATGTATCTACCGACGAATTGATCGAAGGAATAAAGGCTGTGGTAAGGGGCGAGCAGGTGCTAAGCAAGGAGATGAGCTTTATCTTAAGCAATAAGAAAGACCACATACCATCCGTTAGCCAACGCGAGCGCGAGGTGCTCAAGCTGATGGCCCAGGGGCATACTACAGCAAAAATCGGAGAACAGATGTTTATCAGTCCATTAACAGTCGAAAGCCATCGCAGAAATTTGCTACAGAAATTTGGGGTAGTCAATACAGCCTCCCTAATTCATAAAGCCACAGAGATGAAGTTCATCTAGATTACAGTAGTTTCTTTCCTGTACTAGCATTCACAAAATTAATGGTACGAAATACAATAAAAAAGCCGACAGGATTTCTCCTCATCGGCTCTTATAATTAAATAAGTATATTTTTTGTTTTTTGCTTCTCGATCCTAATCCGGCAAAGTAACCTTCCCGATAAAAGGGTATTCCTCTACTGTATCAATCGCTTCCGAAATTTGGTAGCACAGCTGATAGGTATCCTGAAGGTTTTCCGAAAATTGAAAAAACTGATCTTTTTTTACTTTTTCAAAGATCCAGATCGGATCCAAAGGATTTGAATTGTACTTCGTAATAATTGCAGTATATCCATTTTTTTGAGCTTCTACAAGTCTCTCTTTTGTAATATTTGCTAATTCCATATTAAACTAATGTACAAAAAATAATTTTAAGCATTTTATTAAAAACGGGTAAAAAACACTTAAAAATCAAAAAAAACATGTGTTTTAATCCAAAAAAGCATCTATTTAGGATAAAAAAATAAAATTCCCAATGTAACAAAAGGTCTAACCTACTAACCAACTCACCTTCTAACCTTGCAATACTACAATCTAAAAACTATAAAGTAACAAGTGACCAGTAACGGAGTAACAATAGGTCTAACCACCTCACTTTCTAACCTTATGTAATTACTAACCACCTCACCTTCTAGCTTTCTAACCTTGCAATTACTACAATCTAAATACGATGAAGTAACATGTGACCAGTAACGGAGTAACATAAAGTCTGACCAACTCCCCCTTTAGGTTTCTAACCATCTAACCTTGTCTAATTACAAAATACCATGATCTAATTACTATAAAAAACAACGCCTAGAATAAACCCTAAGCGTTGTTGTTATAATTAGGTCTTAGAAAGACTAATTTAACGATCTAACCTTATAGAAACTAAAAAATTAACCAAAAGGTATAACCTTCCACTTCTTAATCCTCTCATTGATAACACTTCTACCAACCCGGGTTTTGGACCAGATTTTTAGATTTTTGAATTTCTGTAAAAGGAATCGGGTAGAGATACATTTTCTTATTGAAAACTCGCGTTTCGAACTTGGTACGTTTAAAAAAGTTAGCATAATCTCCTGCCATATCCATTCCATAAAAATCGCCACCTTGTCTAGCCTCTTCTTTTTCTGCTATCATCCATCTCCGTACATCGAAATAACGCTGACCTTCTGTTGCCAGTTCAATCCGGCTTTCGCGCTGTATGGCTAGACGTTGCAGTTCTTGATTACCCGCTATTGCAGGATTAAGTACTTGAAGATTTGGAATTCCAGCTCGCTCACGAATTAAATTAACATATTTCAAAATATCAGGATTCGAGGGATCTGTTTCATTGAGCGCTTCTGCATAAAGTAAATAAAACTCCGCCAATCTAAATATAATAGACGGTCTAAATACATTAGCTACGCCAGGACTGGTTTTATGCACCCTCCGATTAAAGCGTTTATAAAGCAGATATCCGTTAGGAGAAACCTGCGAAGTTGGTCCAACGCGATCATTTGCCGAACCCATATGGAACTGAATGACTTTATTGGAAATATGCCACTTTCGTCCAGCAAAGAAAACAGTATTGTAAAATCGAGGCTCCCTATTGATATACATATTAAAAACTTCCGCTCCGTTAAACTGTGAAAATCCGGATTCCGAATAACCCTGAGATTTAGAGAGAAATTTGGTATCTTTTATAGGCAATCCATCTTTCATATAAAAATCATCGATCAACTCTTGCATAACCCCGGTGGCACCAAGCCCATTTGGTTCACTCTTAGGGGTTGCTCTTCTTTCGAAACGGTCACCGTCCATACCGCCCCAGCCCGTATTGGGTGTAGCCCATATGATTTCGGGATTGTAAACTTGAAAAAGCTCATAAACTGAGGCTTCAGGGTCTAACACTCCGGCCTTGTATACTTTATAAAGTTGATGATAGCTCGCAGCATAGTCTATAAAATCTTTTAAAACTGTCACAGCCTTAGTCCATTTTTTAGCGTCATAGGATGGAAATAAAGTTTGTCCATCCGCATTTTTTAACGCTACAGCTTCCGGATAACCGCCATTTAAAAGTGGTGAAGCCGTATGCATCCAAAGTTTAGCACGTACAGCGAGCGCTACTCCTTTAGTTGGGAGTGCCTTAAAATTATCATCATCATAGGGTATTTGATTTAGATCTTGGATAGATTTCTGAAGCTCGCCATCTATAAAAGCTACAACTTCGTCCACGCTCTTACGCGGGACATCGATATCTTCCTGATCTGTATAAGAACGGTCTAGAATAGGAATAGGTCCATACTGCTCCAATAGCAGATAGTGGTAATAGGCGCGCATAAAAACGACATTCGCCTTCATTCTATTAAGCTCTTCCTGATCGAGTTGCTCGGCATCTACACCAGATGGCGGGATGGCTTTAGCATTTTCCAGAAATAAGTTGGCCTGCCTAATAAGCTGATAGACAGTAACCCAGCGATGAAACAGCATATTATTAGAATTTCTATCGGAAATCATTGCACGGGTAACATCTCCATAGTAGGGGCTAATCTCATCGGTCATACCTGTCCACGGATTATGGAGACCTGTTTGACCTCCAGCATCCCAACCTGAACGCACCATGTTGGAATAATCTGGAATTCCGACAAAAATATTGGCGTAAAAACTTCTTGCATAGCTCGGTTTATTAAATACTTCTTTTAAAGAAGTAAGTCCTCCTGCCAATTCATTAGATACATCAAGATACTTCGAACAGGAAGAAGAAATGATGATAAACAAAATAATGATGCATTTTGAAAATATATTTTTCATTGTAATAGTCATTAAAGTTAAAAGCTCAGTTCTAAGCCAAATGTGAAAGTTTTGGGAAGTGGATAATTCAATCCTGAATTTTCATTTCCTGTTTCTGGATCCCAATGTTTGATATTATCCCAAACAGCAAGGTTATTACCCATAACATAAATTCTTGCTGTACCTAATTTGTACTTATTCAAAAATTCTTTGGGTACGTTATAACCAAGCTCAAAGTTCTTAAATCTTAAAAAGGAACCACTTTTGAGCCACCATGTACTGCCAACATGATTGTTAGCAGCATTTGCACTATTCATATGTAGTCTTGGCATAGGCACATCTTGACTCGGGTTTTCAGAAGTCCATCGATCTAATGCAAAAGTGCGATAGTTTGATTGATCTACCCCTGCAGAAAACGGTGTCCATGCAGAACCTGTATTAATAGAAGTGTTTGATACGCCCTGAAAGAAAGTACTTATATAAAAGTTTTTATAGCCCAAGCTTAAACCAAAACCGTAAACGATCTCCGGAATATAAGGATGACCGACACCGCGCTTACGGTCAAATTCATTGATAATTCCATCATCGTTCAAATCCTCGTATTTAATATCTCCAGGTCCAAGCAAGCCCCCAATTGTGGGAACAGGTAGCCCTTCTTTCAATTTGTAAGAAGGTATCCCATTGCTGTTTGCCGTGATATCAAAATCATCATTGGTATAAAGCCTCTCTGCTAAATATAGGATATTTTCAGATACACGGGTTCCCGTTACGCTCATCCAGGGATAAGGTTGCGCCAACTCGTCATATTCGGTTATTTTATTTCTTGCAAAAGTGAAAGTACCTCTAGCTCCAATGTCTACAGCACCTATTTTATGACGTGCTGTTAAGCTACCATCTACTCCCCAATTTTCGACCTTACCATAATTCTGCCATGGTGCAGAGCGAAAACCTACTGTTGCTGGAACTGTTCTACGTTGCAACAATATTCCTGATCTTTCGGTATCAAAATAATCAACCGTCAATTCTATTTGATTGTTGAAAAAAGAAGCATCAATACCATAATTCAGCTTATCCTCAATCTCCCAACCGATATAAGGTGCTTCAAATCTATTTTCGGCAATACCAGCTCCCAGCCCATTACTGCCTCCTCCACTGGTAATACCTTGGTTGAAGCCTCCAGCCGCCATATTAAAAGTCGGTCGGTACAAGAAGCGCTCACCACCGGTATTATCATTACCTGTCCGTCCTGTAGAAAATCGGAGTTTTAAACCGTTAAGATATTGTTTTAACGCTTCAGGGTAAAAAGGTTCATTGGATATCTGATAACCTAGACCTATAGCTGGAAAAAAACCAAAGCGATAACCTTTTGCAAAGGTTTCACTACCCGTATAACCAAAGTTACCTTCTATAAAGTAACGGTTATCATAACCGTAGGTAACACGACCTACAATTCCCTGCTTACGGGCAGGCAGAGGTTGCGCATTCGCATGGTTTTCTTTCTGCATATATAAGATCATAGCCCCTACCGTATGCGCCAGGAAACTTCGGCTATAATTAAAAGAAGATTCTATATAGATATTCTTTTGTGCAGTAGCACCCTGTGTTGGATCGCTGAGATCCGGACTACCGAGCACTGTTCGCTGAAAAATCAACTTTCCGTCGTCATCTCTTCCCGTAGCATAGTAACGACTGGGATCATAATTTCTTCTGAAATTATAATTGCCATTGTAGTCGTAGCTCACATTTCCTTTAAAGCTTAAACCAGGTGTAATAAAATCCAAGCTTTGTGCCAACCTTATATTAGACTGTATAGAGGAACGCCATTCTTTGGTATAACCCGAATTCATCAGCATATTATACGGGTTGCGCATATTGACATCTCTTTCTTTAGGGAAAGTAGAAAGTGTACCATCGCTGTACATCGGAGGAAAGATATAAGGAGGTGTCAATAACATCTGTCTAAAAATCGCTTGCGTTCCTGTTCCCGGATAGTTGGTCAAAAGATATTGTCCGCTCAAATCTACACTTACGGTAGTCGTCTTGGACACTTGAAGATCGATATTGCTTCTCAGATTAAAGCGTTTAACACCAATATTAGTTTTGTATCGTTCATTAGGATCATCCTTAAAAATTCCATTCTCCGAAAAATAAGCTCCTGAAACAAAATATTTGGCTTTCTCTGCACCACCACGAACATTTAAAGTATAGCGCTGATTTCCGGTATGCGGTCTAAGCAATGCGTCCATCCAGTTGGTATTGGGATAAAGATCCGCATCAGTTCCATTTCTATAATTTGCAATCAATTCATCCGTAAACATCGGTGACTGTCCATCATTTCGTAATGCCTCATTATACAAACTCAAATATTCGGCAGAGCCAACAAATTCAGGAAGGCGTGTCGGTTTCGACTGGCTATGTTCTGTCCGGAAAGTAATGACCGGTTTTTGGTCAGATCCACGTTTAGAAGTGATTAGAACAACCCCATTTGCTCCTTCAGCACCATATACTGCAGTAGCTGCCGCATCTTTAAGAATAGAAAATGTTTCAATCTCATCGGGCTCAATATCGTTGATGGAGCGGGGAACTCCGTCGACTAGAACAAGGGGAGATTTCCCTCCTGCAAAGCTGCTGATACCCCTTATCCAAAATTCTGAATTGTCATACCCCGGTTCTCCCGTTCTCTGAATAGCAATAAGTCCAGCGACCTGTCCTGCAAGATTATTACTCAGACTTCGAGTCGGAAAACGTAAGTCTTTCCCTTTCACGGTGCTCACCGAACTCACAATTGAGACTTTTTTCTGCGCACCGTATCCAACAACAACAACCTCACTCAATTGTGAATCCTCTTGTTGCAGCACTACGTCGATCTGTAATTTTCCATTAACAGGTAACTCCTGCGTTTTATAGCCGACAAATCTAAAAACCAGTGTTTGATCTTTAATTGGCAATTCAATCGCATATTTCCCTTCTTCATCGGTAGATGTCATGATTTCAGAATTCTTTTCCATGACAGTCACACCTGATAAAAGAAGTCCCTTGCTGTCTTTAACAGTTCCCGTAATGGTCTTTGTTTGCAAATTTATCTTTAACGATCTATTTTTCTGCGCCTTTGCCTTGATTACAAAGGTGTTTCCATTCAGGACATAATCCAAATTCTGGTCCGGTAAAATTTGATCTAAAACTGTCTGGACCGTTTGATTTACGAAATCAACCCGTAATGACTTTGCATGTCGCAATTGCTCGGATTTGCACACGACATCGTAGCTGGTCTGTCTTTTGATCTGTTCAAAAACTTCTTTTAAACTCACATTTTTGTGCTTCATCGTAATTCGTTGCGCATAGGTAGATGCACTGACTTGAACCAGCGTGACTAAAATAAGGAATGCTGTAATACGCATAACTCTAATAATTTGTGACAGTACCCTAAAGTTGGGCACAACTGTCTTGTAAAAAGCATAATATTTCATACTTTTGAGTTGGTTTAGGTTAGTTTAATTCATTGTAGGATTTTTTTACCGACCTTTTGTCGGTCAAGTTGACCTGAACTTCACGCGAAAGTGTATCGAGCACTTTCGCGTTTGTTTTAACAAGACAACTCCAGCTCATGTTAACCAGATCGTATCATGCTCTTCATTTTTTATGATTTTATCTCTTATATAATTTCTACCTTAAGATTTAAGCTTTTTAACAAAAATAGTTCGTCCCTTAATTTCAAAATTTATTCCTCCCGTGAGTTCCACATTTTCAAGTACTTTGATTACGTTTTCAAATCGTGATACAGAACCCCAAAATTTTTCATTTTGATCTATTCCTTCAAATACAACATCGACATCGTACCACCGTGCTACTTTTCGCATAATGGAGGCTATGGACTCATCACTAAAGACAAACTTTCCATTTTTCCAATCGATATAATCGTCTGGATCCACCTTTTCCATGCTCATCGCATCAGAAGTTACAATTGACTGTTGTCCAGGATATAGCATAAGAGATTGAAAAGATTTCTCCGATTTAGAATCAATTCGTACACTTCCTTCTAGCAGCGTTGTTTTGACAGCAAGCTCATCATCGTAAGCATTAATATTAAAATGCGTGCCGAGCACCGTTACTTTCTGACCGCTACTTTGCACAACAAATGGCCGAGCAGCATCTGCAGTCACTTCGAAATAAGCTTCCCCTTTTAAGCTAACGCTCCGACTATTATTTGCAAATCGAACTGGAAAATCTAATTTAGAATCCGCATTAAGCCAAACCTTTGTGCCGTCCGGAAGTGTAATCTGATAGGTACCACCCCTTGGTGTTGTTAGAGAAAGTAAAGAAGAGGGTGTTTTTACTATGATTGAGGAACCATCGGCATACCGAATGTGATCTCCCTGAGCTGTGATACCACTAATTTTATCATTTAATTTATAAAGGGTTCCATCCTCTAGCGTAATGGTGGCTTGATTTGTCCCAGGCAAGATATCATTGATCTTTGGATTAACGGTTTGTTTATCCATTAGATCGAGCTTGTTCCAATAGAAAAAACTACATATCCCAAATACAAGCATTACTGCTGCAGCGAGAAAAGGATAAAGCTGACGTATTCGTTTCTTTTTATTGATTTTAACCGAGATCTGCTGTCCAATAATAAGGTCGACATTAGCTATGGTCTTTGCCATTGCTTCCTCATCTATAGCGCTAGGTTCTTCACTCAGTTTCTGTCTGATCAGATCTTCCAGTTGCTGATCATATAATTCCTCACCAAAATACTGTATTAACTGATCGTATTCAAGTTTGTTAATCGATCCATCGATAAACTTTTGAAAGAGGTAATATATTGAAGGGCTATTTTTCACAGGCTTGGTTTATGATATTACGAAGTAACAGGTAAAACCAATAGCTCTGAATTATAAAATTTTAAAAATAAAACATAAAATATTCATTAACAGCAATATAATTTAAAAATATAGACGTTAATAATCAGCGATTTCCAGATGAATTATAAATCGTGATGCAACCTATCTTCTACTCACACTAAACACCTTCCATCAATACCGTGCACATCAACAGAGAAATGATCGGAAGAGATTTGTTATAGTTTTCAAAAATAAATTTATTCGCTTTAGTGATATGATCATTTACTGCAGCTTCGGATATTTGTAGGAATTTGCTAACTTCAGCATAACTTTTACCTTCCAATTTGCATAGTTTGAAGACAAGCATGCGGCGCTCGGGAAGTTTTTCAATGGTTCGCATCAATTCTTCGTCAGCACGTATTTGTTCTTGTAAAGTCTCAGTAGTATAGAGCGCAGACACATTTTCCCAAAGTTTATTAACCAGTTCTCTATCGCTGGCAACTTTCCGGTAATAGTCGTTTACGAGGTTTATGGCAATGCGGTAAAGATAAGCCTGAAAAGATTTATCTGGATCAATACGACTTCTATTTTGCCAAACGCGGACGAAGAGCTCCTGTAAAGTTTCTTCAACTTGATCCCAGGATTTTAATAATTTAAAAAGATTAGCCGCAAGACGGGTTTTATAGGAATTGTATAAAATTTCAAAAGCAGAGGCATCTCCATCTCGCAATCTTTGGAGGAGCAGATGTTCATTAAGATCTAATAATTGGGTCATCGATGCCAACAAATTGAATTTAGCTACTTCAAGTGTATACGCTTAGGTCATAAATACTTGATAGTTTAATAAACTTAATCAAAAATATCCCACCTAAAGTTTACAAATGCTAAATATATGTTTATAAATGATAACCTGCAAATTAACTTATCTAAATTGCTGGGAATCCCTTCGCACGATGTATAAGAACTACTTATCAATCACAAACAGTAACACAGTGACAGAGATCCGACGATCTAACCCTCTCACCTTCTCACCCCCACCTAGCAATCCTCAACACTTTGCGGAAAAAATAATCGAACCACTGTTCCTTTTCCTATAGCACTTGAAAGGTTGATAGTACCACCCATAAATTCCATTAGATCTTTTACCAATGATAATCCAATTCCTGACCCTACTATATGTGAAGAATTGGTACCCCGAACTTCCATGAGTAATACTTTGGTTAATTCATCTTCAGGAATACCAATTCCATTATCCTCAAAAATGTAGACAATACCTTGATCTGTCTCTTCACTATCAATATGCAGATATGCCCCTTTACTATTGGCAAATTTCACAGCATTACCAATTAGATTAACAAAAATCTGATATACCGCACCACTGTCTGCATTTAAAGAATACAGATGTCCTAACTGAAATTCGATCTGTTGTTCTGGAAAATTCAGCTTCACTTCATTAATCCATTCTCCGATCCTTTTATCGATCTCGACACAATCAGACATATTTTTTGATCCACGTACTTTATTGAGCTGCAAAGTCTGGTTGATGATGGATTCAATATTCTGTATCGATTCAGAGAAGTTTTTATACCATCGTTTAGCCACCTCAACTGAAAGATCTTCATTTTTAAGCAGAAAATCATTTCCCATCTTTAAAACAGATAATGGATTTTTCAGATCGTGCGATAAGGTACTGGCCAAACGGTCCAATTTATAACTTAATGAAAGCTCCTCACGCTGTCTTTCCATTCGGTTATTAGCCAATTTTCTTTCAGTCACATCACTTGCCGTGTGCAGGATAGCGTAAGTCTCTCCCTTCTCATCAAGTATCGCTTTATACTCAAAGTCGAAATAACGTTTGATTTTTCTGTCTCCCACCACAATATTGGCGGCGACTTCCGTGGCATTATAAGTAATCCCTGTCTTCCATACATTTTTAAGAATAGAACAAAAACCTTCCTGTACAAAATTTGGGAAACAGGCGCATAAGGTTCTTCCAATGATGGAATCATCAGCACACCAAATATCCAGCATACCCTGATTAGCATAAGCAATATTCAGATCACCGTTATCGTAGATAGCCGTTGCTTGAGGGGAATCATTAAGAATTGCTAATATTAAACTATCATGAGCGATCATGGATACACTTATAAGATTAAGTAAAAGTTGAAAGCATGGTAAACAAATATATGCTTTGCATTTGCTAAATATAGTAACAATTTCATTTTATTGCGTGACATATCACTGATAAAAAACGAATTTTCACGTATACCGACAAAAGTACAGCGATCTATTTTAAATAAAAACAGTCGTATTTTAAGGAAGAATTATATAAGAATTTCAGTAGCAAAAAATTGGCTTTTAGCTAAAAAATTAAATATAGTTTATAAAAACGTCGCTCATCATTGATGAGTCTTAATTTAAACCTATATAACGATTTTTTGGATTAAATACTACGGCTAATCTGCTTTGAGACTTTTCATTTCCTATACTTAGATACCATTTGTTGTTCACAATATTATAAAAAAAACCATCAAAACGGCTATCTTAGAGTAGCATTTACAAATTTACATCTTACACATGAACCTAACCAATCACTATAATAACATGTATCATACTGCTATAACGAAAATCCGCAGTGGGGAAATATTGACTGATAGCTTAATTCATGATATAGATGATACCCGACGGGGTCTGACGGTTATTATTAGACCTAGTGAAAATATCAAAGAAAAAATTCATTATTTTCAAGAACGTATGCGTCATATTGATAACACTCCGTATTATCAACCAGTTACAGATATGCATATTACTGTTTTATCAATTATCTCATGCACCCAAGACTTTAAATTAAATCAGATAGATATATCAAAATATATACAAATAATCAAAGAAAGTTTACATCGTATTTCCGATATAAGCATACATTTTAAAGGAGTTACAGCATCTCAGGAGGCTATACTTATTCAAGGATTTCCGATTAATAATCAATTGGAAAATTTAAGGAGCCAATTACGAGATAATTTTAATAGCTCACAACTTAGACAAAGCATAGACACTAGGTATATGTTATCTACAGCTCATATCACCACAGCACGTTTCCAAACAACATTAAAAGAGCCTGAAAAATTTTCAGACTTATTAGATTATTATAGAAATGCTGATTTTGGTTGTTTAAAAGCAAGTACAATAGAATTTGTATACAACGACTGGTATCAGAAAAAACATATTGTGAAACAGCTTTTTACAGTTAAGTTGTAAAGGCTACGCCTATATTTTTTGAAATTGCTATTTAATGTCGTAAACAATTAATTTCCTTTCTGTACAGAAAGATGAAATGGAACGATATAAGGAGAAGATTAATATAATAAGAATTTATCCATCTTTTCTACGTCATTTTTATTTCAAGATTAAATATGGTTTGATTTTTGTATTTAACAGACGCAATCTTTTCCTACCCATTCATGCACATGTAGCGCTATCTGAATAAGATCGCAAATAATATGCTGTGTGGCTCGAAAAGCAAATAATTTCTTTTGTTATATCATTTTATATTAAAAAAAGTGAAAAATACGTTTTACATAAAAAGATATCAAGAACCAAAGTAGTAATCAATTTAAATACATTTATAACAACAAAAACTATGAGTAAGAAAAAAGACAATTCGAAATGGTTAAATGTCGCCATCTCTTGGGGAGCGAGTATTGTCATCATCGGTGTACTGTTCAAGATTCTCCACATCGGCGGTTCCTATGCCAATTATATGATCGGAATCGGATTAGGAGTTGAAGCCTTCTTATTTTTTCTAATGGGTCTCAACCCTCCTGCACCAGAACCAGATTGGAGCCGCGTATATCCAGAATTGGATGAAAACTATACCGGTGAACTACCTACCAGAAGTGCAACGGTCGTGAACACACCTGCGGGACCTTCTGCTACTGTAGCTTTGGACAAAATGTTTGCAGATGCTAATATTGACGAGACAAGTATCGGCAATTTAGGAAGAGGATTACGTGATTTCAGCGAAAAAATGTCGGCGATCAATAAAATTTCAGATGTTTCTTTGGCAACAGAAGATTTCACACAAAAGCTGAAACTGGCAACATCCAAATTTGACAGCATGAGTGTTGCTTTTGAGCAGGCTTCTGCTAATTTGGTACAGATGTCCAATTCATCCGCAGATACTGCCAGCTACCACGAACAGGTGAATAAGCTGACAACAAACCTGCAACAATTGAATGGTATGTACGAGCGTGAACTACAGGATTCTGCTACGCACTTAAAATCGATGAACCAATTTTATGAAAATTTAAGTTATACGATGCAAAACTTCAATGAGTCATTGGATGATTCTAAAGCATTCAAAGAAGAAGTTGGCAAGCTGGCAAAAAACCTAAACGCTTTAAATGCGATCTATGGCAATATGTTGAGTGCAATGAACCAACCACGTGTTTAATTCATCCATGTATAATCTAAATCAATAAAAATGGCATTAGGAAGAGAGACACCAAGACAGAGAATGATCAGCATTCTTTATCTGGTACTACTTGCATTACTTGCATTGAATGTGCCCGATACGATCTTGGATGCATTTAAAAACATCAACAATAGCCTCGAATCATCTCGCTCAAATGTCAACACTGCCGTACAGCAATTGTTCTCGGCATTTGAAAGCACCAAATTAAAGGAAGAGCCTGCTCGTGCAAAACCGATCTACGATAAAGCTAAAAAAGCACAGGCGATCATCGGAGAACTGAACACCTATATCAGCTCACTAAAAGAAGATTTTACCAAGCAAGGTGGCGGTATTGATCCTGAAAAGGGAGATCTTGTTAAAAGAGAAAACGAAGATATTTCGCCGAATCTGATGATCAATGAGAAAAAAGGAACCGTCTTAAAGGATAAGATCAATGAAACAAGAGCTAAGCTCCTAGCTTTATTGACCCCAGAAGAACAAAAAAGTGTTTCCTTTTCATTGGAAGCAAAGGATCCTGAAAAATCTGTCAACGGCAAGAAAAGCTGGGAAGAAATCAATTTCGGAAGTGGTACACCACTAACAGCCGCGATGACTATTTTGACCAAAATCCAGACCGATGCTCAAAATGCGGAATCGGATATGGTAAAATTGATCCTAGGCAAAATGGATCAGGCAGTAGTTAATCTGGATAAATTTGCGGCAGTAGCTGTTGCTCCGACCTCCTATTTGGTACAGGGACAACCCTATAAAGCAGAAGTATTTTTAACCGCTTCAGATTCTAAATCACAACCAGCCATCAGTGTCAATGGTTCTCCATTACAGATTGTTGATGGAAAAGGAGTGTATAATGTATCAACAAGCAAGGAAGGTATCTTCTCTTGGACCGGAGTTGTGCAGGTGAAACAAACGGATGGTTCGATGAAGGAATACCGTACAGCGACACAGACCTATCAGGTGGCACGCCCTTCGGCAGTAGTATCACCGGATAAGATGAATGTACTATACATCGGTGTTGATAACCCATTATCCGTTTCTGCTGCAGGAACACCAACAGATAAGGTAAAAGTTAGCATGACAGGCGGTAGCCTTTCAGGATCAGGCGGTAAGTACAATGCCCGTGTTTCCTCACCAGGTACTGCACGCATTTCTATTAGTGCTGAAGTAGCACCGGGCAAAATGCAGACCTTGAGTACCACGGAATTCCGTGTTAAACGTATTCCAGATCCAATTGCAAAATTTGCAGGAAAAACAGGTGGCAGTATGGCTACCGTGGCGTTGAAAGCACAAAATGCGATCTTTGCGAAACTGGACAACTTTGACTTTGATGCGAACTTTAAGGTGACTAAATTTACAATGATCATTGCAAAACCACGTGCTGATGCCATTGTGCTATCCACTTCAGGCGGTCAATTAAGTTCAAGCATGGCATCTGCCTTGAACGGTATCACACCGGGCACCCGTGTTATCTTTGATAACATTGTCGCTGTCGGTCCAGATGGAACATCAAGACAGTTAAATGCAGTAGCATTAACTGCGAACTAAAGAAACTAATACCTACCTATTTACACATGGCCTTCTCCTTAATCGGGGGAGGCTTTTTTATGATAATCATTTACCGCTTGATAGTATCAAATGATACTATCCGAACACGAACTATTTCAAAAAAAGGCTGTAACTTTTTACAGTTGCAGCCTTTTCTATTGTAAGGTGTAAAGAAACATTAAGAGATATTTCTAGAGTATAAAAAGTAATACTACACCTTCACTATCAACATTCTACTTTCTTTTCCTTAGCTTCCCTAATAGTCTACTCGTCACAAAACTCACCACTGTCCCAACCGCAGCGAGGAGTGCTGTCTGAAAAAGATCACCAAAGGAGAAACTTGCCCATATGGAGCAGATAGTTCCCCCTAGTGCCGAAATCCGGATATCATTCAGTTTCATCCAAGATCTCCTTTCCAGTTTCCAGGTCATATTTTACGATGCGATCTGGAGGTTTTATAGCGCCGGCACCACCTTCTACACCATGCGACAGGCCATTTGAAGGGCGTATTTGTGCATTATTTTTCGCTTCTACTTCTTCCTCTTCTGCTATTACAGACTCAATAATACCCATTCCAAGTCCGATATATTTAAGGACATTCAACACTTTAGCAGGTAACTTCACTGGCGCCAGTAAGATGATCTGTATAGCACCGCTTATTTTTTTTATGATTTTTTTCATTGTTTTTTTTTAAAAGGTTAGAAAGCTAGAGGTTAGTTAGTTAGTTAGTTAGTTAGTTAAACCTTTCTCACTTACTAACCTTCTCACTCTCTAACATCATTACTAGATTACTCCGTTACTGTCTAGCATTTGGTTATCAACTTGCACACAAACTGCATCATATGCCATTTTGTCGATCAGCATTTTATATAAAGAGATATATGCTTTCCTCGATTTCCTTAGCTCATAGTCCCCATCGATCAATTCATAACTGTTACCAACCAGGATGCAACCAGAAGTATCACCAATATTATTTCCGATATGGATATAAACATAGCTATAATTCGGAATCTCTTTGATCTCGATCATACCCTGATGAAAGTCCGGAAACCGGCGTTTATACCGCGCATTCATGGCGCCATAGGTATTTAAGACCAGGGAATACCTTCCGGTGGGAATTGCCGTTTCACCTTTGATTTTCACATCGCGAATGGCATCTTCCAATACATAACACACAAATTCTCCATCGATATAGAGATGAGACAGGGTACTTTGCTTCCCCTGTCTGATTCGCTGCACCAGCACATTTCCCATACCGTTTTAGCGAGCTGTTAAACTGACCACATCACACCAATCACCGATGCCCCTTCTATTACGTGCACGCACCCTTAGGTAGTAAACATAACCGGGTTTAGTAGGCGAAAAAACATTCCCATAACTCGAACTCGCCTGAAAAGTCTCTCCCCATATCGGTTGTTCAAACTGATCAAGTTCATTCGATACCTGATACTCATACAAAATCGCTTCTTTAAGAGGCTTAAATCGGATCTGCAACTGATCACGCTGTTTTCCATCAAGTAATGCCACCTCTTTGACCACAGCAGGTACCTCTACGTTTCTAGGGTCAAGTTCCAAAATCAATCCCGAGCTCAATAAGATGGAGCGGGAGCCATCGGCAACGGTATTGACATAAAAAGCAATACTCCGTAAACTTTGGACCAACGCCTTCTTACTCTCATTCTTCTCTTCAATTTCCAAAAGACTTCCACCTCGGCTCGCTTTCTGCCACTTCAGTTTAAAATCATCAGCCTGTGTTGTCAGATCAGCTAATGGAATGGGCAAATCGGTCAAAAGTGTGTGCCCATCCAAACAGTCCAGCACCTTTCCGATCATGGTATTGAATTCATGATCGCTGATTCCTGAATAGTCCAGGATTACTTTTTTCTTTCTCATATCACTTAGGTGTTATTGAGCTTCCGCTCCGTTAAAAAATTAGTTTCAGATGCACTTCCGGACGAACATCATGAAGCAAACATAGCCGAGGTGCCTGCATGAAATGGAACTTCCGGACACTAACGGACATTAACGGACGACCGAGCGGACTTCCGGACAAACAAATTCAAAAGATTTGTGAAAAAAGAACTGATTCCAGGCAATAATCAAGACATATATCTGATATAGCGCATCAAAGTGTGATACTATTTAACTTTGAGCATTCCTAACTTGAGAACAAGCATCAGAAAATTTGTTAAAAGCAGATGCTCTTTTATAAGAAGGGCGCACTTCTTTAGAAAGATCGACTACCTATCGACAAGACAGCACTCAACGTTTAACATGAAGGAATGATAATTTTAAAAACTCGAACACAGTTTGGCGATGAAGGTTCACTTTTTAAGAATGAGCAAGACAATGCTGTTAACAAGTGAGCGTCTTTCCACAATAATTATCCCCTTATTCACAATCCGGGGATAACTTTGCTGAGACTTAGATCGAAGTTTTAGAAATAGTGAATGCTATTTTATAATAAGTGTTCCCTATTTTTCAACAGCTATGCCCTAATTGTGGATAAGTAATCCCTCATTCACAATTAGGGCATGTTTATTCACAAATTGTGGATAGCCGACGCAAAAGAGTGATTCAAGAAAGACTTGGGAATAGTCAATCGATTAAATTTTTTCGGGCTTTACTTGCTAATTTCCCTAAAATATGAGGCCCCATCCCTTTGGTTCTTTCAAATAGAGCTGCGACCTCCGATTTTAAAAAATAAGGGCGCCTTCCGACTTTCACGACTGGAAAAAGTAATATGCGGTTGACAGATTCGTAAAAAGTAGATCTACTAATATCCAGCACCGAGCAGATCCATTCAATATCGACATAAGGAGGTATGTTTTCTTGTTGAACCTGTTGCTCCTTAAGATGAGGAGAGGCAAGACATACAAATTCATATATGTTCGACAGAACCTGAGGGGAGGTCGGGTCAGCAGGAAAGCGCGCGATGGTCTCCTTCAGTAAATATTCGTACGGAATATCGGACAGCAGAGGCTTAACCTCATATTGCATCAATTGGGTTAAAGTCTGTTGCATCTGTTCGATAAGCTTGATTTTTGACATAGCTACTGGGCATAAACAAGACCATAAACGGTTAGCGTACTTCCTGATGGGAGCGCAGTGAAAACTTGAAAATTAATATTCAGTATTAATTTACTCAGACTGGTTCTTCAGGATCATAACATCCTGAACATCTGACAAATATTTAAACTGCTGCATCACAATTTATTAGACACTTCCCATAACCTAAATTCCTTATAAATATTTCGGTCACCGACCGACACCTCATTTGCCAGATATCGCATCTTAATTTCCTTGTTGAAAATATCAACGATATAGTCTGTATTGACCACAAATGAACGGTGGCATTGAATAAAACGTTCACGAGGTAACCGCTCCAATACATAAGACATTGGTTTTCCGACAACAATCTTGACCGCATCGCCAAACCACAAAATACACTCCATACCATCGGCCTCCAAAAAAATAATTTCAGGTATCCGTATCAACTTATGATGGTACATACTTCCAACTTTGACCAGAAAAATCTGTTCATTGGGTATGAGTATAGGGTGCCTTTCATTCCAATACTGTTTTACTTTGTCGACAGCTTCTACAAAACGTAAATATTCCAGCGGTTTTGGCAGGTAATCGGTCACATCATAATGATAGCTTGCGGCAGCATATTTATCTGTACCGGAACAGATGATCACTTGCATACCCAGTCTGGACTTTCGGCTTGGCCGTTGCAGTTCTTTGATCTGAGCGATCAATTCTATACCTGAAAGATTAGCCATCATCATATCCACTATCAATAAATCAATGGTACCTGTCTTCACCTTTGTCAGTCCCTTTTGTGGATCAACTGTTTCAAAAACTTTTACCAGTCCATCGGTCTTTGCAACATAGGCACTTAAAAAATCTATAGCCTGCTGGTCATCATCGATTATTCCAACTCTAATTTTCTTCAACATAATTTATCAAATTTGTTTTTTGTAGTCAATCGTAATCGTCAGTAAATAATGGTCATCCTGCATCTCAATGAGAACCTCCGCCGCATCGGCATAAAAATACCTTACAATGTCACGCCATCGGTCCATACCTGTTCCATCCGTTCCGATCTGCCAGTTTTTATCATGAGCGATCTTATTATACACCTTAATATGCATCATGTACCTGCTCAGCTGTATCTCTAAGAGCGCGGAACTATCATGCACCCCATGTTTCTGGCAGTTTTGCAGGAGTGATACAAGCATAAAACGTGGTACCAGGTGGCCTCCCAAACGGTCAGGATACAGCAGATCTACCTGCCTATCGTGGTAGATCTGGTTAAGCCGTTCGACCGCTTCCATCTCTTGATCCATTGTAACAAACTGCAGTTTTTCATCCGACAAGCCATCTAATACATAATGAAGCAACCGATCAACATGTTGCTTTTCGGTTTGAGAAACAACTTTCCAAGCATATAACTGTTGCAGTAAGTTGCGTAACAGGTGTGCTACCTCCTCACGTACCAGTGCTCGAACCTTCCCTTGCGAGGCATCACGACGGAACATGTTATTGCGGATCTGTAACTTTTTGACGAGCAGCAACCGTTTTCCCATCCATACCAGAGCACTTATCCGCGACTCGAACAAAACGAGCAAACAAGCATATAAGCTATATTTAAAAAAGAATACAGCCAGCCCCAGCCCCACCTGCAATAGAGAAATAGTGAGATGAGGTTTATAAATAGAACTTGTCCACTGTCTGGGAAGTAAAAACAGTAAAGTGACAACCAGTAGGAAATACAGCATGTATAAGCAGAGTATATAAAGTAGTATCTTCAAACCTCGCCGAAAATATCCCGACTTATCAACCATAAAATGTCTAACAGCTAGAAAAACACTGCTATAAGCTACGGCAATAAAGAAAAATTGCACAATGGGTAAATCAACAAAACTAGCTTGATTTACCTGATAGAATAAAAAGCTATAGCTTATTAATAAAAAGAAGACAACATACCAAGGTAAGCGATAAACAATTCGTTTTTCGAGCATATCAAAAAATAACATTTAGGTTTACAGGATAGCAAGAAATTATCTTAACAAATCATTAATATACTTATTTTTTAAAATAATTCAAAGTTTAGGTTCAATTCGGTTTTCATTTTCCTCATAATATGCTGGTAAAGCAAAGAATCCACAGGATAAAAAAGTCCTGTCACCCGTTCCAATAAAAAATATTGATCTGAAATCGGATAAGGAATAAATTCGGGGTAACTATGTGGTGTCTTTGTATTTTCCAACTTTATGGGAGTCGACCGGATATCATGATGCACAAATAGCCAGCCTTTCCACTGCGCTGGATAACACAGCAGATCATGATAAAATTGCAGAAAGAGATCCTGTAGAAATACTGTTGCATCAGTAATGATCTGTATTTTGCCAAGTTTAAGCTGCATGCCTTCACCCGGTTTAACGAGTAGCCAAATAGGTACGACCGGTATTTGATGATATCGAGCCAGTTTTGCCAGTACAGAACTTAATGACCACCATCGATCTCCCAACGGGAGCTGCATGCTATGTTTCAACTGTTGGCCAACGCCCATATTTCCATCTAAATATACGAGTAATTGTAGCCCCGTTTTCAGAGCATGGTTAATATGCCAGATTGCAGCCTGATCTTGCACATTAATTAAACGGATGTTTTCACCATACTGCGTTAAACTAAGTTCTTGGCTATAGTCGTCATATACCTGTTGGCTCACCAAGACATAGAGCTTCACATTTAACCGGAGCAATAGATGAGGCAATAAATGGTAAGGTCCCATATGAAAAGAAAACCAGATACAGCCTTGTTGCGTTACATCGAGCTGTGAAATAATAACGCGTAATTGTCTGTTCAGATCTTCACGGTCATTTTTGGTCAAAACGTGACGTTGCAAAGACTGTTGCGTTTGCATCATTTCATAACACCGTGCAGTCGTCAGTTCTGGGAACACCCCATATATATTGGTTGTATAATGTGCAATCTCACGGAATTTAAAAGCAGTACTGTCCCTGCACAAATGTGTGGTTAGGTTCATAAACAAAGTATTGAAGGATTGATAAAAAGGCTGTCTATAAATAATAGACAGCCAAATAAACTTTACAGCCAAATAATATCGCTTTTCTTTTCGTCGCCCAGGAAGGCCAAATAGCGTTTAATCTCCGTAAAAGGCTGACCTACTTCTTGAGGCAATTTAATTTCCATAATAAGTGATTCGTCTCTTTTCATGATTTTTCATTTATAAATAGTAATACCATCAGTTATCTGGCGCCGATAACCGTTCATTTAGGGCCCTTACATTTACCCTAAAATCGCACTACTATTCAACTTGATGAAAATAATTTCCCAATACACATAACAGCTCTATTTACACGCTTTTAAAAGCCATAAAATATTTAACCTCTTAAAACCCCTACATTCACCTTATAAAAACACCTATTCAGAAATATTTTTATCAATTAAACAGGTAATTATTATTATAGACTAATTTTTCTTTTAATAATCGAGAGAATAAGTAACATATAAGTCTAACCCGTAATAGTCTAGCCAGTTAACCCAGTAATCAGTAATATAGTGACAAGTAACTCAGTAAAAACCATGACTCGCTTATCTAATTACTATAATCTAATTACAATGAAGTAACCAACTAACCTTCTAGCTATCTAACCACCTAATCAATGATCAAAACCTATCACTTTCCTATACCCGAAGTTGCACAGTTCAGCGGACCAATGCACAACTTTCTGCCACAGCATCCCGATGCTACTACAGTTAGGCACGAAGCCGAAAACATACAGCTTATGGAGACCTATTTGGACTATCATTCAGTACTCTTATACCGTATTGAAGCATATGCTGAAGCAGACTGTATCTTGCCCCTTAAAACAGAAAAATCAGATTTTCATCTGCTTTATGCTTTCAAATCCCCAAGTCAAATTATTATCAAAAACAACAAAAGCGAAGATCATATTCAGCTACCAGGTGGACATGGCACGTACGCCTATGTACCAAAAGGAAAATTTTCCGTCCACCTTCAGTACGGTCATTATCTTGTCTATGGTTTATTAATTGATGTAGGTTTTATTCGGGCTAACATCTTTCCCTCACATAGCTTTCTCTATGAATTTAGAACCGCACGATTACGGGATAAAAAGAAATTATTCCAGACCCCGATCTGGCCTATCAAAGAAAAAACGAGTTATCAGATCCAGCGATTAGAAGAGATTTTTTTTCATTACCATTCCGGTCATGAAGCCGAGATAATCAAAATGCTCTATAGCCTATTTGACATTGCTAAGTTCAAACAATTTACAAGTTATGAATGGCTTGATCCAAATGAAGATCTTGCTAAACGTGTACGAGGCGCTATACAAGACCTCGTTAGTCAAGAATTTAGCAATCTATCACTAAGTGGATTATCTGAAAAATTCAGTGTCGGGCACAAACGGCTCATTGCTGTACACAAGCAGTATTTTGGCCTGACTCTGCAACAGTACCTGCACGAACTTATTGTTATAAAAGCAAAAGAAAAGTTAGCCCTGTACACTGTAAGTGAAACAGCCACTTATTGTGGCTATAGCGAGGTGAGCAGTTTTTCCGATTTTTTCTTCAAGAGGGTGGGCATGCGACCGAGCGCTTATCAGGAACACATCTTAAAGAGGAAGACTTAAGGAAATACCAGACTCGCCATCTACATCAGACGATCTAATAACAAAACATGCCATACTTCATGTGTAGCATGTTTTATATATTCCTAAATAGTAAAATAGGTGTTAATTTACTGTTTCTTTATAAAGTTTAATAATGACTTTATTTCCCAGAGGAGTGGCAACTTTCCATTGACCACTTTCATCTTTTTCAATTAAAGTAAAATCAGGTGTTTTAAGATACTTCATCTCACCGATTTTCTTTGTTTCCACTCGTTTTTCTTCTAATAAAGTCAAAAGATCTTCCGTTTCAAATACTGCGTAAGGAAAAAGCAATTCATAGCTCAATCGACTCATAGCCGCTAGTTCACTTCCTGCTCCTTCAATTGATTTTTTAACTCCCTCTCTGGCAATTACCTTACCATTATAAATTACATCGAAAGAGTAAATCGTTAAATTCTTAGAAAGTACCCCTTCTATATTTTCCACCTTAATTTCGGAAAAAAAGCCAGAAGCAGCAGGCATAACCTCTATTGGAGAGGCCTCAATTCTGGTTGTAGACTGTCCAAACGAACACAAGCTCGATAAAACAAAAAAAAGCGGTAAAAAAGACTTTATCATATCATAACAGTTAAATAAGAAAGCTCCAATTTACATAATTTATTGAAAATAGTTAAACTATTTAACCACAAACTCCGGACACCATAACGTTCTAACCCTCTAATCAACTAACCTTCACTGAAAAAACTCCGAAATCAAAATACGTCAATCGCCGAAATGGAATTTTTCAGTACGCACTACCTTTGAATAAAGATGCAAACAAAAACAAAGTGGTCATGAAAAACCAAATTAAACGATATAACCTATACATAATTGTAATCATTGGACTAATATATTTGGTTACTTCAACCGTTAGTATCAATCGATTCTCACAAGAGGTATTAAAAATTCAAGCTCACGATATGCGGGAAGCACTTGTGGATTTACTGAAAACACCACAGTGGTATTATATAGAAAATAGCAGCGCGCCAAATCACAAACAAGGAAGCTGTTAAGCGAAAATAAGAATAAGGAAACATGAACAACAAGGTAAAAAATATCATAGGTACGAGCATCAGTATTTTACTGATCATCATCTGGTTGTTTGTCGGTTTGGAGAAAGCATGGAGCTGGCAGAACTTCCGGATTTCCCTGCAACAGCAACCACTGCCCGACTGGTCGATAGGCATTATATTTTGGCTGCTACCAATGCTAGAAATACTCACCGGTATCTTGCTGGCTTTTCGAAGTAACAAAATGCAGCGGTTAGGTTATTGGGGTTCTATTTTACTTCTATCGGCTTTTACCATCTTTATAGGTCTTGGCGTAGCTGGAATTTATGAAAAGCGTCCATGTACCTGTTCGTCAATATTTAATGAAATGTCCTGGGAGTGGCATCTGGTTGTGAATATGATATTATTGAGCGCATCTATATTGGGATCATTGATACTTCGTCCTGCTTTATTATCCCCAGGTGATAGCGAGGGGTACAGCAAAAGCGTGCGGTTGTTTCTCATGTATCTAGTCCTAATCTCAATCGGCACAGTACAGAACAGACCATTCGGGATGAAAACAAATGCATTTGTGATGGCCCAGAAAATGAACACCTTCCCCAGTAGTCAGGTGTATCAATTTAAAGTATTTTGACACCAATTAAAACCGCCAAAATCATACCTAGGTATCGATAGAGGCAACAATTATGAATTACAATTTATAAACATAACTTTTTTTTACCGTGTTTTTTTTCCACCACGTGAAATAAAAACCTGAAAAATGAACTTAAAAAACTTTATAAAAACAAACGCAATGGCCTTATTGGCAATTGGAACAATCGGAGGTTTCTCAGCTTTTAAAGCGAGTAATATGACATCAGGAAAATCATTAATTCCTGTGACAGTTCAATTTCAAGGTAATCCCGCTATTCAATCTCAGGTCGAAGATGAATCGATGTGGACTACTTCGCCAAATGGTCAAACATGTGATGGCGCAAATCAAAAATCATGTAATATCCCTGTGGATCATACAGATTTAAATTCAAGCGGTACAGCTTTAAATCCATCGCGAATCACTTTAGGATCATCACTGACATCATCAGGCAATTACATTCCAACAAAAACTGGAGGTTCGAGTACAACTCCTTTCAACCCTGTTAATAGAAACTGATTTAAAACAAGAACTGCAACTTAGCAATTCCCTATATAGATTAGGAAACTCGAACAAGCAATATCAAAAAATATCCCTAGTAAATTATTTACTAGGGGTATTCTTTTAACATATTTTATCGCCTATTTTGTTCTATTCCTGTTTGTCTAATTATATCGTTTGGCAACGGTAAAGCGTAACGTTCGGAATTGGCCTTTAACAGATATATTTGACCATTGATAATACGTTTTAAACTGATATCCCTGGCCTCAACATTTAATCTTTTGATATCCATCCACCTAAGACCGCGCATCAAAAGTTCTTTTCGACGTTCCATTAAAATCCAATCCAATACATCGTCTTTTTTATTTGATTCAAATGGTTTGTATGTATTAAGCTTATATCTTTTCTGTAAAAGTCTATTGGTCTCTAGAATTGCACTGCTTATATTTCCCATTCTTGCGGCGCATTCCGCTCTTGTTAAATACATTTCAGCAGTGCTTATTCCTCCGAACAATGCATAGCTACCCGAATAATTACCATAAAATGACGCGTACCCATTTTTTGAAATTTTGAAGTAGTATGTTTTACGAAGATCATTGTCCACGTATTTACTAAACAAAGCCGTATCCACCATTATATTTCCCGGGCTTGTCAGTATACTGGGGGTCAGTTCGAAATAAGAAATCGTTTCTTTGTTAAACAATTTAAATGGATATTGATTATTGGGCTGAATATCTTCACTGTTGTTAAAGTCCATTAAATTATTATTTACAGCTAATAATCGGTCTGAATAATAATATGCAGAGTCATATCTCCCCATAGATAGATATGTCCTAGCTAATGCTCCCCACACAGCCAGCTTATCAGGTCTCGTTTTAACGTTACTTTGATCAGGTAATAATCCCTCTGCTTGACGAAGATCTGAAATTACGGCTTGGTAACTTGCTTCAACTGTACTTCTTTTAGAAAGTATATTAAAATCACTATTTGACCTGAGCACAATACCAAGTTCATTTTTAGCATTATTCAGATCATATGCTTTGGCATATGTCCACAACAGATTCAGATATTGATTGCCGCGAAAGAATAAAGCAGTACCCTTTACTGCATCAAATAATTTGGTATTTTTCTGATTTTGATCTACCTCATTTAATTTTTGGAGAACCAAATTACAATTATAGACTACATTATAAGCATAAGCCCAATCATTTTTATAATAGTAATTATAATTGTCCCAAATGTATGTTTTCTGATCGGTGTCAGTATAAGTTTTGTAAGTTATATCATCAATAAAATAATCATCGGCAGATGCTTCTGCAAAAGAAGAAAGCGACATATTCATAATTCTGGTATCATCCAATAACATTTGCATATCATTCAAAGATGTCACAATCTTCATTTGATCATTCGACTGCACACTCAAATATTTTTCGCATGAACATAGCGAGATTAACGTGGTAATGACCAAGCCAATCCTAAAGAAATAAAATTGATTTTTCATGATCTATAATTAGTAATCGAGTTTAACACCAATTGAAAACATTTTTGGAGGAGTCATTCTATATGGAAATTCTGGGTCTATATGTTCTTTATTTGCAGTCCACAATAAACCTAGATTGTTTATATTGGCATATATTTTTAGTTGCATATCTTTATTTTTTATTCTAAAATTTTCAGACCAGTCGATGTTAATATATTCCAGTCTTAAATGATCACCCCGCAGTACATTAATATCTGCTGTTGCATAAAAGCTATCCGACAATGGTGATTCTTGAGGATATTTCATAACAGGGGTATTGGTCTTCTTTTCATCGCCACCAGACTTCCATCTATGTTCATAATCCGGATAAGCACTTCCAAACCTAAAAAGACTGTGATAAGTTGTTACCGGTTTTCTAAAATAGTAGTCACCGCGATAGCTTATATTAAAAGAGATACCGATATTTCTCCATCCAAATGAATTAATCAAGTTTCCGAATACTTGCGGTTTCGAAGCTCCAACAAAATAAATAGCATCACTATCATCACCTTTTTGATTGATATCTTTGATAATTGCAGCATAATCGGTACTTACCTGACCGTTTAAAAAGCCTTGCGGCTCTCCTGCTTCTGACAGCCCCATCCACTTAAAAGCAGATAGTCCATACAATGGCCTACCGACAACAGGCTGAATGGTATAACCATTTCCTTGAAACTGAGAAACACTATTATTTAAAGCATTGTAATAATCTGATGTTTTACTGTTATTTCTACTGAGAACAAGCCTTGTCGTCCAATTGAACCGCCCCTGGATATTTTTACTATTTAAATTTAAATCATACCCCTGCCCTTCCATACTTGCAACATTCTTTGTGATATTGCCCTGAAATCCCCAAGTAGTGTAATCATAATCACTCATTCCGTATAAGTCCTTTCCTTTTTTGAAATAATAATCAAAACTGCCAAAAACCCTATTTTTTAGAATTGCAAAATCCATTGCCAAATTAATTGTTCTTATTTTTTCCCAGCGCAAGGAAGGGTCATTGAGATTATTGATCTGCAACATGGGTAGGTTAGTATAATTTGCAGAACCGATATAGGCAATTGGATCCGGTGTTTTTCGAAGATCAACATTTCCACTATAACCATAAGTAATTCTGAATTTCAACATGTCTAACCATTCTTTTTGAATAAAATCTTCCTTTCCGATTTCCCAAAAAGATCCAACTGACCATAAAGGAGACCATTTATCATTGCTGGACACGCCAAATATATTAGCTCCGTCTTTTCTGAAACTCCCAGAAAAAGCGTATTTTTCATCTAGAACGTAGTTAAAATTTGCATAGATCGATACAAATCGATTATTCACTTTCCTAAAATCAGGGGCGCCTGCTATCGGCCGGATGCCAAAGTTGGGCTTTGTAAAAAAGACAGCAGTATAGTCCACCGGTACAGATGATAAAGGGCGCTCTGTAAAACCATATGCAGTCATACTCTCACCACTAATTTTATTTTCTCGCGCTTCTGCACCCAGAACACCATTAATCAGATGCCTTTTCCATTTTTTATTGACATCCAACTGACCTCTAAATGTATAAGAACTGCTCACCTCGGTATTAGATTTCCGGATCCCGCCCAATGGCACATTATATTTGACAGTATTGTCAATGGCATTATATTCTAGAAATTGATTGATATAACTTCTCGTTTCGTAACTATCTAATGTATTTAACCCTACATTATCAACCCTTTGATTTTGCAACTGCGCGCCAAAATTGATATTTGCAAACGAAAAAAGTTTGTACCGCATATTTGCAGTACCATACCATTCATTTAGCTGGCCATTTACATTTGCATGCTTATATTCAGATAGCGGAAAGTAGCCCCAGTCAAGGTAGCCTTTGGAAAAATTTTGCGCTAGATAATTTTGGCGAAAATCTCGTTCAAAAGGAATCTCATTGGCATCCTTATCTAAGAACTGCATATAAGGTACAGCTGTTCCGCCATGGGTCAATGATGTAAAAGAAGGTCTACCCTCGCTATCCTTTTGATTGGTATATAATATGCTGAGATCTAGCTGAAGCCGCTGCAACAACTGAAAACTATTAGACAACTGCATGTTAATCTTTTTTGACCTAGCATCAAGTTCTGTTCGCGTGTCGGTATAACCTACAGACAAAGAATATCGTTGTGTTAAGTTCCCTCCTAATACATTCAGTCCATATTGCTGCGTCAAAGGCACATTATAAAAAGCGGAAGAATAATTTTTTCTACCGTTTTGCATCAAAATATCATCTATTAACCGAGTAGAATCTACTGCTGAAATCGTTCCATTTCTACGTCTTTCAAAAATATCGATCACAGGAGTCAAAGCTTGATAAGGCATCAATAATGAATAGTTTTTATAATATCCATTGTCATAAATGTATTTTTCCATATCAAAGTAGTCTTTATTGGATAGTTGATAAAGCTTATTGAGATCTGTTTTTTCTGAAAAAATCAGTGTACTGTTAAAAGATATCTTTGAGAGCTGCTCGGCGGAAAATGATCCTTTTTTAGAAGTAATCACAATTACACCATTACCAGCTCTGGCTCCCCATATCGCTGCCGCAGCAGCATCTTTGAGTACAGACACCGATGCGATGCTGTTAGGATCTATGTTAGCAATATTTCCTTCATAGATAAATCCGTCCAGGACCACTAAAGGATCCAGGTTACCATTTATCGTACTGAGTCCACGCACAGATATGGGTAATTTTTGTAGATCGCCATTCTGTATTGGGGCATTATCCCATCTAACTGAGGGCAGCATATTATTCAACCGTTGCATGATATTAGTGCCGGTCTGTTGTTCTATCATATCGGTCGTAAGAACATCTACAGCACCTGTCATTTCATTCGTTTTGACTGTTTGATAGCCCGTATTGACAACAGCTTCCTGCAAATAATTATCTTTTTTGGATAGGAAGATATGAGGACTATTGAGAAGATCTTGAACAATGAAGATCTTGTCGGCATAACCTACGCAAGAGAATAATACAGAGTCCTTAGTCGAGGTCACAAGCAATGAAAAGTCACCTTTGAAATCTGTAGAGGCGATATTTTGACTATTTTTCACACGAACATTGACATTATTAAGGCGTGAATTGGTCTCAGCAGCATATACTTTTCCTTTGATCCACGACTTTCCCACATCTTGTCCATGTACAGTAAATACAGAATGAACGATGGCCAGTATATAAATAAATCTTTTCATAAAGTAAGTCTGTTAATTGGTCTTTTGAAAATATGGATATTCCCTATGTATTGTTTGGGCTGTAATTGTAAACCCAAGCTGCCGCAATAAATTTATTTTCTCCTCCAAAGGGAGATTGGGAAACCCCTGTGGTAAAATGATATCAATATTTAAATCATCTTTTATGTCAACGTTTAGCGGTCTATCAAAATATTTCGCAAGCATGATTATCAATGATCGGATTTTAACATTCTGAAGCTTAATTGGAGTATGATCTAAAAAAGGTGAAATCATGGTCATTTTACCCTTGGATCTTATTTTTTCAATGCCCTTTCCAGTTGTGATATGATAGATATCAATATTTCCGTTCTTTCTAATTACTTCGACATTAAAATATCTTGCTATATCTTTTCGTAACATTGAAACAGCATCCTTTTGTGTGATAGTATCCGCTACATAGAGCTGATACCAATAATTGTTTAAGACGTCATCATCTGAGAATAATCCCCGTTTAAATCCCTTATCCAATTTAGGATCAAATGCATAGTCTACCCAATTGAAACCTTTCAGCTCCTCTGCGTATGCTTGCCCAAGAATAAAAGACAGACTATAATTACCAATTTGATACAATGAATTTCCATGATTATGGATGAGATTTGGATAAACTCCTAAATAATCTTTGACATGACCTGTAAAGACAGATAACATTTTCACGCCTACAGTATCGATTAACGGCGGTGTGGTGTTTCGATCACGATTTCGAACTATATTGACACTTGGTATATTGGCAGTACCCTTCTGCAACACGTCTCTGATAAGTTCGGCGTTCACCGAACTACTGAACGAATTAGCTAAATACCGACCCTCTGGCGATATCCATGCTACATTTGGAATGGTATTATGTGGAAACAATTGTGTGAACAAAGTATCATCGTACAATGTGGGTAGAGCAATCGTGTAACCATAATTTTCTTTATATCTTTCTACAGTATTCTTTATCTTTTGGGGTGTATCTTTATTCCTTTTGCTATTCACTAATATAACTACTATGCTATCCGTGTATTGCTTTTGATAATCTTCCATTTTCGGAATCCCTTCTATGCAAGAAGGACATGTGGTAGCCCAAAAATCAAAAAGTATCAGTTTACCTTTGAGATCGGAAAAAGTAATGGTTTTTTGTTCACCATTCAAATAGTTTAAGTGTAAAGGAGTAAGCCAAACGGCATCTGGAATAAGTTCACCACTTTTTAGAGGTTTAATCTCCTGTCCCTTTCCTTCCTTAACACCCATTACCAACAGCATCACCATCATCATCTTCCCAACCAACAGAAAACCTTCGCCCCCAGACCGCATCAGCTTTTGGAGATAGCTCCAGAGCTTGCTTATATATTTTATATGTATTTTAATCATATTTTTAGACATAATGTGCCCATACTCCAGTTCATACCGAGGGAGACTTGATTCTAAAGTCTTTTTTAGCCCTCGGCAGAAAGGGGATCGATAAACACTGAAACTTTACTTTTAATTGCTCTCCGCTAACATTGGATAAGTCTTCCCTACTTTAGCCCCTATTTTCGTTTTCATGATCATAGTTGGCTGTTTTTCCCAAATAAGCTCGATTGATTCACCTTTATCTGTCATAAAAGACCTACTGTCTTTCACGACCGAAAGATTCTCGATATGTACTTCCAGTTGAAAGTGCTCATTCAGATCGTTCAATATCCGCTGACTATACTGCTCTCTTTCCGTATCGGCAGGTACGGTGAGCTCATAGTCGTAAAAATCATTATGGGCAGACAACTGCTTCCGATAGTTATTGGTTCTTGGCGGTACCAACTTGGATTTATCTTCACCGTGCACGATAATGTGTTCCGTCGGAAAACTCAACGGCAATCCCACTGCAAACAAATAGCATTCATAAATAGCCATATTCACCAGTGATATGCGGAGCACATCCTTGCGTTCATCACGAACCACCGCGCTGTATGATTCGTGCTCCTTTTTAGAAGCAAGCACATACGAATAGTAGCGATCTTTCGGGCGCTCGTCAGTTCTATCTTTAAGTCGGTTGCGGACTGGCTCTTTTGTCGATTCCACGACTCGCTTTTTAAAAGCTCCTTCCGGTAAAAGGCTTATCATAACAGGTTTTTTGAGGATTGGAATACGTTTTTTAGACTGGTACGAAAACATTTCTTCCTCTGGGGACAGCGCATAGCTTTCCCTTTTGCTATTTTTTAGCATTCGATTAAGTGTTACGTTAAGCATATTTTAGCAGGCTGGACTCTAGAAATCCAGCAACCTGCTATTAACAGCTTAACAGTTAAAAAATAAGATGGAAAAAATGCAATAATATGTCTTCAGTACGTATTAAAATTTTTCTTCGTGATTGCATTTTATATAATTTGAATAAAAACCGATTCATATTATACAGAAAATCTATACAAATAAAAGCTTAATCGTTGTTTAGCAATAAAATATTCGTTACTTTTAATGTGTGAAAATTTAAGGAATCGAAATCCTATTGCTTTTGCGCTGATTTTGAAGCTATGAATCGGTAAAACCAACAAGGGATCGGACAGTTAAAATGGCTCTATATTATTATCGCCATTATTCATTGCCCATCACAGGTAGATACGCCCTTTTGGTTTTAATGGATGACAAACTATTCCGGTTGTCGAAGCTTGTTTTTTATCAACGCATTTATAGCGCTATGCCCTGCCCGATCCTGGATCGACAGACGTAAAATTGGATTTCTGGACTCTTTACTTTTCATCATTATTCGGTTAATAAAACATTGGTTAATGAAAATAAAGTCTCGTGCGGAAGAAATTGGAGCTTTAATTATAAAAAAGGAAAAGCTCCTACTTTCCACCGCCAAAATGGTACCAGCAAGGACCGACACGGTTTCCAGTAGGAGCTTTTCCCAAAGATTGTACAAATATACAAAATTGGGACAATATGCTCCTAAAGGCCTCGTGTCAATTAAAATTGCTGGTTTTATCTGACGAGACTGAAATCAGAACAACTGATTATAAGCCAAATATAAAAATATAATACCAAAACATAAAATATATTTAATGTTTTTATTAAAAATAAATTTAAATAAATGATTATAAGCTATTTAGATATTTTAACATTTAGAGATTTTGTTCTTAACGAAATAAAACACACACATAGTAACAGTGAAAAGCGAAGACTTGGGAAAGAAATCGACAAATTATTAGGGAGTAGAGATTTAGTTTTAGGAAAAACGTTCTATCTCGTAATCAAACTATTAAATTTAAATATTGATACCGTTTGCTTCACCCTTTTTCCAAAACAATCATCATCGGGACTTAATCTCTTCCCGGA
This sequence comes from Sphingobacterium sp. JUb20, assembly GCF_004342035.1. Classification (NCBI taxonomy): domain Bacteria; kingdom Pseudomonadati; phylum Bacteroidota; class Sphingobacteriia; order Sphingobacteriales; family Sphingobacteriaceae; genus Sphingobacterium; species Sphingobacterium sp. JUb20. The sequence continues at coordinate 5,867 of NZ_SLYV01000002.1, read as the reverse complement.
AAGCAATAACAAGATATATAACTTTATTTCAACATACATTGGGGATCTGAAATTACTTTCAAAAGCGACTGGGATTGAATATAACCGTTTGACAAAGTTATTTAATGGTGAATATAAAAATGCTTATCCAGAAGACGTTAACGGTTTAGCTATTGCTTTCAACCTCAAACCAAGTCAACTTTTCGAATACTTCTACGGTGATGGCGAACGTCCTATAATAGAGTTACCTAAGCCAGATCATGTGAGCGAAGGTTCTAAATAAATGGGGTGCGTAGAATTTGTATTAGGAAAAGATCAAAAAAGCTTAACACAACTGAAAATAAAAGAAGCATTATAATACTGGTGTTCCTTAAAGTTCTACCAATTAATAAAAATTAAACCAAACCAACTTTTCTTATGATTATTAACATATTAGACAACGGCAAAATACTAAAAGAACAATTCAACATATTTTTACCTGATCTAACAGTATTAACTGGAGAAAATGGTTCTGGTAAAACACAATTCCTAGAAAGTATTCGGGACAATGCACATGGTTATTGGGAAAGGCATGATTTTGAGATGATGAACAATCCGGGGATAGACTCCCAAATGATTTTTCCCATGATCTCCAACGAAGGGTTAGAACTTAAAGATATCCATTATTCCTACCCCGGATTAAAAAGTTCAGAATTTGAATACACTGAAAATCAATCACTCATACAGACAATTAAGCAGCAATGGAACATTTTACATCCTATCTCAAAATGTTTCAGTTCAATAAAGGGCAAAATATTTGATAATGAACAGGCTGAATTAGTAGCACTAAACAGTTCAATTGAACTATTTGCTAGATCTTTACATACAAATCCAAACGCTATTTCACCATTATCACTCAAAAAAACCAATTCTTCTGAGCTAAACCAATTAAAAAATCTTGCTCAACAAACAAAAAAAAATATTGATAATTTAACTTTTTTGGATTTTCTAATATTCTATAGCGTTCCTACCCATATCTTTTCTTCTGCATTGGATCTACTCTTTCATCAGTTCCATTTAAAACAGAAGTACTATCCTGCATTGACAGAAAACATTTCTACTCCATGGGATGTGTTTAACGAAATGCTTATTAAGGCTAAATTCAAATATAAAGCAGAATATTTACCGTCAAATAATGAAGAAACACCTCCTCCTGTTACTTTCGTAGATAATGAGAATGGAAAACCAGTACCAATTAGTAGTCTTTCATCTGGAGAAAAAACAATAATGGCTTTAATTTTTGTACTATATCATGCGTCAAGTAATGGTAATTTTCCTGAAGTTATCTTATTTGACGAACCTGATGCCCATCTCCACCCGTCCTTAACACAACTATTTATCAATGTCATTCAGGAGACATTAGTTAACGAACAAAAAGTTAAAGTCATCTTAACTACCCATTCGCCATCCACAATCGCTCTGTCGCCACCAAATTCTATTTATAGGATGGACCGTTCATTAGGATATCCCGTAAAAGAAGATAGAAATAAAGCAGTACAAGCATTGAGCGACGGCTTGGCTTCAATAACTATGGAAGATGGAAATTTAGGGATCGTTTATAATTTACAAAATACAGATAAACATATTGTATTTACAGAGGGAATCACAGATAAAATAATCCTCGAAATAGCATGGAAGAAACTTTATCCAGATCAGAGTATGCCATTTTTTATCCAAGATTGTTTTTCTGCAAATTTTTTAGGGTCACTTTTTAATGAAGGAGATCAGCGTCCTGATGGAATATTTATTCAATTTCCTCATAAAAAATTGATAGCAGTGTTCGATTTCGATCTGGCAGGTTATTCTAACTGGAAAAGGGAAAAGAAGTTTCCACATTTAATGGAAACTGATCCTGCTAAATGTCTAACGCGCAATAACGGTCAAAATGGTTTCCTTCTCTTATTACCAGCAACACAAGATCAAAAAATAAAGAAACTTGTCTTAAAAAACGATCATGAAACTTTCGAGGAAAAATCGCATTTAACAGTTGAATCATTATTTCTTAATGCCCCTAGTTTCATAGAAACTTATTTTTCAGAAGAAGCAATGCCAGGAGGAGGAACGATATATCTTTTCAAAGGGAAAAAGCGAAAATTTGCAGAAAACCTAAAGGAACTCGATCCGATTCATTTCAAAGAGTTCATTGCTTTATTTGATAAACTGCAACTGTTGATATCAGACTAGTGCAACTAAATAAGTTATATATATGAATTTATAGTTTCAATATTTAGACTAGCAAAATTGTTTTCAACAGACATTATGGATTGTTCTACGAAGTAATAAAACACTTATGTCTCCGACATCAATGTCGGAGACATAACAAAATACTCCCCACAAAATCACTTCCAATATCCTATTTATCAAATATTTATATATATTTATCTTAGAATTTTATTAATTGAAATATGACAACTGACTTGACCAATTCTTTGATTCAAAGGAGAAATATTCTTAACAAAAATATTGTTATTAAGGAAGTCTATAAGTAAAACTTGACATTATAACTTAAAATATAAAATGTCCAGTTTTTTATATAATAAACTGGACAAAACCATATATTTGCAGTAAATAAAAAGGCATGAAAACTACTGAATACATAGCGAATACTATAGATCGGCTTCCCAAAGGATATGTCTTCACCCATACTGATTTTACTACAGAGGTGAATAAAAAACAAGCAGTCATTAAAGCTTTAAATAGAATGGCTGTTTCTGGTAAAATAGCTAAACTAGCTAAAGGCAAATATTACAAACCCGAAAGTACTCCGTTTGGAAATTTAGAGCCTAACCAGTTCCAAGTTGTAAAAGATTTACTCGAAGATGATGGGAAAATAATTGGTTATCTAACAGGCTATAGTATTTACAATCAATTGGGATTAACTACGCAGGTTAGTAATACAATTCAGATTGGCAGGAACGAAATTCGTCCAGTTCTACAACGAGATCGCTACATTATTAAATTTATCAAGCAAAAAAACACTATTACAAAAGAAAATATTCCGCTTTTACAACTATTAGATGCTATTCGTTACATCAAAAAAATCCCTGACAGCGATGCTTCATCCGCCTGTTTACAGTTTATAACGCTATTGAAAAATCTCAGCGAAAAAGAAACAAATACTTTAGTACGGTTATCTCAAAAATATCAACCCGCCACAAGAGCACTTTTAGGTGCTTTATTGGAAGAAATAGGAATTATGCAATTTCAAGAAGTGCTGCAGAAAAGCTTAAATCCAATTACAAAGTATAAACTATCAGGTGTTGGCAGTGTTTTGAAAGCATCCGAAAAATGGAATTTACTATGAAGTTACACAATGACATAAAATTATTCAGACAATCTATTGATTTTACAGCTCAAAAAATGGGAATTTTACCCATTTATGTGGAAAAGGATTATTGGGTTACGTATGTCCTTCATTTAATTTTCCATGATTCAATAGGAACAGAAACCGTTTTTAAAGGAGGAACTGCCTTATCAAAATGTTTTGGTTTAATTGAGCGATTCTCTGAAGATATTGATTTAGTAGTTTTGAAACGTGAAGGTGAAGGTGGAAATCAATTAAATAAAAAATTAAAAAAAATAACAAATCTTGTTGGAACGAAATTAACTGAAGTTAACGAAGAAGGTATTACCCATAAAGTCGGAATGCTTAGAAAAATCGCTTATAGCTATCCAAAAACGACTACTGGAAAATACGGACAAGTAAGAGAAAACATTATTGTTGAAGCTACTTGGCTAGGGCGATACGAACCTTTTCACAAAACCACTATTTCCTCCTATATTTTTAAAATGATGGAATTAGCAGGACAATATCAAATTGCCGAACAACATCACATATTACCTTTTGAAGTTCAGGTTTTGCATGTAAACAGAACTATTTGCGAAAAAATAATGAGTTTGGTTCGATTTTCTTACGGAGAACATCCAATCACTGACTTGCGAAATAAAATTCGACATACTTACGATTTACATCAGTTATTACAAGTTCCAGCAATTTTAGATTTTTTTGAGAGCTCTGAATTTGAAGAAATGCTTTTACTTGTTGGAGAAGATGATGTAGCGAGTTTTAAAAACAACAATCAATGGTTAGAAATTCATCCTAAAGAAGCCAAGATATTCCATGAAACTGAAGAAACTTGGAAGGAATTAGAAAATACGTACACAAATGAATTTGGGAATCTAGTATATGGGGCACTACCAAATAGTGATACCGTTTTAGACTCGTTGATAAAAATTAGAGACAGAATAAAAAATGTAAAATGGAATATTATAATCCCTGAGAAAGAAGAAAAAAAATAATATGAAATCTAGCGAATCATAATTAGAAAAAGCGTTAGACTGAATTTTAGTAGTATTAATGGTTTTTCCAGACGAAATCTTTATGCTATACGTCAAAGGTACTTATTCTATAATCAACAATATGACTTTCTGCCACACCCTGTGGCACAAATACCATGGGGACATAATCGACTTATTGTAACCAAAATAAAAAATATCGAAATAGCTATATTTTATTGCAGAGCAATAGTCGAAAACGGATGGACAAGAGACAATCTTGAATTAGCTATTAAAATAACTACTTCAAAACAAAAGGTAAATCTATTACTAAGTGTGAAAGTACATTACCACAACATCAATAGGGGTTAGCAATAGAAAAATAAAAAAAAACATACAACTTTGATTTCCTTGAACTAGAACAGCATGTTCTTGAAAGGGAAGTCTTTGCAAACTAAAACTTTTTAGTATATTTAGTTTATGATCGTATTGCATTTTATATATGGAGTTGTAATAGTAATAAATATTATTCAAGTTGTTCTTTTTGTCAGAAAGAGACTTGCTAATAAAAAGGCTATTTCCAAAGATTTATCAGCCACTAAGTAAGATTGAATAAATTGTAAATCTTAGTTGCTTTTCACTTGATTTTTCATCTACCTATAATAACAGAAAGTACTTCGATATTTTTGAAGTACTTTTTTTATACACAGGTCTACTTAAATGACGATAGCTCAAATTTCACAATCTTACTTTTGCACTCGGCCTAGAACCATATAAATTTCGAATAGTTCACGATAAGTTGATTTACTTTCAGTAGGCATCATGGATTGTCTTATGGACAATTCTACGATGAGGGCGAGCGTCCAGTTATTGGTTTGTTACCGAAACCAGCCGAAGGAAATGAAAGTGAGTGATAAGGGTTGAAATGGTACCGATGAAAGTAAAGCAGATTAAGCTATAATTAAAAAAGCCGAAAGGTCATCCCAATCGGCTATCTGTATAATATATAATAATTTTATAATTTCTCGACTTCTTCAATAGAAAGTCCAGTACCTTTAGCAATATCAGCTATAGGTAAACCCATTTTTTTAAACTCTAATGCAACGGAAATCGCTTTTTCATGCTCGGCTTTCTGTTTTTCTACCTTAAGCTTAGCGCGCTCTTCTAGACGTCCCTTAGCAATTCCTTCTTTTTCCGCCTTATCTAATAAATATTCGTGAGTGCCCATAATACTGTTCCTCCCTAATTTTTTTTCAATTTCTTGTTCAAATATAATGAAATTCTCCTGATTATTAAAGCGTACGTAATATGTCAAAAAATTATAAAGTCCTTGACGAGTCTTCTTATCCATTTCACGTTTCATCATCTCATCATACAAGCCTAACTTAATATCCTTCAGCTTTTCATCACTTACTTTTTTATTCTTGATTGCCAATAAGGTCGTCAGCACAACCACTGCAAACGGATTGCTATCATCACGTAAAGTACATTTGTAAATAGCAAATTTACTTTCATCAATTTTTAGCAAAAGTATTTCACCACTTTTCTTCAAAAAAATACATTTACTTTTCCGG